>JAPYUM010000123.1 GCA_029940535.1 Vicinamibacterales bacterium
CGCGGGGGTGACATTCATCGACGGCGTGCGACAGGAACGAAGCAACGACGAGGAGCGGAAGGAAGCCGCCTGATCACGCTGCTTGAAGATCCACAACTTTTGACAATATCTCCTTGATTACTCAATCTTGATCAGAGGCCTAAGAGACATCGTGAGTGTGAAGCAGACCGATAGACCGGGATGGCCTCCTGCGCTACTGCATCGCCGCCACACCAGCGTTGGCCGCGTCTTCGTCCTGCTGGGCCGCGGCGCCGCTGCACCCAAGGGCGCCCAGTGGTTGGCCATCCTGCATGATCGGGACGGCGCCCTGCAGGAACAACATCTCGCCCCCTTCGATCACTTTGTCCAGGCCGAGCGTGCCCATTCTGGTGAGTCCGCCCGACGGGGCGCCGAAGGTGGCCGACGCCCGTGCCTTGCCGATCGCGACGTCCGCCGTGAAGTACCGAGCGCTGTCCATGCGGGTCAGGGCCACGAGGGCGCCTCGTGAGTCGACAATCGCGCAGCTGAGCCCGACGCCCATCTCGACGGCCGCTTCCTCGGCTGCGGTCAACGCCTTCTTCGCGTCGTCCAACGAGGGTCCAATCATGCCCTGCGCGCCAGCCGTGCCAGCCATGAGACCGACGGACAGACCGATACCGAGCGCCACGACATACCGACTACCTGTGCTCATCTTGGGTTCCTTTCCCCACGGACTGATCGCGTGACTTGGGTTCGTGGCCTCAGTCGACAATCGACTGCATGACCGCGTTGGCAAAGTCGTTGCGCAGCGTGCCGCCGGGGGTTTGCACCATCAACACCGCGGTGAGGTCTTCCTTCGGGTCGACCCAGAAATTGGTGCCGAAGGCGCCGCCCCACCCGAAGCTGCCGTTCGATGTGGGCTGCCGCGCCTCGACGGCATCTTCGACGACCTGTACCGTCAACCCAAAGCCCATCCCCGGACGTCCGCCGGTCGTGCCGCCTTCCGCGAACAGGTCACCGACGTGGTTGGACGCCATCAGCTCAACTGTCCGCGACCCGAGCAGGCGGACGCCGCCCAGCTCGCCGCGGTTGAGAAGCATCTGGGCAAACTGGAGGTAGTCCTCCGCCGTCGACCAGAGCCCGCCGCCACCGGAGAACAGGGTCGTCGTGTCTACCCACCCGGGCACGTCCGTTCGTTCGAGCCCGTCTGATGACCGGCGATACAGCGTGACCACGCGCGAGGCGCTGTCGGTGGCTGGGACGAACGCCGTGTCGTCCATGCCCAGCGGCGCGAAGATGCGCTGCTCGAGGAACTGGTCGAAGGTCAGACCGGAGACCACCTCGACCACCCGGCCGAGCGTGTCGATGCCGTTCAGGCCGCTGTAGGCCCAGTGCGTGCCGGGGTGGAAGTCGAGCGGCGCGTCGCCCAACTCGGCCACGTAGGTCTTCAGCGTGTCCGTCGACCGCCGCGGCGCGACCCGCCGGGTCGCGATGGCCCCGGCCCCGCCGCTGCCAAGCCCCGAGGTGTGGGTCATCAGGTCGCGAATGGTGATTTCGCGGGCAGCGGGGATCGTGTACGGCTCGGGGGCGTCTGCGCCGCGCCGAGGCCGCGTGTCGCTCTGCCAGACCGCCATCTCCGGTTCACGAAATTCCGGAACGAACCGCGAGACCGGGTCGGTCAGCCGCACCAGGCCTTCCTCCACCAGCATCAGAATAGCGACCCCCGTGACGGGCTTGCTCATCGACGCGATCGGAAAGATGGTATCGGTGCGCATCGGGGTGCCGCCCTCGATATCCATCAGCCCCTGGGCTTCGAAGTGCGCGACCTTGCCGTGCCGCGCAACGATGGTTACCGCGCCCGAAATCGCCTTGTCGTCCATCGCCCGCTGGACGACGTCGTTGATTCTGGTTAGTCGCTCGGCCGATAAGCCGACCTCCGCCGGTGTCCCACGAGGCACGTCGGCAGCGGCACCGGCACCAATGAGCGAGTCGCCGACGCCGGCGACCAGGAGCGCGGTGAACGAGAGGGCGGCAAGCAGATGGGATGCGCGTCGAGTGAGCACCTGGAACTCCTTGTTCTGAGGTGTCAACGGCCAGGCTATCGGGACCGTTTGGACACCCCCAATGACGGAAGACCGGCTAACGATACACGCTATTCAACACGCCGCGGGCCGAAGAACCACTAGTCGAGACGCGACCCTTCGTGGGTGGCGATTACTCGAACCGCAATGATTCGATCGGATCGAGCTGGGCGCCCTTCCAGGCGGGATAGAAGCCAAAGACGATGCCGATCACGGCCGCGAACCCGACCGAGATCACGACCGCTTCGGGCGGCACACTGGTCGGCCACTGGAGGAACTGGGTGAGACCTTGCGAGATGCCGAAGCCCAGACCGACACCGAGCAGTCCACCAACGAGGCTGAGTGCCATGGCCTCGACCAGGAACTGCCACAGCACGTCTTGCCCCTTGGCGCCGACCGCCATCCGGAGGCCGATCTCGCGCGTGCGCTCGGTCACCGACACCAGCATGATGTTCATGATGCCGATGCCGCCGACTACCAGCGAGACCACGGCGATGGCGAGCGTGAACATCGTCATGGTCTGCGTGGTGCTCGTGAGCATGCTCATCATGTCGTCCTGCGTGCGCACCATGAAATCGTTCTCTTGGCCGTCAATCAGTTCGTGCTCGGCTCGGAGCACCTCTTCGATCTGGGTGGTCGTCGCCACAATCGTGTCGGCGGAGCGCGCGGCAATCGTGATGCCGGAGATGTTGGTGCCGTCGCGGCCCCGCAGCTTGCGCTGTACCGTGGTGTAGGGCGCGAAGATGGTGTCGTCCTGGTCTTCGCCGAATGACCCAGACCCCTTCACGCTCATGACGCCGACCACCTTGAACGATTGGTTGCGAATGCGGATGGTTTGGCCGATGGGGTCGCTGCCCTCGCCGAACAGATTGTCACGGACGATCGCGCCGATCACGGCGACCTTGGCGGCGCTGTTCACGTCCGCGGTGGTGAAGAAGGCGCCGTCGGCGACGTCCCAATATCGGATGAGCGGCAGCTCGACATCCACACCTTCGATACGGGTAAACCAGTTCTGTCCGGCCGCCACCACCTGGTCGCGGGTCTGGACGCTGGCCGACAGATACTGGGCGCCGGCAACCTGGGCTCGGATCGCATCGACATCTTTGGCCTTGAGTCGCGGAGACGTGCCCATGCCACCGCTGACACCATGGTTGCTGAAGTTGCCGGCGCGCACCGTGATCAGGTTGGTGCCGCCCGACTGGACCTGCTCTTCGATCTGTCGGGTGGCGCCGTTCCCCAAGGCCACCATGGTGATCACGGCCGCTACGCCGATGATCATCCCCAGCATCGTGAGGGCGGTCCGCATCTTGTTCCGCCTGAGTGCTCTCAGGGCAACACGGAAGATCATGAATAGAGACATTCGTCCTCACTCCTTCTGACCATCACCGGCAACGAACTCTCTTCTGACCTCTGAAAGGCCAAGTATACTGACATCGCGCTTCTTTTGCTCCCCTCCATCGCCTCCATGATTCGTCCCATCCTGCGCCACGGCGCCGATGCGCTCCACTGTTCCGCCGCGCCGGTCGGCGATCTCACGGACACGGTGCAGACACTCATCGACGACATGATCGACACGATGTATGCGGCGCCGGGCGTCGGTCTTGCCGCCCCTCAGGTTGGCGTGGGGCTGCGACTGTTCGTCGCGGACCCCTCATCGGGGCGCTCGACGGGAGACCTCCACGTGGTCATCAATCCAGAACTGGTCGAGACCGACGGGTCCCAGCGAGAGGAAGAAGGCTGTCTGAGCTTGCCCGGTTTCACCGGACAGGTCACGCGCCCGGCCCGGGTCGTGATCACGGGACTTGACCGCGAGGGGTCGGCCTTGCGAGTGGAAGGCGAGGGGCTGCTGGCCCGCGTGCTCCAGCATGAGATGGACCATCTCGATGGCAACCTGTTTGTGGACCGGCTGCACGGCATCAGGCGCGACCTCATCGTCCGCCGGGTCAGGAAACTCCAGCGCAGGGGGAAATGGTGACGATCGTGTTCTTCGGCACGCCGCCGTTCGCCGTGCCTTCGCTCGAGCGATTGGTGGCGGGCGGCGAACAGGTGGCGGCGGCCGTCACCCAACCTGACCGACGCCGCGGACGTGGTCAGCGGTTGCAGCCGTCCGCGGTCAAAAGCGCCGCACTCGCGCACGGGATTCCGGTGCTGCAGCCGGCGCGGGCCAGCGACCCGGCATTCCTCGCCCAACTCTCGGCCCTGCAGCCGGACCTCGGCGTGGTCGCGGCCTACGGCAAGATGCTGCCCGACTCGGTTCTGCACGCGCCACGGCTGGGGACCATCAACGTACACGCGTCGTTGTTGCCAAAATATCGAGGAGCGGCGCCCGTCCACCGGGCCATCATGGCCGGCGAACGAGAGACCGGCATCACCATGATTCGTCTGGTCCGCCAGATGGATGCGGGACCGATGCTGGCACGGGTGGTGCACCCGATCGGTGAGGATGAGACCAGTGAAATGGCGGAACGCGCGCTGGCCGCTCTCGGGGCCGACCTGCTGCTCACGACGGTTGCTGCGCTCGCGTCAGGGCAGGCGATCGAGGAAGAGCAGGATCACGCACGCGCCACGCTAGCCCCGCGTCTGACCCGTGAGGACGGCCGCGTGGACTGGGCGCAGCCGGCCGACACGGTGCGCAACCTGATCCGCGGCCTGCACCCCTGGCCGCATGCCTACACGTTTCTGCACGGCACACGGTATCTCCTCTTGCGAGCCACGGTGGCGTCGCGGGCGGAAGCCGAGCGCCTCACCGCGCCGGCCCCGGTGGGGACGATCATCGAGGCGCATGGCGACCGACTGCACCTGGCGTGCGGCGAGAAGACGGTGCTGGCGCTTCACGAAGTGCAGCCCGAAGGGCGCAAGCGACTCTCGACGCGAGCCTTCCTGGCCGGACGCCCCATCGCGCTCCCCGCCGCGTTTCAGTCAGGCGCGGGGCCGGCATGAGCCCCGCGCGCATGGCGGCGTACTGGGCGCTGCGGGCGGTGCTCGAGGGCGAGGACCTGCCCCGGGCGCTGGTGCGCGAGCGCGACCGGTTGCCGGACGAGCGTGACCGGGCGCTGGTGACGGAGCTGACCACCGGCACGCTGCGATGGCTCGCGGCGCTGGACTACCTCGTCGTCCGAACGAGTGGCCGCCCGACCAGTCGGCTTGACCCGGAGGTACTCGCCGTGCTCCGGCTCGGGGCGTATCAATTGCTGTATCTCGACCGCATTCCCGCCTCCGCCGCGGTGAATGAATCGGTGACCCTGGCGAAACGGATCGGGAAAGCCAGTGCGTCGGGTCTGGTCAACGCGGTGCTTCGGCGGGTCGCGGACACGGCGGAACGGCCAGCGCTCCCACGCAACCCCGGTCCCCACGGATCGAGAGCGGCGCAGCTCGCCTATCTCAGCGTCGCCGGGTCACACCCGGCGTGGCTGGCCGCACGATGGCTCGACCGGGTCGGGTTCGAACGGGCCGTCGCGTGGGTGCGGTTCAACAATCGGGCGCCGGCCCTGACACTTCGCGCGAACCGGCTCCGGACCACGGTGGAGGACCTGTCCCGGCGACTGGCAGAGCATGGAGTGGAGACGACGCCGACCCGGTGGGCCCGCGACGGACTGTCTGTGGTGACCGGCACGCCGCTGCGCACGCCACTCGCGGGGCAAGGCCTGTTCGTCGTCCAGGACGAGGCCAGCCAGCTCGTCGCCGAGCTGGTGGCGGCCCGTCCCGGCGAGCGCGTGCTCGATGCATGCGCCGCGCCTGGCGGTAAGACCACGGCACTGGCCGCTGGAGTGGGCGAGCGCGGTCTCGTGGTGGCGGCCGAGCTGCGGTCGCCCCGCGTGCGGCTGCTGCAGGAGATTGTTCGGGAGTGCGGGGCAGACGCCGTACGGTTCGTCCGCCACGACCTGCGCCAGCCACCCTTCCACCCGGTGTTCGACTGCGTGTTCGTCGACGCGCCCTGCACGGGGTTGGGTACTGTGCGTCGCGACCCCGAGATTCGGTGGCGACGCCAAGCGGATGACCTGTCGCGCATGGCCACGCTGCAGCGCGCGCTGGTCGAGGGGGCCGCGGCCGTGGTGCGGCCGGGTGGCCGGCTCGTGTATGCCACGTGCTCGAGCGAACCGGAAGAAAATCAAGCGGTGGTACGGGCGTTTCTTGCCGATCACGCGGAGTTTGCGCTGGTGCCCCCAGGCGCCGGCGGTCCGGTGCGCGACGAGCTGCAATCGGTCACGACCGGGGAAGGCTGGTTGGCGACCACACCGGACGAGCATGGACTCGAGCTGTTCTTCGCGGCCACCCTCCGCCGGGCGGAGTGACCCGGTCGTGACGTGTACGTGTCACCTGTAGTATTTTAGCGTTGGATGCGTTCAGGCACACCCTTGTCCATCGGCCCCTCCCGAACGACACCCGCCCCGCCGTCTCGTGTGCCGGCGGCGCGTGGCCGGTCGGCGCCGTCGCCAGGCGCCAAGCCCGTGCCAGGGCTGCGCCGGTGGACCATGCGTATCGGCGCTATCGTATTGATGCTTGGCGTCGCCGGCGTGACGTTTGGATTGTTCGGCGTGGCCGGTTTGCAGGTCGCGTTGCGGCTCCGCGAGGTGGACGTGCCTGAGCTCGCCGGTCAGACCGTGGCCGAGGCCACCGCGACCTTGTCGGAGGCGGGTCTGGCCGTTCGTGTGGAGCCTCTCTCTCGTATTCATTCGACAATTCCGGCCGGACAAGTGGTAGACCAGGAACCACTCGTCGGCCAGGTCACGCGGAGCCATCGCAACGTCAAGGTCTGGCTCAGTTCTGGACAGAGCGCGGGCGCCGTGCCGAGCCTGCTGGGTCAGTCTGAGCGTGGCGCCCTGGCGCGGCTGGAAGAGGACGCGCTCGGATTGCTCGGGGTGTCGGAGATCCGCTCGGGCCGTTATGCCAGCGACGCCGTCGTGGCGCAGGAACCACCGCCGCGTGGGACGGCCACGGCCGTCTCGGTGCTCATCAACCGTGGAGAGCGTGGTGCCACCTACGTCATGCCTGACTTGATCGGCGTGTATGCGTCGAGTGCGGCCGACGTCCTCCGCGCGCGTGGATTTCGGGTCACGCAGACCGACGAGTATCCGTATCCCGACCCGCGTGTCGGCACCGGCATCGTGCTGCGGCAGTTTCCCCGACCGGGTTTTCAGATTGCCCATGGTGAAGCGATTTCGATCGAGGTCAGCCAGTGACCGTCCGTATTTCGCCGTCGGTGCTGGCGGCCGATTTTTCCGCCCTCGGGGTCAGCGTGGCCGCGGTGGAAGCGGGCGGCGCGGATCTGATTCATGTCGATGTGATGGATGGACACTTTGTGCCCAACCTGACGATCGGGCCCCCCGTCGTGAAAGCGTTGCATCGGACGGCGCACGTCCCGCTGGACGTCCATCTGATGATTACGGACCCGGAGCGTTACATTGACGCGTTTGCCGACGCGGGTGCCGCAATGATTTCAGTGCATGTGGAAGCGGCGACGCATCTGCATCGCACGATCACACACATCAAGGAGCGTGGCATCCAGGCCGGGGCCGTCATCAACCCGTCCACCCCGGTGTCGGCGCTCGAAGAGATTGCGCCTGAACTGGACTTCGCGCTGGTGATGAGCGTCAATCCAGGATTCGGGGGACAACACTTCATCACCGGGAGCGACACGAAGATCACGCGGGTGCGCCGTCTGCTGGACGCCGCCGGCAATCCGGCGCCCGTCGAGGTGGACGGCGGCGTCGATTGCGGCAATGCGGCGCGCCTGGTCGCGGCCGGAGCGGAGATTCTGGTGGCCGGCGCCGCCATCTTCGGCACGCCTGATCCGACCGAGGCGACCCGCGCGCTCCGTGCCGCCGCGTCACCGCGCGTCGACCCCGTGCTGCCCGCGGCGCGGTAGAATCGTCCATCGTGCACAGATGCAGCACTACCGTCCGGGTGCGATACGCCGAAACGGACCAGATGCAGGTCGTGTATTACGCCAACTTTTTTGTCTGGTTTGAAATCGGACGGTGCGAGTTGCTCCGGTCGCTGGGTCACGCCTATCGCGATCTCGAAGCCACCGGATGGCTGTTGCCGGTGATCGAGGCACGCTGTGAATACCGGCGTCCCGCCCATTATGACGACGACCTGACCGTCGTCACCCATGGCCGCTTGCTCTCGCCCGCCCGGGTCCGATTCGAGTATGAGGTGCAGCGGGCGGCCGATGCGGTCGTCACCGCGGTGGGCAGCACGGTCCACGCGGCCGTCAATCGTGATGGACGGCCCACGAGACTGCCAGCGGCCGTGCGGGAGGCCCTGGCGTGAAGGCCCTGGTCACCGGCGCCGCCGGGTTCATCGGTTCCCACTTGGTCGAGCAACTGCTGGCCGACGGCGCCGAGGTCGTCGGGCTGGATTGCTTCACCGACTACTACGCTCGAGCGCTCAAGGAAACCAACCTGGCGGGTCCGAGACGGCACCCGCAGTTCCGGCTGCTCGAGAGCCGGATACAGGATGCCGATCTGGACACCGTGTTGGCGGACCGGACCCATGTCTTTCATCTGGCGGCCCAGGCCGGCGTCCGAAAGAGCTGGGGGCAGGATTTTTCGGTGTACACCGAATGCAACGTCGAGGCG
The DNA here is from genome assembly GCA_029940535.1 of Vicinamibacterales bacterium. Taxonomy (GTDB): domain Bacteria; phylum Acidobacteriota; class Vicinamibacteria; order Vicinamibacterales; family UBA8438; genus UBA8438. The sequence goes on from JAPYUM010000123.1 coordinate 8,621, forward strand.
ACACAGGTGCTGCTCGAGGCCTGCGCTCGCACCCAACTGCACCGGGTGGTCTATGCGTCGAGTTCCTCCGTCTACGGCGACGACGGGGTGATCCCGATGCACGAATCCCACCGACCACAGCCGGTCTCGCCCTACGGGGTGACCAAGCTGGCGGCCGAGCACCTGTGCTATTTGTATTGGGTGGGGCATGACGTCCCCACCGTGTCGCTCCGATACTTCACTGTGTACGGACCACGACAGCGTCCCGACATGGCCTTCAACCGGTTTCTGCGCGCGATCGCGTCGCACGAACCCATCTCTTTATATGGTGATGGCGAGCAGACGCGGGACTTCACATTTGTCCGTGATGCCGTCGCCGCGACGATCGCGGCCGCCAACCAGGGCGAGGCTGGCAGCGTCTATAACATTGGTGGGGGGGCGCGCGTCACGGTGAACCAGGTCCTGCGGCTTATGGCGGCCTGCACCGGTCGGGAACCGCGCGTTGAGCGGCTCCCGGTACAAATGGGTGACATGCGAGACACTTACGCCGACACGACGGCCGCTCGCGATACACTGGGATTCACCCCGACGATGTCACTCGCGTCGGGCATTGAGGCTGAATACGAATGGATTTCCAACGCCGTGACGGTCGGATGAGGACGGGGCCAGACGCCCCCGTTCGTCACCACGGGCTTGAGCGCGTGGCGCTCGTCTGCGCGCTGACCGGACTGATTGCCGGGTGCGCGGGGTCGGTTCGGGTGAACGATATTCCCGACATCGGTGGGCTCGAGGCCGACCGATTGCTGTTCGAGCGCGGGACCGAGGCGGTAGACGACGGCAACTGGAGCCGCGCTCGCGTGTATTTCTTGGACATCCGAGACAACTATCCCCAGAGTGAGTATCGTGCGGAGGCGAGGCTCCAGATCGCTGATACCTACGAGGGCGAAGGCACGCCGGATGCCTATGTCCGGGCGCTCGCGGAGTACCAGGACTTTCTCAGCCTGTATCCCACGCACCCCAGGACGGGGTACGCGCAATACAAGCTGGGCATGGTGCACTTCCACCAGATGCGGCGAGCCGAGCGCGACCAGACGGAGACGCTGAGCGCCATCGCGGAGTTTGAGGCGTTTATCGCGCGCTTCCCCGCCGACCACGAGTTGATGTCCCAGGTGCGCGAGCAGTTGCGGGGGGCCCGGGACCGACTGGGGATGCACGATTACCAGGTTGGCGTCTATTACTATGGGCGCAAGAACTACGCGGGCGCGATGGCCCGCTTCCGTGAGCTCATCGAACAGGACCCCGGATTCAGCCGTCTCGACGGGGTGTATTTCTATCTGGCGACAACGCTCGCCGACACCGCGCAAGTGTCCGAGGCTATTCCCTACTTCGCCCGACTCCTCGACGAATTTACCGAGAGCGAGTTCGCCGAACAGGCCGCCGCGCGCCTCACCGAGTTGGAAGCCGGGTCCCTACCGTGAAGACCGGTCAAACGCTCGGCGGGACGACGGTGGCCCTGACGATCGCGGTCTCGGTATTGTCGGTGGCGGCGCAGCCCGCGGGCCAAGGCTTGCCCACGGCTGAGCTGCTGGCCTGCGCGCCCCGCCTGGCGACGCTCGAGGCCTCGGCTGGACGCCTGGTGGGGGCGCCGGACAACCTCGGCAGGCGATTGTTCAGGCAGGGGGAGACGGTGCTAATCGACGTCGGCGCGTCGTCCGACGTCGCTGTCGGCACCCAGTTCTTCACCCAACGACGGGTCGCGGTCACCACGCCTTCCCTGCGGGACCGCGTGCTGCAGGCGGATGTGACCACCGGATGGCTTCGTGCGGTCGAGGTGAATGACACCGCCACCCTGGCGGTCATCGAGCGCACGTGTGCGGACGTGCACCAAGACGATCACCTGGCGCCGTTCCAGTGGCCGGCTCCCGTGACGGCGATGGCCAGCGGTGCCATCAGTCATGATGCCCCCGCCATGGTGCTCTTCGGCGCCGACGGGCGGTCGCTGTTGGCCTCGGGTCAGATGTTTGTCATCGACCAGGGCACCGACCAGGGCCTGGCGATCGGGCAACGAGTGACCGTCTTTCGCCCCGGCGCCACCCCGGATGCCCCGGTCACCGAGTTGGGCGAGGGTGTTGCGGTGCTCACGGAGGCCGCGTCGGCGACGATTCATCTCCGCCGCGCGCGTGAACCCGTGAAGGCCGGTGACAGTGTCGCCATCCAACGCCCCTAGCGGTTTTCCGACGAGGGAGCAGCCAGGC
>JAPYUM010000024.1:0-20227 GCA_029940535.1 Vicinamibacterales bacterium
TGGCGTCCCCAACGGGATTCGAACCCGTGTCTCAGCCTTGAAAGGGCCGTATCCTGGGCCTCTGGACGATGGGGACGCGGTGGGCGGTGTGCCGTGTCGCCGATTACATTCGAACCATGACGGTCAAATCGACGACAATCAACTCATAAATATAGGCGAAGACAGGACTGTCTTCCAAATCGGGCTAACCGGTGGTTTTGTGCAAGGGTCGTGGCGGTCGTCGGTTTGTCGGGTGAGTGGTGGGATGAACCGATGCCGACCATGTCGTTTTCGGTCTTGCGATGTTCCTCGCAACCGAGGGGAGAACCAATGAGAAGCATGCGGATGTTGTTCGCGGTCGTCGCGATGCTGGCGCTCGCGGGTGGGTGGGCTTCGGCGCAACAGGGGAGCGCAGCCCCACCGGCGCTGACGGGCCAGGACTACGAGGAGATCAAGGCCCTGTATGCGCGCTACAACCAGGGCAGCGATTTCCAAGACGCGGAGCTGTTCGTGTCCGCCTTCGCTGACGATGCGGTGATGATCCGGCCGGGTGGGGACAAGATCGAGGGCATGGCGGCCCTCCGGGCCGAACGGGCTGAGCGCTACCAGGGCCAGACGGGCGATAATGGGCGACGGCACATGAACGCGAGCCACGTGATCACCGCCACCCCGAGCGGGGCCAAGGGCCGAGCCTACTACGTGCTGCTGGACGTCACCACGCGGCCGCCGACGATGACGGCCTCGGGCTATTACGAGGATGAGTTCGTGCGGACGAGGCAGGGGTGGAAGATCAAGAGGCGCGTGTTACATAGCGACCCGGCGACTCCGTAGCGGTGGACGGCGCGCGCGGCGCGTTCATGCATCATCCGGCTGGGCCACCAGGGCGGCGAGGCGGGCGTCGCATTCCTCCACTCCAACGTCAATGCCGACCTGGGCGTAGAGCGACCGGGTCTCCTGCCACAACGCGCTCGCCTCGGCCGCTAGGCCCAATTCCTCTTTGAGGAGGGCGTAGGGGCGAATGGCGTTGGCCAAGTCGAGGGGCGCGGTGGCGACGTCGGTGCGATAGAGGGCCAGCGCCTCGTCGAAACACGGTCCGGCGAGCGCGGGTCGGCCGGCGGACAGATACAGGTCTCCCACGTGTCGCACCGTGTGGGCCAGGGCCAGTGGGTCACCGATGATTCGGCACACGGCGACGGCCTCTTCATAGAGCGCCAGCGATTCCTGCGCGTGGCCGGCGTCTCGTTCGATCTGTCCGAGTGCCTTGAGCGCCTTCACGAGCACCGGCTTGTCGGTGGATGCGCGGGCCAGGCGGACGGCTTCAACTAGGTCCTTATGCAGCCGAGCGTAGAGCTGTCTGAGTTCGTTTTCTTGCCGAGCGAAGGTGCCTCCGCGATCGCGAAGCGCCTGACGCACGAGATTCGCAGCGACTTCGGACATCGATCACCGCGCTGGCGACGGACGGAACGGCACACCGCGCACCATGACGACGTCGTCCGGTTCCAAGGGGTCGTCTTCGGTGGCGACGGACGACACCACCTTTCCGTCAATCATCCGCTGGATCTGCAGTTCGTCCTTTGAGCCGTCCTCGTTGTACCCGCCCGCTAGTGACACGACGTGCTTCACCGTGAGCGTGTCTGTCCACTCGTAGGCGCCAGGGGAGACGACGAGCCCGAAGATGTGGACCGTGGCTGCTTCTGATTCCGGTTGCGCGGATGCAACCCGAGACTGCAGTGCCGGCGCGAGGCACAGCAGCAACGCAAGGCACGTCGTCACGTCACGTCGTAACCGTCTTGGTGTGCCCATCAAAACCTCCGTGAGCGCTGGCCGGCTGATCATAGGATGTCCCTGCGCACCGATCCAGCGGGTCGAGCCTGGCCGGACCGTTCGGCACACTCGCGGTGGACGGCCGGGCGCTCCATCGCGAAGAATAGCCAGTGTGGACGAGCCGCGCGGGTCTTCGCCGCTAACGCTGAACCGGTTCGCGCGGTTCTATGCGCCGTTGGCGGCGACCAGCCTGCTGCTCACCCTGACCAACCCGCTCCTGACGAGCGCGCTGTCGCGCAATGTCAATCCGGCCATCGCATTGGCCGGCTTCGGCGTGGCGTTCTCGCTGTGCGGCGTGCTCTACAGTCCGTTGCTGGTCGGCCAGACCGTCGCCGCCACGCGGTTGCTGAGCGGGCGTCCGTTCGGCCCCATTCAAAGTTTCTGGTTGCGCATCGGGGCGCTGCTCTCGCTGCTGACGCTGGCTATCGGGGTCACCCGGGTGGGCGACTGGGTCCTCGGTGGCGTCATCGGGGTGTCTGGCGACATCTTCGACGAGGCCCGACTCGCCATTGCCCTGTTGGCTCCTGTGCCGCTGTTGACCGCGGCACGGGCTGTGCACCAGGGACGCCTGGTGGCCGGCCATCGCACGAACCCGATCGCGTTCGCCACCGGCGCGCGTACTGCCGTGCTGGCGGCCGTCGCGGCGGTGTTGACGCTGTCGGCGGCGGGGGGCGCCTGGATTGGCGCCGCGGCGTTCACACTCGGACTGCTGGTGGAGACGGTGCTGGTCGCCTGCACGCGCACCGGGGTGGACGGTCCAGTACATCCGGTGGCGGCCGAGGAGGGCACCCCGGGGGTCTCCGACGACCGCCTGCTCCGTTTCTCGACTCCGCTCATGGTGAACACGCTGTTGTGGTGGAGCACGCCGCTGCTCATCAACAGCGTGCTCGCGCGGTCGCCGTTCCCGGCCGAGGCGATCGCCGCGTTTGTCGTGGTCGAAGCGGTGGCGTGGTTTCTCACCTCGCCGGTGGGGCAGTTCCAACATGTCGGCGTTGCCCTGGTCGATTGCAAGCGCAATCATCGCGCGGTGCAAGGCTGGACGCTGGCGCTCGCCACCGGCGTCGCGCTCGTCATCGGCTTGATCTCGACCCCGCCGGTGCGGCGGGTCGTGTTGGGGGCCGTCTTTGGGCTCGACCCCGGTTTGCTGGACGATATCGGGGCAGCGCTGCCTTTCGCGGTGGCGTATCCGTGGCTCTACGGGCACCGCCAGTATTACCAGGGCCTGTTCACGCGTTGCGGGCGCTCTGACGCCGTCGGGTGGGGGGCCGCCTTGCGTGTCCTGACGGTGTTGGGTGTGGCCGTGGCCGGTCTCGGCCCGTTCGGTGACTCCGGGGCCACATTGGGCGTCGTCGCCGCCGGGGCCGGGCTGGTGGTCGAAGGGGTGCTTCTGGAGCGAGTGGCACGTACGCAGATCATGACGGTGTTGCCGGAATCTGGGCCGGCGCGGGGTGAGGTACAGATCGACGAGGGGGTCACAGGATGACGCGACTGGACACAGATGTCGGGCGCCGGGTGACGACGGCTGGTGTATCGCTGGTGGTGATCAGCGGCACCGTGAGCGTGATGGGGATGGGGGTGCTGGCGGCCGGCTGCGCCGACCCCGCGTCGGTGACTCCGGCCACGTCCGATGTGTTGCTGAGCAGGCAGCTCCCCTCGGGCTATGCCTTGCAACTGGATCGGGCGAACCGCGACCGCGCCGACTTCGCGGTGCAGGATGACAATGGCGACCTGATCGTGGAGACCGGTCCCGCCGGCATCCTGTATCGACCGGATGACGCCGACCACGTGATCGCGGCCTCGGAGGCTTCGCGCTATCGGGTTCGCGGACGGTTCACGGAACTCGGGGCGCCAATGGGGCACCGCGAGGGGTTCGGGGTGTTTGTTGGGGGGCAGCAACTGGGGGCGCATGAGGGGCAGCGCTACATCTACTTCATGGTCCGCGGCGACGGACGCTACCTTGTCAAGCAGCGCGACGGTGACGCGACGAGCGAATTGTCGCAGGGGTGGCAGGAGTCCGACGCCGTCCGGGTGCCCACCAGCGAAGGCGGCGAGGTGACGAACGAACTGGCCATTGAAGTGGACGGCGGGGAGCTGCACCTGTTGTGCAACGGCGAGACGGTGGCAGACGTGACGGTCGACGAGATGGACACGCGAGGCGTCGTCGGTCTCCGCGTGAATCACAATCTGCACGTGCGTATCGGAGACTTCGGTCTCGATCGTGAGTGGTGACGAGTGAGTCGGGGTGGTCGGCGGTGAGTTGGGTGATAGAAATGTTGAGTGATGAGTGACATCGTCAATCGTCAGTGGCGTCTCGTGGCCCGGCCCGCGGGCATGGTGCAGGCCTCGGACTTCGAATACCGGGAGGAGCCGGTGCCGGCGGTGGCTGAGGGGGATTACCTCGTCCGCACCCTCTATGTGTCGGTCGACCCGGCCCAGCGTGGCTGGATGAACGAAGACCCGGGTTACATGCCGCCGATACCGCTGGGCGAGGTCATGCGCGGGGGGACCATCTCCGAGGTCGTCGAGTCCCGCCACCCGGACTACACAGTCGGAGACATCGTCTCCGGATTCCTTGGGTGGCAGGAGTACGCCCTCGGAAGTACGGGCGTGCTGGAAGCCCAAACGATCGTCCCGGAGCATCCGTTACCGCGGTATCTCGGGGTGCTGGGCGGCACGGGCCTCACCGCGTATGTCGGGATGCTAGACGTGGGGCAGATCACCGAGGGCCAGACGGTGCTGGTCTCGGGTGCGGCGGGCGCCACCGGCTCTGTCGCGGCCCAGATCGCCAAGATCAAAGGATGTCGGGTCATCGGGATCGCGGGTGGGGCCGAGAAGTGCGCCTGGCTGAGGGACGACCTTGGGCTCGACGCGGCCATCGACTACAAAGGCGAGCCGGTCTCCGAGCGCCTGTCGGCGCTGTGCCCGGACGGCGTGGATGTGTACTTCGACAACGTTGGGGGCGCGACCCTCGAAAGCGCCATTGCGCACATGGCGAGCGGCGGGCGCATCGCCTGTTGCGGCATGATCGCCGGCTACAACGCCGCGGTGCCCGAACCCGGGCCAAACAATCTGTTCCTGCTCATTGCCCGCCGCATCACGATGACGGGCTTTCTCGTAATGGACTTCGCCCCCCGCTTCGGCGACGCCCGCCGCGATCTCTCGGCCTGGCTCGACTCCGGCCAACTCCAAGCTCGTGAAGACGTGCAGGAAGGGTTCGAGAACATCCCGGCCACATTCCTGCGCCTCTTCAGCGGTCGCAACCTCGGGAAGCAGGTGCTGAAGGTCTCTGATCCCACTGGGACCAGCGGGTGATGTGACGACCGACATGTGGACGTACGCCCACGCACCGGTCGCAGCGCCCTACCGCTCCGCGATCAACGCGCGGACCCGGCTCACCGTCACGTCGACCTTGAGCTGTAGCCCCTTGGCTCCATACTCGGCGCTCGCCCGGGTTGGATCGCCGGACACACCGCTTCCCTCGCCCCCCCCGCGCGGCGCCAGTTTCCCCGTGCGTATGTGGTCGGGGTTGACGAAGAGCAGCTGCGAGGTGTCGGCGATGCCGGCGTGGCCGCCGATCGTGTCGTTGTCATGGCCCTGGTCGTTCAACCACTCCCGGAAGCCATTGGCCGAGTAGTACTCCCCGACGAAATGCACCCGCGCCGGTTCATCGGCCCACGCCGTGTTGAGCATGGACGCGACCTCCTCCATGCCGCGCTGGTTGCCACCGCTGTCACCGATGAACACGATGTCCGTGAACCCGTGCACGGCCAGCGAGCGGGCCGCGTACTCCAGGACCTTCATGAAGTACTCGTTCGGCAGAGTGATGGTTCCCGCGTACGCCAGGTGTCCCGACGGCGCTTCAACGTTGCCCTCTGGCACGTAGGTCATCACCGGCGCGACCAGCGCGTTCCCGAGTTCTCGCGCGATGAGGTTCGACGCGTGATTGATGATGAATTTGTGCTTGCCGAGCACCATGTGCGGCCCGTTCTGCTCGGTGCCGGCGGTCGGCACGATGACCGTCGTCGTACCGTTGTCGATGGCTTCCCGCACCTCGGTCCAAGTCAGCTCTTCCAGAAACACCGTATCGGGCGCCTGGGCGGCGGCACTCGTTGATACCAGCAGGAGCACGGCGACGAGGGATGATACGCGCGGAGTCATGGCTACCTCGTAGTGAATGGCGGGATAGATCAAGAGCCAGGGCGCGTCATGTGGATGACGATCCCGGGCGAGTATCCCACATGAGAGGTGAACTCAGGGGCAAGAGTTCCATGGTGACCAGAGTTCGAGAAACGGTTGGCCGACGAGCGGCTCTACGCACTGGCCTACATGTCGTTCGGTGGCTGGCGGCGTTGCAGGCGGCGGTGGCAGCAGTCGCCCTGGAACGCCTGACCACGTCTACCGAAGTGCCGATGGTGACTAAGCCTGGCTGGAGCTTCAGGCCATGCTGGTCCTGACCCTCACGGCACGAAAACCAGTGTCATCTGGCTCAGCGATGCGATCACCAGACGGCGAATCGGCCGTGGGGTGACGCTACTGTTCTTCGCCGGTGGTGCGGCGGGTCTGCCGGGGGCGGCCTCCGCGTTCGGAGCACAGTTGAGCGCGGGCGCCTTGTCCTTCGCTTAGCGATGCGAGTGCGGACGCTGAAAGAAGAGAGTGCGAGTCGGGACCGATGGACGCGCCTACTGAAAGCGATCCAAGAAGAACTCCATGTCATATCCGTACAACCTGACTTTGAGATACGTACGGATACCACCGGTCGAGCGCAGCCGGTACAGCTGTGGAGGCCACGATGCCTGAAAGATGTGTTGTTTTTGACTCTCTGGCAGGTGTCCCAAGCGGAGGACTATGGACCACGTCAGTGTCTGCGGTGCGATGGATTGTTCTTCGTGACGAGGCGAAACAATGAAAAACAGCACTGTTCTGCGTCGTGCAGTAACGCGGCGCGAGTGAATCGCCATCGCCAAGAAAAGAGATCCGAAGCACGGAGCGCCAAGCCCGGACGGCGGAAGAAATGAGCGACTGCGATGTCTAGGGTGTTACCGCGCTGGTGCGCTGAGAATCCTTCTCCGAGTAAGTAAAAGGGATAACACGTGACTGTCTTCTCGATGTTGTCTGGTTTCATTCAGCGCACGATGCGCATGTCGCACATCTATCAACCCGTCATGTTGATGGAGTTGCTCAACCGAGGCGGGAGCGCGTCACGGCGCGAGATCGCAGCAGCGTTGCTGGACCGCGACGAATCTCAGCTCGAATATGACGAGCATGTCACCACGAACATGGTCGGGAAGGTGCTGACGTAAAAGCGAGAACGCGCTGATCCGGATGGCGGGCTGCACCCGTACCGGGTCGTGGACAAGAACAACGACGTCTATACCCTGGCCGGGTTTGACCAGCTCGCTCCGGAGGAAATCGAGCACCTCATGGGGTTGTGCAAGGACCAGCTCGATGCATTTCTGATGAAGCGCAGCGACCCATGGTCACATCGCAAGAGGTCGTCAGGTTACATCTCCGGCACCAAGCGCTACGACGTACTCAAGCGAGCGCACTTCCGCTGTGAGCTATGTGGCATCTCGGCGGACAAGAAAGCCTTGGAGGTCGACCATATCGTCCCGCGCAACAAAGGCGGTTCAGACGACCTGTCGAACCTGCAGGCGCTGTGCTACACGGACAACGCCACCAAGAGAGATCGCGACGACACAGATTTCCGCGACATGGCTGAGAGCTACAACCATCGGCAAGAAGCGTGCAGCTTCTGTGACATCCCATCCGGAGTCCTCGTCGAGCGGGAACTCGCGGTGGCAATAGCCGACCAGTATCCCGTCACGCCTCTCCACACGCTCATCATCCCGAAACGACACGTCTCCGATTACTTGGACCTCCATCAACCTGAACGTAACGCCGTTGATCAACTGCTTCAGGTCCGCAAGCAGGCGATTGAGGCCGAGGACGCCACAGTGACCGGATTCAACGTCGGCATGAATTGCAGCGAGGATGCGGGACAGACGATTGCTCACGCGCATATCCACTTGATTCCGAGGCGCAAAGGAGATGTCACGAATCCAGCCGGTGGCATCAGAGGCTGCATCCCAGCCAAACAGCACTACTAGTGCAGTCGATTGTTTCGGTTCAACGACCTCGGAGCTCCGGGTGCGCGGAGCCGATGCCGTCGTCGCCGAGGCGCTGACGTTTCAACAAATTGGCACATCGTTAGCACAAACCGACCAAACAAGAAAAAGGGGTCAACCGCGATGTGCAGTTGACCCCTATCTTTATTGGTGGGCCGCGCTGGGATCGAACCAGCGACCATCTGATTAAAAGTCAGGTGCTCTACCACTGAGCTAGCGGCCCGAACGGTGGGATCGTACTACGCGGTCAGTAACCGCGCGCTTCGCGAATGTCGGTGAGATTCATGCCGCTGAGGCGCAGATGCTGATAGACCTGATCCCACTCGCCGTCCTGCGCCAGACGGATCACGATGGCTTCGGCGAGATGTTGCGTCGCCTGCTGGCCTGGGAAGATCTGCGACACTCGCTCGGCGAATTCTACGTGATTCATACCCGATTGTTCGGTCGAGACCTGGGCGTCTACCTCATTCGTCAGGTCGTAGACGGCTGACTCCTGCGCTTCCGTCGCATCGAGCGAGAGCATCAGCCGGAGAAACGACTCCTTGGTGGTCGCAATGTCGACCACGGTGAACATCCGATCCAGCTTGCGCCGAAGCGAGGAGGTTTCCTGCTCGAGCTTCGCGATGCGGGTCTGGGTCTCGTGGTCGCCGTCGGTCATGCCGGCTCGTTCGTCTCCTGGCGTGCGGGCGCGAACGCGGGAGCGCCGACACCCGCCAAGGGGCGTCGGCCGTGAGGCCCCCGGTCGCGCTGAAGCTCAGTGCACCATGATCGGCACGGCGGCTGCCATCGAACCCCACTCGAGTCGCAACTCGCTCTCGTCGAGATGCAGGGTCAACTGGTCGACGGGCGCGTCGAGCGTGCTCACGGTCATTTCGGCCCGCGCCAGGTCATTGGACTCGTTGTAGTCGGTGCCCCACTGGCCGGTCTCGCTGCTCACGATGAGCTCGGTGGTATCGCCATTGGTGATCGTCCACAAGGTGTACTCGCCAGCCGGGACATGCGCGGAGCCCATCATCAGATCGCGGTCGGTCGACAGGATAGTGGCCTCATCGGCGCCAAGACGCCAGACCCGCCCGTCCAGCGGCTCCACGTCGTCACCCACGACTCGCCCCTTCAACAGCGGCCGGCCGTAGGTCAGCGAGATATTGGCACCGGACACCTCCCAGGCCACCTGCACATGGGGGCTTCCCGCCGTACCCTCGTGCACCGGGGTGAGGGCGCCACCGCCGAGCCGCTGAGCCGGCGGGGCGGACTCGACGGGGGGCGCGGCCTCAGACGAGGCGGGCGCGTCCGCCGCCATCTCGTCGCCACCACCGCCGCAGCCAACCGTCATCAGCCCGGCACATACGACCGCCGCTCCAGTCTTCAAACCAAACATACGTGTGACCTCTAAGTGAAAAAGCAACTGCCAACTATAGCATCGACAACCTGTACCGAATCAGATGCCGGTTCCGTGTTGCCGGTTACGAGACACGCTGAGCAGCTTGCAGAAAAGGCCCTAGAGAATCCTCTGCCCGAAGGCGGACAGGGCGAACTCGACCGCCAGTTCGGCGGTGGCGTTGTGGGTGTCGAGCATCGGGTTGACTTCGACCAGATCCAGCGCTCGCATGCGGCCCGTGTCAGCCACCAGTTCCATCAGCATGTGCGCTTCGCGATAGCTCAGGCCGCCCCGCACGGGGGTGCCCACGCCGGGGGCGATGGCCGGGTCGCACACATCGAGGTCGAACGACACATGCAGATCGGCGCGGCCCCGCCCGATGAGCGACAGGGCACGTTGCGTGATCGTGGACAGCCCCAGTCGGTCGATGTCGCTCATGGTGAACAGGTGCACGCCCGAATCGCGTACGCGCGTCTTCTCCTGCGCGTCGAGACTCCGGATGCCGAGCAGGGCCACGCGGTCAGGGCGGACGGCCGGAATGACCTCGCCGATGCTGGCCAGCTCGGCCGGTTCTGGTCCCAGCAGGGCCGCCAGCGGCATGCCATGCACGTTCCCGCTGGTGCTGGTCGACGGCGTATTCATGTCGGCGTGCGCGTCCACCCAGAGCAAGCCCAGGGGTCGTCGACGGCGGCGAGCGGCGGCGGCGGTCGCGGCGACCGACCCGGCGGCCACGCTGTGGTCGCCCCCCAACACCACGGGTGTCGACCCGGACTCCAGGGCGGCATCGCTGGCGCGATATAGCTGTCGACAGACACGGGCGATATCCCGAATGTACTTCTTGCGCGCGTTACCCGTCGGGCGGGTTTCCCGTACGGGGTGCCGGAGATCGCCTCGGTCGTTCACCGTGTAGCCCAGCGCGGCGAGACGGCCGCCAAGCTGGGCGATTCTCAGCGCCGACGGCCCCATGTCCACGCCACGGCGTCCGGCTCCCAGGTCGAGAGGAATCCCGATGAGGTCGATCTTACGAGGCGGGGCCATGGCGGTCTCCGGGCGCCGAGGTGCGCGTGAAAGTTGCCCGACCGGGATTCGTCCGAGCATTGACGATGCTCATAACGTTGTGATACGATTGGCTTTAGTCGCCATCACTCCACATTATCCCCTAGTGTCACGTCGAGAGGAACGGTCAACCATGAAGCGCTTCGAAATTGGGGCACGGATCCACGAACCGACATATGGGCTCGGGTCTGTTCTCGCGGTCGAGGATGCCTTCATACGGATTCAGTTCGACGACAATACAGCTCGAAAGTTTCTAATCCGTCTGGCAAAGCTCGAACCGTCGAGCGAGCCGGCCCCGACGAGTCGGCCGCGAGCACGCAAGCGGAAGACGACGGCCGGAACCACTGCCAAGGCCAAGGCCAAGGCCAAGAAAGCCACGAGGAAGGCGACGAAGAAGACCGCGAAGCCCAAGGCCGACACGGCGTAGCGCAGACCACCGCGAGACGCGACCTCTGTCGCCGGCGTTCACGCGGTCTGGTGGTGGACGAAGTGGGCTAGGGTGCGTACGTGTTCTACATCCGTACTCGGCAAGATGCCGTGGCCGAGGTTGAAGATGTGTCCAGGGCGCCCGCCCGCCCGCTGCAGCACATCATGCGCCCCACGCAGCATGCGTTCCACCGGACCCAAGAGCAACGTGGGGTCCAGATTGCCCTGCACGGCACGGTCGTGACCCACCTGCGCCCACCCGTCATCGAGCGGGATGCGCCAATCCAGCCCGATCACATCGCCACCGGCTTCCCGCATCTCCGCCAGAATCGTCGTTGTGCCGGTGCCAAAGTGCAACGTCGGCACCCCCAGCGGTTGCACGGTCGCAAATATTTTCTGCGTGTGTGGCAGCGCAAACTCCCGGTAGTCGGCGGCTGACAGCGCCCCGACCCAGGAGTCGAACACTTGCACGGCCTGGGCGCCGGCTTCAATCTGCGCGGTGAGGTAGTCGGCCACGATGGTCGCGAACGTATCGGCCAGGCGGTGCCAGGCCTCCGGTTCCCCATACATCAGAGCCTTCGTGCGCGCGTAGTTGCTCGACGGTCCTCCTTCAATCGCGTAGGAGGCGAGTGTGAACGGCGCGCCGGCAAACCCGATCAGTGGCACACGGTCGGCGAGCTGCGTGCGCAGTAATCGGATCGTGTCCAGGACGTGAGCCAGGGACTCTCGGGGCTCGAACCGATGTAACCCGTCGATCCGCGCCACACTACGGACGGGCGGATCGATGACCGGCCCCTCGCCCTTGACGAAATCAAAGGGAATCCCCATCGGTTCCAAGGGCAGTAGCAGGTCGGAGAACAGGATGGCCGCATCGACCTCGATCTCGTTGACCGGTTGCAGGGTGACCTGGGCGGCCAACTCCGGGTTCCGGCAGATCTCCAGCAGGGTGTGGTGGTCGCGAATGGCGCGATACGAGGCCATGTAGCGGCCGGCCTGACGCATGAACCAGACCGGCGTCATATCCACCGGCTCGCGCCGGCAGGCGCGCAAGAAACGGTCGTTCACTGTGGGTCTCCAGGGGACGTTGCGAGGGGAGAGGCGAAGCCGTCTACGCGGCCATCAGGCCTCGGGCGAGGGCCACGAGATCGTCGATCCAAAGCGGTTTGAAACGCAGAGACGCCCCGAGCGCCTCAATCTGGGACGTCGTGCTGTGATCGATAGAATAATCCCCGGTCACGATGGCCACCGGGGTGTTCCGCAAGGCCGGTCGCTCACGTGGCAATTCCAGAAAGCGCACACCGCTCAAGATCGGCATCCGCAGGTCGAGGGTGATGGCATCAGGTCGTTTGTCGGATGCAAGCTCGAGACCGCCGGTGGGGCTGAGCGCGCTGTAGACGGTGAAGCCCTCGAGCCGCAAGAGGCGGGAACACGCCTCCGTCACGGACGGATCGTCGTCCACGATGAGAATCGCTTGTGGGGCATCGGGTGGCATAGCGCGCGTGCCGTTCTGTTGTCGATTGTCCGGTGCAGGGGGCAGTCGCGTCAAGTGATGTCCACGACCGGGTCGCGGCGAAGGCCACGTCTTTGGACCGGCTCGCCATCCATGCTACGGTACAGCGCCGAATCACGGTCGGCTCCAGTTGGGACTCGGTGGTTCCTACGGGGTCGACACTTCTCTGGCAGTTGACCTATGGAAAACGCGTGAGCCCGATTCTGGTGCGGCCAATTCGTGAGCAGTTCGAGCACAATCGGGTCATCCGACTGCTCGTGGCTCGTTTGCGGCGCAAATATACGGTCGGGGTCAACATCGGCGACGAACCTGAAGCAACCGGCGTGCGGTCTGGTACGGGTCTGGTCTATCCCGACCTCGTCCTGACGAGCATCGACGGGGCGCGTCGAGTACACGGAATCGTGGAGGTCGAAACGGCGGAGTCCGTCAACCACCTCGAGGCGATGGCCGAATGGGTGTCATTCGGCAAAGTTCGTGGTGCGTTCTACCTCTATGTGCCGGCCGGGGCGACGGATGTGGCACGCCGACTCTGCGAGGAGTCCCGTGTCTCGTTCACGGAGATCTGGAGCTACCATGCCGTCGGCGACCAGATGCGCTTTACGATGGCTCACCGGTCGGCCAGGGCGGCCGCGGCGAGCAGACGTGAGCTGAAATTGGCCAAACAGGCGGCCGCGGAAGCAGCGTCGGCGGCGAAACGGGCCCGCACCGTGAAAAAGCCCGCCAAACGCACGAAGAAGCCGGTCGCCAAGGCGGCCAGGGCCGTGCCGAAGGCGGCACGCAAGCCAGCCGCCTCCAAGGCCAAGCCACCGGCCTCGAAGGCGGCACGGAAATCGACCACCGCGAAGCGATCGGTTCCTCGTTCGACGGCCGCCAAGACGGTCACACGGGTGAAGAAGGGTAGCGGAGCCCGCGCCACGAAGCCGACGCCGTCAGCCGGACGCGCCGGCAAGACATCGGCGAAGTCGGTGAAGGCGGTCGCCAGACCCGCCAAGACCGGCGCCAAGAAAGCCAAAGCGCGGTCGCGCCCGCGACGGTAGCTTTCCTCCGGATGCCCTTCCTACGATTTTCCCGCGACGCGCGCGGATACGAGAGCACCTACCTGTGCCACACCTTCCGGCGTGGTAATGGTCCGCCGGAGTTGCGCGTGCTCTACTGGTTTCGCAGTCCTCCCGGTGTGAAGGTGGGGCGCCCCGCGCTCGCGCCGGACGTCATCCGGGCGATAGAGGAGAACAACCCCGAGCTGCGATTCGATTGGAACAAGATTCTGAAGGTGACCCCCCCGCCGCCCCCGGCCCCGGGTCGGGCGGGTCGCGACGAGCGCCGGCCCCGGCGTCGCCGTGGCAAAGAGACAGCGGGCACCAAGGAGCCCGCGCCGTCGGCACGCGCGGCCACGCCAAGCCGCGCCGCGTCGGGCCAGTCCGATGCGTCGCGTCGTGATGGGCCGGCCGAGGCGCCCGCGAAGTCGGACGAGGCTGCCGACGCTGACAGGAGCGCGACCAACCTGACTCCCAAGCCGGTCGAGGTGGACGTCGACCCTACTAACGAACCGCTGCGACACGTCGCATTGGCCGTTACGGATGACGAAGGGCTCGCCAGGCTCCGCGCTCGATTCGCGGAGATCCAGACCCGGATTGGAGACCGGTTCAGAGACCCGGCCCGGCTCGAAGAACTACGGAGCCAGGCGGCGCTCATCGATCCGGACGGATGGCGCACGATCGACGAGGCTCGCGCCCGGGTCGCCGCGCTGGACGACACCACGGCGGCGCTCCGAAAAATTCTAGGTCGGCGACGGCGCGCCCGTCGTGGGGGGGCTCGGCGGCGTCGCCGTCCCTCGGACGAGAGCGGCGGCACGGCGCCTGAGCCCGCGGCGAGTGCGCCGGCGCCCGACCCGGTCGCCCCGTCGGGCGACGAGCCCCCTCCGCCTCGCGCAGACGAAGACGAGTCGTCCACCTGAGCCGCCGCCCGTCCCTGGGGCCTGCCCGCCCTCATGCCAACCAAACCATTGGCTCCGGCGTCTTACCAATGATGCCTGGCTTTCTCGGAGCTTTGCTATAATGCGGCACATGCGACACATGGGGTATCTAGGCGCGAAAACGGCCGTGACAGTTGCCGCAGTGCTGGCGGCGTGCTCGACCGTCGTCCTGGCTCAGCAGGATCGCCCCCTGCCGCCAGAACCGACGTCGACCACCGTGGGCCAGGTGGGTGGGACTCAGCCGACCTTCCGGGCCGCCGTCACGCTGGTGACCACCGATGTCATCGTGCGAGACGAGGACGGGCTCTTCATGCCAGACCTCGGGCGAGACGATTTCGAGATATTCGAAGACGGCGTCCCGCAGGAAATTGCCTCGCTGGTGCTGGTCCATGGCGGCCGGGTCTACAATCAGCTACAGCCGCCGGCGCCGGTCCGAGCGGGC
Source organism: Vicinamibacterales bacterium (assembly GCA_029940535.1). Classification (GTDB taxonomy): domain Bacteria; phylum Acidobacteriota; class Vicinamibacteria; order Vicinamibacterales; family UBA8438; genus UBA8438. The sequence continues at coordinate 14,713 of JAPYUM010000024.1, forward strand.
ATTGTCCTGCCCTCGGCACAACCCCAGAATGACACCGCCGGCCGGATTTTCATTCTGTTCGTGGACGACCTACATCTGGTGACCTCGCTGACGCCGAAGGTGCGGCAGGTGGCCATGCAAATCCAAGATAATCTGATCCACGAGGGAGACCTCTTCGGCATTATTTCCACCGGTCCGTCGTCCCTGTCGATCGACATGAACTACGACCAGCAGGTCCTGAGTTCCGCGATCAACCGGATCACGGGCGATGGGTTTGCCATCCGCGACTACCTCATCCAGCAGGAGAGTAACCGCGGTCCGACCGAAGTGCTGTATCGAGCGCATGTGGCGTTCAAGACGGCCCGAGAGGTCCTGCGCAACCTGGAGGAAGTCACTGACCGCCGGAAAGTGTTCCTCTGGTTGAGTAACGGATACGACTTCAATCCGTTTCCGGAAACCCGTGCCTATACCGGGGGAATGGCGGAGCAACGCCGGCTGGGGCAGGACCTGGTCGATCGAGGCTCGATTACGCAAGACCAGTTCGACGCCCAGTATAGCGGCATTCCCGATGCGTTGTACGACCCGTTCGAGCAGGCCCTGCGCCAGGGCCAGCAGTTTGCCAATACGGACCTTGCGGCCGAGCTTGGCGAGCTGGCGCGTGTGGCCAATCGGGCGAATACCTCGTTCTACACGATTGACCCTCGTGGGTTGATGGCCGGGCCGAACATTGACGAACGCGTGCCCATCGAAGAGTGGAACGCATGGGCCTTCCAGACCCAGAACAGTCTGCGCATGCTCGCGGAATTGACCGGCGGCATGGCCGTGGTCAATCGGAACGATTTCCCACGCGCGTTTCGTGAAATCGACGCCGAGACCAGCGACTACTACGTTGTCGGGTTCTACACGAGCAACCCGGATCCGACGATCCGCAATCGGTCGTTGCGCATCGAAATCGCCAACCGAGACGACCTCAATGAGTGCTCGGACTGTCTCCGGTATCGCCCGCAGTACTCGATGCCTCGCGCGACGACGGAGTCGCAATAACCCCGTCCCCACGCGACCGCTCCGCGGGGTCCGCGAGAGTCCCCTGATGGTGGGGCACAGCTTGAGCCGTGCGATCGCAGGCCTGAAGGCCTGCGCGACAGAGGTCCTCACGCTTTCCTGCCCGAGGTCTCACGCGCCAGGTGTGACAGGCTGACCGCGCCGGCGCGCAATCACGCCGCGGACACGCTCGATCGCCTCATCGAGATAGGTCCGGTCTATTTCGACCCCGATAAAATTCACCCCCAACTCGGCGCACGCCACGGCGCTGCTCCCGAGCCCGAGAAAGGGATCCATCGCCAGGCCGACTCTCGACAGGCCATGTAGTTGCAGGCACTGTCGAGGCAGTCTGGGAGGAAACGTGGCGGGGTGCGGTCGGTCTCGTTTCCGATTCTGAATGGTGGAATACGGAATGAACCAGGTGTTGCCGCGGCATCGCAAATCCGCGCCCGCACCCTGCCACCGCGCCACGTTCGATTTGTCCTGATAGGGCACGCCGATGGCCAGACGGTCCAGGGGCGTGCGTCCTTTGGGGCTGAAATGGAAGATAAACTCCTGGCATTCGTTCAGGAAACGCTCACTGTTGATCGGCTTGTAGTGGCCGATCGCCAGGGTGCGCTCCAGTCCTGTCTTGGGTCCGCTCTCGGCGCGTTCAATGGCGATCGACTTGATCCAGTGGATGGTGTTCTGTAGCTCGAGGTGGCCCCGCGCCGTGTTCGCGATATCGAACGCCGTCCAGGGTTTGGTCGGGGTCGAGCCGACGTTCAGGAACAGCGAGCCGGCTGGAGTCAACGCGGCGGCGGCGGCCCGGATCCAGCGGTCGCTCCAATCGTGGTAGTTGTCAGCCGGCAGCGAATCGTTGTAGGTCCGATAGCGCACGCCGAGGTTGTAGGGCGGTGAGGTCACGATGGCGTCGACGTGCGAGGGACCCAGGCGGTCGAATACGTCGAGCGCGTCGCCGTGGTAGAAGCGAAGAACCGCGCGCCGCGTGCGAAGGGTCGCGTAGGCCTTGGGGAGTCGACGTGTGGTCACGGTGTCGAGACACGGAGCATCGGCGCCTATTCTCGACGGGTGACGGCGAGGGCGTCAAGCGGGGGAGCGCTTCGTGTCACTTGTGAACTTTGGTACACTAGGCGGACCGTGCAGACACCACTGTCGTCCCCAGTCCCCCGTCGGTCACGACCGATGCGTCACCGCGTCGCCGTGGTCTGCACGATTGGCGTCCTCAGCGTGGCCGGATTTGCGTCCCTTCGCGCGTACCACGCCGACCCGGCGGCGACGGCCGGGGGACGCCCACCCACGATCGGGCGCCTCCTGCCTCACTCTTCGCCCGCGCTGGGCGCCGCTGCGGCACGTCGGGTGCCGCGTGTGCCGGCGCCACGGGTGCGTGCGCAGGCGGCCATTATTTTCGATCCCGTGACTGGCGAAACGTTGTGGGAGCGGAACTCGAGAGAGTTACGGTCCATTGCGAGCATCACCAAGGTCATGACCGTGATGCTGTTCCTGGAGCAGGAACCGGACCTGTCGCGAGACGTGGTGATTTCGCGTGAGGATGTGCGCCGCGCCTCGACGACCTATTTGCGTCGTGGTGAACGAGTGACGCTTCGCGACCTGGTGCATTTGGCGTTGGTGGCCTCTGACAATGCGGCAGCGCGAGCTCTGGCCAGGGTCTCGGCCTGGGGCTCGAAACGGTTCGTGGCCCGCATGAACGCCAAGGCCGCCGAACTGGGATTGGAGCAGACCCGATTCACCGACCCGTCGGGGCTGCACGAGGGCAACCTCTCGTCGGCCTACGACGTGTCGCAGCTCATCTTGGCGGCCAGCGAACGGCCCCAGGTCGCCGAGGTCATGCGGAAGCGGACCTACCAGATTCGCACCAGCCGTCGCACGCGCGACATCCGCAGCACCAACCGACTCTTGGGCACGCGGGTCGACGTCATGGCCGGCAAGACCGGCTATATCGACAAGGCCGGGTACTGTCTCGCCACGTTGGTTCAGCTGGTCGACGGGCGCTCGGTTTCGATCGTCGTGCTCGGGGCCCGCTCGAGTTCCGGACGCTTTAGCGAAGCCCGTCGCCTCGTGGACTGGCTGTCGACCCAAGCCAGCGTCTTGCTGACCTCGGCGGCCGAGTAAGGATCCACTTCTCCCTGTTTCGTCCCGAAGAGATGCCCGCTCTGCGCGCGGTGGCGCCCGGTTCAGACCCAGCGTCGCCGTTGTCGATCCTGATGGTCGCGTCTGAGGCGGTGCCCTACGCCAAGACCGGGGGACTGGCGGATGTGGTGGGTGCGCTGCCTGGCGCGCTGGCTCGTCTCGGACACCACGTGACGTTGGTGATGCCGCGATACCGGGACGTCGGCCCGGTGGGCACGGCGCGGCACCACCTGGACCTCGACCTGGGTGGACGGCGGTTCAAGGTGGGTCTGGTCGAGGTCGACGTGGCCGAGCGGTACCGGGTGGTGTTTCTTGACTGCGACGCCCTGTACGACCGCGAAGGTGTCTACGGCCACGCGGGGACCGACCACTCGGACAACGCCGTGCGCTACGGGGTGTTGTGTCGGGCGGCGTGCGAGTACGGGAGGCAGCTCGAGGTGCCGCCGTCCGTCGTGCATGCTCACGACTGGCAGGCCGCGCTGGTCCCGGTGCTGCTGCGCACCCGATATGCGACCGACCCGGCATGGCGGGGCGTGCCGGTGGTGCTGACGATTCACAACCTGGCGTATCAAGGACTGTTTCCCCCCGACACGATGCGTGCCCTCGATCTTCCCCCTTCCCTCTTCTCGATCGAGGGGATCGAATATTGGAATCAAGTGAGTTTCTTGAAGGGCGGTATCAATTTCGCCGATGCCATCACGACCGTGAGTCAGACGTATGCGCGGCAGATTCTGACCCCCGCACATGGGGAAGGGTTCGACGGCATCTTGACCCAGCGGCGTGACCGACTGAGCGGGATCGTCAACGGGATCGACAGCGCGGTGTGGGACCCGGACATCGATCCGTGGCTGCCGGCGCCCTATTCAGCCGCCGACGTCGGCCCTAAGCGGGAGGTCAAGCGCGCGGTGCTCGACCGGTTCGGCTTGCCGTCGGATGACGTCGCCTTGACCCGACCGGTGGTCGGCATGGTGTCGCGGATGGTCGATCAGAAGGGGCTGGATCTCATTTTCGAAGCGCGCACCGAGCTCATGGCCCTGCCCGTCTCGTGGGTGATCCTGGGCACCGGCGACCCCCGGTACGAGGCCATGTGGCGAGCGCTGGCCCTCGCACATCCAGAACGGGTCGGCACCCGGATCGGCTTCGACGAACCGTTGGCGCATCTGATTGAGGGCGGATCGGACCTGTTTCTCATGCCGTCACGCTTCGAACCGTGCGGCCTGAACCAGATGTACAGTATGCGATACGGGACCGTGCCGGTGGTGCGGGCGACCGGTGGGCTCGCCGATACCGTACGGGACGTCCAGTCCACGACCGGCCCGGGGACCGGCTTCGTGTTCGAGGGCTACACGGCGTCGGCGATGCTGGCGGCGTTGCACGCGGCTCTGGCGACGTTTGACGACCGTCCCCGCTGGGCCGCCATCCAACACGCGGGCATGACGCAGGATTTTTCGTGGACCGCGTCGGCTGCGGCCTATGTCCAAGAGTACCGAAACGCGATTGAGCGCCGGCAGAGGGTCGGCGCAGGGCGAGGAGAGTGAATAGATGCGCAACGTGATCATCATCGGGTCTGGTCCGGCCGGACTCACAGCCGCCCTCTACGCCGCCAGGGCGAACCTGTCGCCCCTCGTCATTGAAGGGCTGGAGTCGGGTGGGCAATTGATGCTGACCACCATGGTCGAGAATTTTCCGGGGTACCGCGACGGAATCCTGGGACCGGACTTGATGGCCGAGATGCGCGCGCAGGCGGAACGGTTCGGAGCCGAGATCATCAGCGGAGACGTGACCGCGGTGGAACTGGGTGCCGCGCCGTTTACGCTGCATGTCAGTGAAACCGTCGAACAGACCAAGGCGCTGATCATTTCGACTGGCGCGTCGGCCCGCCTGCTGGGCCTGCCCTCAGAACGCACCTTGATGGGGCACGGTGTGTCCACCTGCGCGACCTGTGACGGCTATTTCTTCCGCGAGAAGCCGATCGTGGTGGTCGGTGGCGGTGATTCCGCACTGGAAGAAGCCACGTTTTTGACCAAGTTCGCGTCACATGTCACCGTCGTGCATCGGCGCGACCAATTGCGCGCGTCGAAGATCATGCAAGACAAGGCGTTCGCGAACGAGAAGATTTCATTCGAGTGGAATTCCGAACTGGCGGAGGTCAAGGATGTCGACCAGGGCGTCGTCAGCGGGGTGGTGCTTCGGAACCTCCAGACGGGCGAGACCAAGGACCTCGCCGTCGACGGTGTGTTCATCGCCATCGGACACACGCCGAACACGAGTCTGTTTACCGGCCAGCTTGATCTGAATCCCAACGGCTACATCGAGGTGGGCTCGGGCAGCCGCACCAGTGTGC
>JAPYUM010000024.1:20327-25695 GCA_029940535.1 Vicinamibacterales bacterium
GATCTGAATCCCAACGGCTACATCGAGGTGGGCTCGGGCAGCCGCACCAGTGTGCCCGGGGTGTTCGCCTGTGGCGACGTCCAGGACCACGTGTACCGTCAGGCGATCACGGCCGCCGGCACCGGATGCATGGCCGCGATCGACGCGGAACGCTATCTGGAATCGCAGGAGTAGGGTACGGCTCAGCGCTCGATCCAGCCGCCACCGAGCACCGTGTCGCCGTCGTAGAGCACCACTGCCTGGCCCGGGGCTACCGCACGCTGGGGTTCCTCGAAGGTGACGGCGGCGCGGTCATTCCCCAGTGGGCTGACGATGGCGGGCGCATCCGCATGCCGATGGCGAATGCGAGCGGTGACGTGACACGGCGCGCTCGGGGGCACCCCGGCGATCCAGTTCATCCCGCCGGCCGTCAGCTCGCGTCGGTCGAGTGCCTCACGGGGCCCGACGGTGAGACTGTTGTCATCCGCATCGATCCGCAACACATAGAGTGGCTCGCTGGTCGAGAGGCCCAGCCCTTTGCGCTGCCCGACCGTAAACCGATGCACGCCTTCATGCTGACCGAGGGGCTGGCCCTCTTCGTCACGGATCGCGCCTGACCGCACCACCGACGGGTCTCGCGCGGCCACCAGACCTGCCGTATCACCGTCGGCCACGAAACAGAGCTCCTGGCTATCTGGTTTGTCGGCCACCGCCAACTGGTGAGCTCTCGCGATGGCCCGCACCTCATCCTTCCGGAGGTGACCCACCGGAAACAGGGCGCGGGACAGTTGCGCCTGGGTCAGCGTAAAGAGGAAATAGGACTGGTCTTTGGCCGGGTCAAGCCCGCGCCGCAATTGGGTGCGACCCGACGCTGGCTCGATCCCCAGCCGTGCGTAGTGCCCCGTGGCCACCCGGTCGGCGCCGAGCGCGGTGGCGCGCTCGAGCAGATGCGCGAACTTCAGGTCGCCGTTGCACTGCACGCAGGGAATCGGGGTGCGCCCGGCGGCGTACTCCCGTACGAACGGGGCCACGACGGCCTCGTCGAACTGCCGCTCGAAATTCATCATGTAGTGGGGAATACCGAGGCTGGCCGCCGTGCGTCGCGCGTCGTGCAGGTCGTCGATCGAACAGCACCCACCGAATGATCGATCGTCCGCCCGCTGTGCGGAGAGCTGCATGGAGAGGCCGATGACGTCGTGCCCCGACTCGACCAACTGCGCGGCGGCAACCGACGAATCGACCCCGCCCGACATGGCAACTACGACACGCATAGGACACTGGTCGAAATAAGGTTGCCATCTTTGGACGCCGCGGCGCCTGGCCGACCAGGCGCGAGGAGCGCGCATACCGGGAGTATGTAAGCGACGAGCAACGCCGACGGGCGGGATGCCCCGGCGGCCAAGATGGTGACTCTATTTCGATCAGTGTCCATAGGGCACCGCTCACGAATGGACGGCGACCGCTGCGCGTGGTCGGCGGCCGGACACGGTTCTGAGCCGCGCGACAATGCCGGGCAACAGGTCAAGCACGCGATCCACCTCCGCTTCCGTATTGCCCAGGCCGAGGCTGAAGCGGATGGAGTTCTGCGTCCGGTGGGGCGAGAAGCCCATCGCGCGCAAGACATGCGAGGGTTCGAGCGTGCCGGACGAGCACGCCGAACCGGTCGACACGGCGACCCCGTCAAGGTCGAGCGCGATCAGCAGCGACTCAGCCTCTACTCCGTCGAAACTGATATTGGTGGTGTTGCCGACACGCCGCCGCGGGTCGCCGTTGCCCTGGGAACCGGACACGGTCGACAAGATACCCGTCTCGAGCCGATCGCGCAGTGCGGCAAGGTGCGGGTCGGGGGTGGCCAATTTCGCCGCCGCCAGCTCGGCCGCGACGCCCAGCCCGACGATGGCCGGCACGTTCTCCGTGCCCGCCCGCCGACTGCGTTCCTGTTTGCCACCCGTCAGTTGCGCGCGGAGCCGGGCCCCGCGTCGCACCCACAGGGCTCCCACCCCTTTGGGCCCGTTGAGCTTGTGCGCCGAGAGTGAGAGCAGGTCGACCCCGAGGGCCGTCACATCCACCGGGATCTTGCCGACCGACTGCACCGCGTCGGTGTGAAACAGCGCCCCGCGATCGTGCGCCACCGCCGCCAGCTCGGCCAGCGGCTGGATGGTGCCGATCTCGTTGTTCGCGTGCATGATGGAGACCAGCGCGGTGTCCTTCGTGACCGCCGCTACTAGCCGGTCGGTCGGCACGACGCCACTCTCGTCCACCCCCACCAAGGTCGTCGTCCAGCCGTGCTTGGAGAGCGCCTTCAACGTCTGGAGTACCGCCTCGTGCTCGATGGCGCTGGCGACCAGGTGGCGCCGCCGAGACGACACCAGCGACTCGGCGACCCCCCGGATCGCGAGATTATCCGATTCTGATCCACCCGAGGTAAACACCACCTCGGTCGGTTCACCGCCGATCAAGCGCGCGACGGCGGCTCGCGCCGTATCCAGGGCCGTCTTGGCCTGCTGTCCATAGCCATGCACGCTCGAGGGGTTGCCGAACACCGTGCGCAGGGCAGCCCCCATGGCGTCAGCCACCTGCGCCGCGACCGGGGTGGTGGCGTTGTGGTCAAAATAGATCCGTGTCACCTTTCGATTTTAACCCGGAGCCCACGGATGTTGGCTGACCCCGGCCGTCCTGGACGAGCTGAGCCACGCGGCACTGGGCCACGCCGCGTCGGAAATTTACTCGGATCGAACGGCTCGCGGTTCGGTCGCCGGCTCAAATTACCACGCGATTCTGTCTCAGTGGACAGCTTCTGGAGCCTCTCGTATACTGGGCGCGGGTCAACCGTGCGGGTCGCAAGAGCGAACCGGGACGGAGTGATCGTGACGAGGAGTCGTAGGTATGTGGAAGCGCGAAGAGGCGGTCAAACCGGTAGCCCCTCTCCCCATGACGAACGCCCAGGGGCCTGGCGCCGGCGCGGAGCGGGCACGGGGTCGGACGTCGGACCGCGAGGTGCACATTGGCAAGTCGGTAATCATCAAAGGTGAGTTGAGCGGCAGCGAGGATCTGACGATCGAAGGCCAGGTCGAGGGCAAGATCGAGCTCAGACAGCATGTTCTGACGATCGGTCCGCACGGGCGCATCCGCGCCGAGGTGGCTGCCAAGGCCGTGGTCGTGCTGGGAGAAGTCATCGGGAACATTACGGCGTCGGACAAGGTGGCCATCCAGGACAAAGGCGCGGTTGAGGGTGACATCACCGCGCCGAAGGTCGCTATTGCCGAGGGGTCGATTTTTCGCGGCGCTATTGACATGAGCGCGGCCAGTCAGCCGGAGTCGCAGCCAACGGGGGCGGGCAAGGGCGCCCCGGTCGAGAAATCCCCGCTTCAGCCGGCGGCATCGGCTTCGAAAGCGGCCGCACCTGTCCAGGGCGGGGGAGCCCAGAAGGCCCCAACCGCGTCCTAGCTCGGTCTCGCTCGGCGCGCGGCCGCGGGGCGGCGTGCGTCATGACGCCGCCCAGAACTCATGACACGTCCAGTCGTCGCCTTGTTGAGCGATTTCGGCAGCCGAGACCACTATGCCGGCACGATGAAGGGTGTGGTCCTCAACGTCTGCCCCGAGGCGACCCTGGTTGACATCTCACACGACATCCCACCGCACGATCGCCAGTTCGCCGCACTCGAACTGGCCGCCGCCTGCCGGTATTTTCCCGTCGGCTGCGTGTTTTTGGTCGTGGTCGACCCGGGCGTCGGGTCTGGGCGACGCGGTCTGGCCGCCGATACCGGGGACTATCGGTTTGTCTCGCCGGACAATGGCGTCCTCACGGCGGTGTTCCAGGACACGCCGCCCAAGCAGGTGGTCGAGTTAACGGAACGGCGCTACGCCAGACCGACCCTCAGCCGCACGTTCGAGGGGCGAGACCGGTTCGCCCCGGCCGCCGGCTGGCTCGCGAAGGGTATCCAGTTGACGGCGCTCGGGCGACCGGTGAAGGACTATCAGACCCTGGACATCCCCGTGGCCCAGATCGAGGCCGATCAGATCACCGGCATGGTGCTCCGCATCGATCGATTCGGCAACCTCGTGACCAACATCGACCGGAAGCAGTTCGAGCGATTTGCGGCCAACGGTTCGATCGACATCACGGTCGCCGGTCATCCTGTGGGGCGTCTGGTCGAGACGTTTACCGACATCGCCGCCAACGAGGTCTGCGCCTTGTTCGGCAGCACGGAGCATCTGGAGATCGCCGCCAACGCCGCGAGCGCGGCCGAGCGGCTCGCAGTGGAGCACGGAGCGCGGGTCGAGGTCTCGCGCGGGTAAGAACCGGGCCCAGGGACACACGGGGCGCGTCCTGTACTTGATGGGCGACACGGTGTTGCGGCAGGAGAGCACCGCTGTCTGGGATTATGAGCACTGACATGACATCCGCGTTTCTGCATGTCGTCGAGCAGGCAGCGATTGCCTGCGCCCACACGATGGGACAAGGCGACCGACACGGCTCCGACCAGGTGGCGGTCGAATCGATGCGAACGTCGCTCGACCGAGTCCCGATAGACGGTCGAATCGTGATCGGAGAGGGCGAGCGTGATGAAGCGCCGATGCTGTTCATCGGCGAGCCGGTGGGCATGGCGCACGCCAAGCAGCCGGAAGAGAGTGGACCGTTTCCGCAAGTCGACATCGCGGTCGATCCACTCGAAGGCACCAACCTGTGCGCCACCGGGTCGGCCAACGCCATCGCGGTGCTGGCGGCCTCGGAGCGGGGCGGGTTGCTGCACGCGCCGGACCTCTACATGGAGAAGTTGGTCGTGGGCCCGAGGTCGCGGCACGCAGTGAGTCTGGACGCATCCGTGAGAGACAACCTCGCGGCCATTGCCAAGTGCTTGGGCCGGAGCGTCCGAGATCTCGTCGTCATCGTGCTGGATCGCTCGAGACACGAGCAGCTGATCGACGATATTCGAGAGGCCGGGGCGCGGATCCGCCTGATTGGCGATGGCGATCTGTCGGCTGGGATCTCGGCCGCGGTCCGGGGCAGCGGCGTCCATGCCGTCATGGGCACCGGTGGGGCGCCGGAAGGGGTGTTGGTCGCCGCGGCCATGCGTTGTCTCAACGGCGAGGTTCTCGGGCGGCTGGTGGTGGACACGCCGGAGAAGGAAGCGCGGTGCCGCGCGATGGGGATTACGGACATGGCCCGGGTCTACCACGCCGCGGATCTGGCCAGTGGTGAACGCCTGACGTTCGCCGCGACTGGGGTCACCGACGGCACACTCATGAAGGGAGTGCGCTTCTTCGGGGACGGCGCTCGCACCAGTTCGCTGGTGATGCGCACCAACCCGCACCGCATCCGATTCATCGACACCATCCACTTGAACGACGGCTCGAACACGATGGTCCGTTTCTAGGTTTCCTGCCG
>JAPYUM010000024.1:25795-52773 GCA_029940535.1 Vicinamibacterales bacterium
TGCGCCAGACTGTGCCGCCACCGCCTCGTCCTGCCCACCGCGATGTCGCACTCGCTGTTTGTCGCCGGCCGAGCCTGTCCCAGAACGTGCGACGCCCGATAGAATTAGAGATAGTAGAGTGGTGTCATCGGACCAGAGTGTGACCAAGAGACGTCGATACGGGGTGCTCGCGATCATGGCGGGACTTGCGGTGCTTGGCGCCCGCGAGAGCGCCGTACTCCCGCCGGCGGCCGGCCGCCTGCCCGCGTTGGCGCATCGCCCGGGGGTGGTGTCGGCCAGGACCGCTCAGGCGTCACGGGTCCGTCGGGTCGACGCGGCGGCGCCGCTGCCAGACCACTCGCCGTTGTCCTATCAACAGTTTCCCGCCATTCTGCACCCTGGGGCGGTCGGGTCGATACGGCTGGTGCTCGACGTCGTCGGCGACGTGCCCGAGGTCGGTTTTCGCCGGAATGTGCCGACCACCGCCACCGGCTATGTCGAGGAACTCTGGTCTCGGCTCAGGACCAGAAGCGTCGCCGGCCGCCTGGTCAGCGTCTTCGAGCAGACCTATCCGGCGACCATCCTGTCGGATCTCCTGGTCTATCCGCATGGCCACGATTTTCCCCAGGTGCCGCTGGGACGGCTGGACGATCCGGGGGGGAGTGGCGAGACCGCGACCATGTGGCTCCGCATCGCCTCCACCGATCTACCGGCGTCTACGGTGCGGCTGATCACACCACCGGAGGGAGGCACGGCCACCGCGCAGTATGCCAGCCACGCCGTAAATCTGGTCCTGCCGGGATTCGACGACGCGCGTATCGATAGCGCTGGCGGCGGGTACGCGCTAGAGGCCGCGGCGCAGTCGTTCTATCAAGACTTCGCGGATCAGTATCAGACTCTCGCGTTTATTCCGCACCGCATGCCCCTGGTGCCGCTCGACACGTTCAATCGCACGGTGTGGAGCGACATCGACGGCATCGGGATGCCTCTCGCCGATGACCGGGCGGCGTTCGGCGGCACGGCGTTGCGGGCCCTGCAGGTGCTACCGGCCGGATTTCTCGGACACCAGGCGACACTGTTGCATCAGCTTGCCCACCACTGGGGCGACCAGATGCATCTGGGGACGCTCGCCGGGTTCGTACCGGCCGGCAATGACCCGGATCGGCACACGCCGCTGCTGTACCCCGACGCGACACTGATGGGCGGCGTGCTCTACGGGACCCGTCAAGTCGCGCGCGTTGTGACCGGCGACGGCGTTGAACGGTTCGAGATCGCCAGGCCGACCGCGCCGGTGCGGTTTCATCCGCTGCAACTCTATCGAATGGGTTTTCTGGACCGGGGGGAAGTGCCCGACATCACGGTCTTCGCCGAGCAGGCGCAGTTCGAACCCCAGCGGGTCTCTGCCCCGGCGGTGGGCACCGCGGTGGCTGGAGAGCGGGAGGTCGTCTCCATGAACACGATTCTGGCCGCCTTCGGCACGCGGGACGGCCCCGTGTTCACCGAGTGGAATCAGGCCGTCGTGATCATCTCCGACACCCTGCTGTCGCAGGAGGAGATGGATTACTACAACTTCTATGCCCAGCGCGCCGCCGCCTCGGCTGGCACCCGGGCCTACGATGGATTCGGCTCGTTCTTTGAAGCGACCGGCGGGCGGGCGTCATTACAGACCGCAATGCTGACCCGCGACGCAGCCGCGCATCCGGCGATCACCCAGGCCGGGGATGTCGGCGACGTGGCGTTCGGCACCGACGATTGGCGGGGCCTGATGTTCGATGAGCCGATTCCCGGTCGACTGCCGACGTCCACGGCCCTGACTCTCAGAGGCAATATCGACCCGGAGGTCTTGCCGGGGAGCTATCGGTTCCTGATCATCCGCGCGAGTCGATTCGGTGATCCGCCGGGTGACGCCATGACGGTCCAGACCTCGGTGAGCGGCGGACGATTCGTCATCTCGCTCCGTTTCCCGGCTGACGGCGCCGGGGCCTACGCGATCGACGCGTTTGTCTTCGTCGATGGCGAGGCCACGCCGATTCCCACCAGTGTCATCACCCCACTCTTTGTGGACTGACGAGACGGAGTCCTCGTTGACGTACCGGATACCCCTCGACGCCGGGGAGGACATCCCGAAGGCTGCCGTCGACGCGCTTCGGCGCGGCGAGATTGTGGCCTATCCGACCGAGACGCTGTACGGGCTCGCTGTCGATCCGCGGCAGCCTGACGCCGTGGCGCGCCTGCGCCAGGTGAAGGGACGGGGGCCACGACTCGGGCTCCCGCTCATTGCGGGAAGCCTGACCCAGGTGGAGTCCGAGCTGGGACCCTTGCCGTGCCTGGGCCGTCGTCTGGCCGAGACATTCTGGCCTGGTCCGCTCACCCTGATCTTCATGCCAACCGCGGAGCTGGACGCGGGGATCACCGCCGCCGACACGTCCGTGGCGGTGCGGGTGCCAGGGGCCGAGCCGGCGCGTCGACTCGCGTTGGCGTGCGGGCACCCGATTACCGCGACCAGCGCCAATCCGGCCGGACAGACGCCGGCGGCGACCGGAGACGAGGTCGAGTCTCTATTGGGACCAGTGGTCTCTCTGATCCTCGACCAGCCGGGCGCGCTGCAGGGTGGCCCATCCACCATTGTGGACATTCGTGGCGTCGCCCCGGTCCTGGTCCGAGCCGGCATCGTGTCATGGGACCGCGTGCTACAATCGGTGCCGTGATGGACGTCGGCCCGTCGCTCGACGCGCAATCTCAGAGTGCGTCGCGACAGGGTGCGCTGGCAGACATGGCCGGCCGTCAGGTCGACGTCGAAGCTCCCCCCACCGTGTTGACTGGTTCGAATCCTTCTCCGACGACGAGAACCGGAGGTGAGCGTCTCGCGAGGAGTCGCATCTGCTCCCGCACCTTGCTCGCCGTGCTCCTGATCACGTCGACGTGGGCGGCTGGCTGCGCGACGCGGCTCCCGGTCGTCACCACCGCGGCCTATCCGAGCTATCCCGTTCCGGTGGTGCCCCCGGCGCTGGCTGACGACCCAGCGGTCGCCGAGCACGAGCGGGCGTGGCTCTACCTGCAATCGGGCGACCTCGATGCGGCCGAGCGGGGATTTGCGACGGCGCTTCGCACCAGCCCTGAATTTCACCCGTCAGATACTGGTCTCGGTTTCGTCGAACTGTCCAGGGGCGCATCAGAGCAAGCGGTGGCGTGGTTCGACGATGCGCTCTCGCGTGCGCCCGCCTATGTTCCGGCCCTGGTCGGCCGCGGGGAGGCGCTGTTGACGGTGGACCGGGTGAGCGAGGCGATCGCGAGCTTTGAGGCCGCCGTGGCCGCGGACCCCAGCCTGACCCCGCTGCGCCGCCGGGTCGAAGATCTGCGATTTACCGACCTGATGGCGCAGGTCACGCGGGCCCGGGCGGCGCGAGACGCGGGACGTGACGACGACGCACGCGCGGCGTACGAACGATTGATCGCTGCGTCTCCGGATAGCGGCTTCCTGTATGTCGAGTTGGCTGACATCGAGCAGCGCGACGGCCATGGCGAGGCCGCGCTCAGACGTCTGGAGCAGGCGATCGAGCGCGACCCGGGTGCGGTGGTGGCTTGGCGCATGATGGCCACGCTGTATCTGGCCGCCGACGACCTCAATCGCGGGGAACAGGCCCTGCTCCGCGCCGAATCGATCGAGCCGACCCCGGAGACCTCGCGACTGCTGGCCGACATCGAGGCCCGGCGTCGCGAGGCCAGTCGCCCGCCGGAGTATCGACGGGTCGAGGCGTCGGAAGCCGTGACCCGGGGAGAACTCGCGGCCCTGGTCGGCATGCGCTTTGAGGCCTTGATGTCCGAGCGCACGGGAGCCGAGACGACCATCATCACCGATGCCCGGGACCACTGGGGCTACGGGTGGGTGATCGCGGTGGCCCAGGCCGGCGTTATGGAGTCGGACACCAACTATCGCTTCCAGCCCGATCGTGAGGTCACTCGGGCTGAGTTGGCCGACGTGCTGATCCGCGTCCGACGGCTCGCCGACGGGGCGAACACGGCGCCGTTGGCAACGCGACCCAGCTTCTCAGACCTGGCCCCGAGTCATCTGATGTATGCGGCCGCATCGGAGGCGGTGGCGCTGGGGATGCTGGTCCCGCTCGAACGCAACACGTTTCAACCGGGTCGGGGCGTCCAGGGGACCGAGGCCGTGGAAGCCGTCGAACGACTGACCCGATTACTCGACGAGAGCCCCTAAGGAGCCATGTCGGCGCTAACCGTCGCCAACCAGCTGACCTTGCTGCGGATGTTCCTGATCCCGGGCCTGGTCCTGCTGGTGCTGTACGGGCTCAACGGGTGGGCCTTGATCGTCTTTATCGTGGCGGGCATTACCGACGCGCTCGATGGGCTTCTGGCCCGACGGTGGAGCGAGCGGACCGCGCTGGGCGCCTTGTTGGACCCGATGGCCGACAAGCTGCTCTTGACGTCCATTTTTGTCGTCTTAACGCTGACGAATCTTGACCTTCCGAACCACTTGCCCCTGTGGTTGACGGTCTGTGTGATCAGCCGCGACGTCATCATCGTCGTCACCGTCGCCATCGCGAATCTGTCGGTCGGACGCTTGTCGTTCCCGCCCTCCGTCCTGGGCAAGCTGGCGACCTTGGTGTACATCGTGACGGCCGCGGTGACCTTGTACTTCAACTGGCTGGGCCGTCCGTCGATGTTCGTGGATACCGCGGTCTACGCGTCGCTCGCGGTGACGCTGGCCTCCGGCCTGCACTACATCGCCCACGCGACCCGTGTGTTGAGCGATGTGTCATAGCGGTTTTCCGACGAGGCGCCTGTGGGGACTGCGTTGGTTCCTCGGTCACATGCCGCGTGCATGCTCCCTCCTTGCGCCTAGCCAGACGAACAGCTTGCCAGGAAACCGCGTGGTCCAAGGACGGGCCGCGTCGGCGTCGCCGGGCCGTTACTCGGCGGCCAGCTTCTGTCTGAAGTAGTCGATAGTACGCCCGAGGCCGTCGGTCAGCGCGACCCGGGGTTCCCAGTCGAGCAATGTCCGGGCGCGCGTAATGTCCGGCTGGCGCACTTTGGGGTCGTCCTCCGGAAGCTCCCGATACACGATCTGGCTGGTGGCCCCGGTCAAGGCGATGATTTCCTTGGCAATCTGGATGATCGTCATCTCCTGAGGGTTGCCGATATTCACCGGGGCGTTCTCGCCCGACTCCATCAACCGCAACACGCCGTCGACCAGATCGCTGACATAGCAGAAGCTGCGAGTCTGGTTCCCGTCACCGTAAACCGTCAGGTCCTCGTTCCGGATCGCCTGGGCAATGAAATTCGGGACGGCGCGACCGTCGCGAATTCGCATACGTGGTCCATACGTGTTGAAGATACGCACGATCTTCGCGTCCAGACCGTGATAGCGGTGATACGCCATGGTCATCGCCTCGGCGAACCGCTTCGCCTCGTCGTAGACGCCCCGCGGACCGACCGGGTTGACGTTGCCCCAATACTGCTCGGTTTGCGGGTGCTCCAGCGGGTCGCCATACACCTCGGAGGTCGATGCGATCACGAATCGGGCGTGCTTCGCTTTGGCCAGCCCCAGTGCATTGTGGGTGCCGAGGGCGCCCACTTTCAGCGTCGGGATGGGCCACTCCAAATAGTCGATCGGGCTGGCGGGGCTGGCCCAGTGCAGCACGACATCGACCGGACCGTCGACATCGATGTGTTTCGTGACGTCGTGTTCGATGAAATGAAAACATCGCGTCGACAGATGCGCGATATTCGCCCGGTCGCCGGTCAGCAGGTTGTCGATCCCGACCACCTGATGTCCACGATCGAGCAAGGTTTCGGCCAGATGGGAACCGATGAATCCGGCCGCGCCGGTAATGACGATGCGTGCGCTCATGATGCGTGAATCCGGGGGCGACGTGTCCGGCGACAGCTAGTGTCCCGTCTGAGACGGGACACTAGTACGCGTGGCGGTGGAAGTAGAGGACGGTCAACCAGAGAATCTTGAAGTCAAGGGCGACTGACCAGTGCTCGATGTAATACAGGTCGTACTCGATCCGTTTCTCAATCGACGTATCGCCTCGCCAGCCATGCACCTGCGCCCAGCCGGTCATCCCGGACTTGACCTTGTGGCGCAGCATGTATTGCGGGACGTGCTGTTTGAACTGTTCGACGAAGAACGGGCGTTCCGGCCGAGGGCCGACGAGGGACATGTCGCCGCGCAGCACGTTCCAGAGCTGCGGGAATTCATCCAGACTGAACCGGCGCAGCACCCGGCCGACCGGCGTTCGCCGGGGGTCATCCTTCCGGGTCCAGACGGGTCCGGTATCGCGTTCGGCGTCGACGAACATCGATCGAAATTTGTAAACACTGAAGGGGCGCCCGTCGAGACCCATCCGTTCCTGCCGGTAGAACACCGGTCCCGGGGACGTGCTCTTGATCAAGGCCGCGATGATGGCGAACGGCGCCATCATCCCCAACAAGGCGACCGCCGCGATGCCGATGTCGATGACCCGCTTGACGAGGCTGTTGAGGCCCTGGAGCGGCACATCGTTGATGTTGATGATCGGCACCCCATCCAGCTCTTCGAGCCGTGCGCGGAGCGCGATGACCTGCAGCAGGTCTGGCACCACCTTGACGTCGACGAACTCCCGGTTGGCCACTTCGATCAACTGCAGCATCTTGATGTGTTCATCGAGCGGCAGCGCGATATACAGCTGGTCGACCTGCTCCCGACCAAGAATCTCACCGATTTCATCCAGCGTTCCCAGCAGGGGCAGCCCGCGATAGCCGAGGTGGTCACCGCCGGCACGGTCGTCGACGAATCCGACAATCCGATAACCCAACTCGCCGTGCTGCAGCATTTTGTCCACGACGTGCCGAGCGACGTCGCTGGTCCCAGCAATCAAGATGCGCTTCAAGCCCACCCCGTTTCGCCAGCGGCGCTCGAGCACGGCGCGTACGGTGGCACGCGACGAATAGCACAGCCCAACCGTGAGCGTGAGAAACAACGCCCAGACCCACCGAGACACTTCGTAGGCCCCGACTTCCTTCAGCTCCGGCGGCACGATATAGGCCTGGTAGGACAACGTGCCGACCAAGCCTATGACCACCGCGATGATGGCGCCCACGAGCACCGCGAAGAAATCGTCCACCCGCGAGCGCACCCGACCCAAACGATAGGCGCCCTGCACCCAGAGCCCAAACGGCAGCAGCAGCCCGAGGAACGGGGCCATCTGCAGGTAGTAGACCAGGGCCGGCTGCCCTTTGGGTGTCGCGATGACGCCGGTTTCGAAGCGGAGCAGATAGGCCAGGACGAACACGCCGACCCCGACGACCGCGTCGACCAGTGCCTGCGCCACCATCCGCTCGCGTGCGCGTGGATTCATGACGCGACCGACTCCGTCGGCGGGGCCATCAGCTCGCCAAGCTGTTCGCGGAGCTCGTCCTGGAACCGTTCGCGCGAGAACTTGAGCGCGTGCCGCCGGATGGTGTCGGGATCGAACGACCCATGCACGACCTGGTGTACCGCGTCGGCAAACGCCGCGTCGGTCGCCTCCGGCACAAGCACCCCGGTGACTCCGTCGATGACCGTCTCGCAGGCCCCGCCCTGTCGCAGCGCCACCACGGGGCGTCCGCAGGCTTGTCCCTCGACCGGCGCGATGCCGAAGTCCTCGGTCCCGGGCAGCAGCACGGCCGCCGCACCCTGATAGGCCCGGCGGACCTGTTCATCAGACAGCGCCCCCAGAAACACGACCCCCGGTTGTGCCGCTTCCCGGAGTCGGTCGGCATCCGGGCCGGTGCCGACCACGCGCAACGGCACCCCGGCCCGCGCGCAGGCCCGTATGGCCAGATCGACGTGCTTGTAGGGGACCAGCGCTGACACGATCAAGGCATACCCATCGGTCGGTCGGCCACTCGGGTGGAAGAACGTGGTATCCACTGGCGGGTGGACCACACTGGCCGCTCGATTATAGTATCGTCGTATTCTCCCCGCAACATATTGCGAAATCGCGACATAGCGGTCTACGCGGCCGGCCGTCGAGACGTCCCACCGGGCCATCGCGCTCAGCCCCAACCTGAACAAGCGGCTCGCGAACGGGCCCACTCGCGCTGGACCGAAGTAGGCGTCGAACTGATCCCAGGCGTAGCGCATCGGAGTAAAGCAGTAGCTGAGATGGCGGGCCCGACCGGTCGGAATCACGGACTTGGCGGCACAATGACTGGAACTGATGACCACGTCGAAGGCGTCGAGGTCGAACTGTTCGACCGCGGCTGGGAACAGAGGGAGCAGCGGTCGGTAATACCGATCCGCCCGCGGCAACCGCTGAATGAACGACGTGTGCATCGGTCCGGCTTCGATGGTCGGCGAGACCGACCCCGGCACGTGCAAGAGGGTAAACCGGTGCGCGTCCGGAAACAGCTCACAGATGGCATCCAACGTGCGTTCGCCGCCCCGCATTCCGGTGAGCCAGTCGTGCACGAGGGCGACCCGCAGGCCGGGTCGAAGCCCCGGCGCCGTGGCGAGCGGCCGTGATGTCTGGGAGGGCTCTCGTGGAGACACCATCGCGGTCATGACGCGGCGCTCACCTCCCGATAGATGCGCAACACGCGTTCGACCGACGTTTTCCACGAAAAGCTGGCCGCACGGATACGCCCTCGCGCAACGAGACGCTCCCGCGTCGGTTCGTGGAACAGAATCTGGTGCATGCCTTCGGCGATCGCCTCCGGGTCACGTGGATCGACGAGCAGCGCCGCGTCGTCGACGACCTCCGGGAGTGACGAGACGTTCGACGTCAGCACCGGGGTGCCGCTCGCCATCGCCTCCAGCGGGGGGAGACCGAAGCCCTCGTACAGCGAGGGAAAGACAAACGCATCAGCCAGGTGATACAGCGTCGCCAGCGTCTCGGCGGTCAGGAATCCCAAAAACCTGACGTGCTTGTGCAGGTTGTAGCGGTGGACGGCTCGTCGGATCGTCGCGTGCCGCGAAATCTCACTGCCTGTAATCAACAGCTTGATGTCATCGGCCCCGTTGCTTCGGAGGCGCGCGAACGCGTCGATGAGGCGCTCCAGGTTCTTGTGCGGCTTGACGTTCCCGGAGTAGAGCAGAAATCGATCGTGGAGCTGATACCGTTCGCGCACACGGTCCAACTGGACCGGGTCCGGCGGTTCACTGAACCGGTCGTCAATGGCGTTGTAGATGACGTCCACTTTCTCGGGCGGTATCGGGAAGAAGCGCAAGATGTCCCGCTTGGAGGCGTCCGACACTGTCAGCACCCGCGCCGAGCGGGTCGTGGCGACTCGGAAACAGACCTTCGCATACAGTTGGGCCAGCTTGCTCGGCAGATACTCAGGAAACATCAGGTGGATGCAGTCGTGAATCGTCACAATGGATCGGCAGGGCGTCAGGGCCGGGAGCACGTAGTGTGGCGCATGGAAGAGGTCCGCCCGCGCCCGCACCAGATCGAGCGGCACCGTGACCTGTTCGGCGAGCGAGTAGTTGCCGGACCGGTCCGGTATCGGGCGAAAGTTGGGCCCCAGCTGTTCGACGCGCTCGCAATCTTGCGGACGGCAGACCAGCACATACTCCGACTCGCGATCCAGACGCGCCAGCCACTCCACGAGGTTCCGCACGTACGTACCAATCCCGAAGTCGTGGTACTTTCGGATGTCGATCGCGATCCGCATCTCCCACGATCCTACCCGGTGCCGGTGCGGCGGGCCGAACGCGACACTCCTCAATCATCCCGCGGAAGCAGACCGCGGAGGCGGAGATACGCGCGCAGGACCGGGTACCACCGGGGATGGTGCTTTTGGTAGAACGCCAGATGGCTGCGCCGATAGGCGACCGCCGTGGCGGCCTGGGCATGCCGGCCGGAGCGGCCGCGTCGGTGTACGACCTCGACCTCCGGCGTAAAGAGCACGTGGCGTCCGAGCGCGCGTATCGACGCACAGAAATCGACGTCCTCCGTGTACAGAAAGAAACGCTCATCGAGCCCCCCGACGGCGTCCACGTCAGCCCGCCGCACCAGCAAACAGGCGCCGCTGACCCAGTCGACCAGGCGCTCTCGACGAGCCTGGCGCTCAGCGAGCCCGGCCAGCCCCGGTGCGCCGCGGGCATGCGCGCGGCCGAGACTCTTCTGCCACAGTTCAGCCAGGGGCGATAGCATCAGCCCGGACGAAATTTCGAGGCGACCCGCCTCGTCGATGAGCCTGGGCCCCAGCACCGCCACATCGTCGCGTGCGTCGACAATCTCGATCAAGCGATCGATCGCCCCGGTGGGGGGGAGGGCGTCGCTGTTGAGAAGGAGCACGAGGCGGCTGTGGGTCGCCGCGATCCCGAGGTTGGTGGCGCGCGCGAAGCCGAGATTGTCCCCGGCATCGATGACCTCGACCGGCGGCCCATAGGTGCGCGCGGCCAAGGCGCTCCCGTCGGTCGACGCATTGTCGACGACGACGGTCTGGTGCGCGGCACGAGGTGGATGGTCACGCAGCTGGCTCAAGCACGCCTGGAGGTCGTCGCGCGCGTTGTAGCTCACGATGACAATGGCCAGTTCGGTCGTGGGCGTCATCCGGCCTGTCCCACCGCTTCGAGTACGGCCAGCGTCTCGGCTGCGGCCCGGGTCCAGGTAAAGCACGGCAGCCGCTTGGCGGCGGCGGCGAGCAGCGTCTGGTGGGCATCGGGGTTTTGCAGCAGATCGAGCATGGCATCGGTGATGGCCGGAACATCGCTCACCCCCACCCGACGGGCACCGTCCCCATACAGTTCTCGAGCCACCGCCGTGTCGCCCACGATCGGCGGCACACCGGCGGCCATCGCCTCAAGCGGCGCGAAGCCGAAGCCTTCATACTCGGAGAGAAACACGAAGACCGTCGCCCGTCGGTACAAGGTCCAGAGCTCCGTCTCGTCGACGTAGTCACGGACACTGACGCGGTCCTCCAGCCCGGCCACGGCGGCAAGACGAGCCGGGTCTTGTCGGGGATGGCTCCGATTGTCACCGACCAGCACCAGTCGGGCGTTCGGCAATGCCGCTGCCACCGGCTTGAAGGCGCTGATCAGCTCCGGCACATGGCGTCGATTGAAGATGGACCCCACATACAGCACCACGGGCTCCCGAGCGAGAGGCGGGGTCGGCTCGACGGGGTGAATACCGGACCAGATGACGGATATGCGCTCCCGCGGCACACGGAGATGGGTCGCCACCTCATCGCGGGTAAATCCTGACACCGCGACGATGTGTGCGGCACGATGAGCACTGTGCCTGGTCAGCCATCGTCGCCGCACCCCTTCTCGCCACGGGAACCACTCGGGATGGGTTTCGAAACTAATGTCGTGGATGGTCACCACCACCGGTACGCGCGCGCGAAGGGGCGCGGCATAGCCAGGGGCGAATAGGACATCGGGTGCGGACGCGTTGACGGCGGCCGCGAACCGGGTCTGTTCCCACCAGGTGCCCCCGTCACCGGGGACCGACTCGTATCGGAACGGACCGGGCCCTTCCCGGTCGAACGGCGCCCCGAGCCGGGCCGGCGAATCGCCGGGTACGGGGCCGAACAGCACGAACTCCAGCGGACCGTCGGCTGGCAGGTCCCGCCACTCGGCGCACAGCGCGGCGAGGTATCGCCCCACACCGGTGCGGTCCCCAAGCAGTTCGCGAGCGTCTATGCCGATGCGCATGGGTCACAAGACACGAGTCGGCGCCTCACGGCGAGATGGCCCGGCGGCGCTCGATCGCCACTTCGTAGGCGGACCTGAGGCGCTCGGCGGAGGCCCGCCAGGAAAACCGACGGGCTTGGACGGGCCCCGCTGCGGACAGGCGGCGACACAGCTCGTCGTCCGTCACCAACCGCCTGATGCCCGTGGCCAGTGCCTCGACATCCAACGGATCGACGAGCAAGCCGGCCTCGCCGACGACCTCCGGCAGGGCGCCGCAGCGTGCGGCCAGCACCGGCACTCCCAGTTCCATCGCCTCGAGCGCCGGAATGCCGAACCCCTCGTCCAACGAGGGCAGAATGAGTCCGACCGCCTGCTCGTACAGCGCCCGGAGTCGCTCATCGTCCACATAGCCCTCGTGCCGAACGTGACCGGCCAGCGGCGGCTGCCCGAGCGGCGCGAGGACGGCCGCGTCGTCCGGTGACAGCGTTCCGGCCAGCACCAATGGTGGCACCTGGGGCTGGGTGGCTCGCACGCGGGCATAGGCGTCGAGCAGCCGGTCGACGTTCTTGCGGGCGCTGACCGTGCCCACGAACAGCAGGTGCTTCCCTCGAGACGTATCCGCCCGTGTCGGCCAGCCAGGCGGACCGTTGGGGCAGACCACGATCCGCTCGGGCGACAGCTCGAGCCGGGTGGCCACCTGGTCGCCTGTGTAGTGCGAGGGCACGACGACCACATCGGCGCGATGGGCGTGGGCCTGGGCCAGTCGAGCGTAGTCACGTCGGATCTCGCGGACGCCTCGTTCCGGGTGCGCCAGGAAGTCGACATCGTGAATGGTCACCACCCGGGCCGCACTCCGGGTGGGCACCATGAGCGGCGTCGGGGAATGGACGACATCGAATGGTCCAGGGGCCAGGAGTTCAACGGGCGGCCATTCCTGCCGATGCCACAGCCAATTCAAGCATTGCACGGGCACCCGCCGATCCACCCGTCGGACCCCGGCCGGTAGTGTCGTGGTCAGACGATCCTTCCAGGAACTGCTAAAAACCGTGAGGTCAGGGCCGGCCGAGCCCAGCCGGGCCAGGGCGTCCACCAGACGGGCGACCCAGAGTCCCACGCCCGTCCGATGCCGGAGCGCGGGGCGGTAGTCGATAAGAATCCGCACGATCTTCGTGGTTGGCCGAGCCGCCACCGGCCGTTCGCCCGTGGACGGGAGACAGGTTCTCGCCGGTTTGTGGGCATCGTAGCACAGGGGACCTGCACCGTCTCTCGGGTCACCGCCAGGACCGTCCGCCGATGACGCAACTCCTTGTACATCAACATCTTGACAGCATTGCAGGCCTGATGTTATGGTTAGAATTATCCTGGATCTTGCAGTCGAGGACGTCCACGGACTCATCGGGACGCTGGCGACATTGTCGAGTTCTACCGAACAGCGGGGCAGATGAAAATCGCGGTCGTAGGCACTGGGTATGTCGGCTTGGTGGTCGGGGCGTGTTTCGCCGAAACCGGGAACGATGTCGTCTGTGTGGATGTGGACGAGCGGAAGATTCGGGGGCTGCGGCGGGGACGGATCCCGATCTATGAGCCGGGCCTGGACGAACTCGTCACGCGCAACCGAGCTGAGCAGCGACTGCGTTTCAGCACCGCGCTGAGACGGGCCGCGCGCGACGCCGAGATCATCTTCATTGCGGTCGGCACCCCGCCTGACGAGGATGGGTCCGCCGACGTGCAGTATGTGTTGGCGGCCGCACGGGATCTGGCCCGCGCCATCGACGGCTACAAAGTCGTCGCGCTGAAGAGCACGGTCCCGGTAGGGACCGCCGAGCGGGTGCGGAAGACGATCGCGGCCGAGACGACACACCCCTTCAGCGTGGTCAGTAACCCGGAGTTTCTGAAGCAGGGATCCGCGATCGATGACTTCCTGAAGCCGGATCGGGTCGTGGTCGGCACGATGGGGGACGACCGCGCCGGAGCCCTCATGCGCACGCTGTATGCGCCGTTTACCCGGACCGGTTCTCCGGTCGTGCTTATGGACTGCGCCAGCGCCGAGCTGAGCAAGTATGCTGCCAATGCCATGCTGGCGACCCGCGTGTCCTTCATGAACGAGATGGCGAACGTCTGCGAGCAGGTCGGCGCCAACGTCGATGCCGTCCGGCGGGTCGTGGCCTCCGACTCCCGCATCGGGGCGTCGTTCCTGTTTCCCGGTATCGGGTATGGTGGTAGTTGCTTTCCGAAGGATGTCAAAGCGCTGGTGCGTTCCGCCAAGGACTCCCGCTATCGGTTTCGCATCCTGGAGGCGGTGGAGGCGGTCAACGCGACCCAGAAGCGACGGCTGTTCGACAAGATGCGGAAGGTGCTCGGTCCCCTGCGGGGGAAACGGATTGGTCTCTGGGGGTTGGCGTTCAAGCCTCGGACCGATGACATGCGCGAGGCCCCGTCCATCGTCCTGATCGAGGCGCTCCTGGCGGCCGGCGCGAGGGTGACGGCCTACGATCCGCAGGCCCACGGCGCGGCGCGCGCCATTTTCGGGTCGCGCGTAACGCTGGCGGGTCGCAGCTACGACGCGGTCGAGAACGCCGACGCGCTCGCGATCGTGACTGAGTGGAGCGAGTTTCGCGAGCCGGATTTCGCCCGCATGCGGGCGCTGATGCGGGCGCCGGTTATTTTCGACGGACGTAACCTATTCGACCTCGAACAGATGCGCGCGCTCGGGTTCACCTACCATTCCATCGGACGATGATATGAGCGCCGTGCTGGTCACCGGCGGTGCGGGGTATATCGGGAGCCATGCCGTCAAGGCCCTGCAAGCCGCGGGGCACACCGTCGTGGTCCTCGACAACCTGTCCGCCGGGCATCGGGCCGCGGTTGGTGACACTCGGCTGATCGAGGCCGATGTGCGAGATACGCCGTCGGTACGCGCTGCGTTGCGTACGCACGACATCAGGGCGGTGATGCATTTCGCCGCCCTGCTGTCCGTCGGCGACTCCGTGACCGACCCCGCGACCTACTACGATTGCAATGTCCGTGGCTCGTTGGCGCTGTTGGACGCGATGGTGGCCGAGGGGGTGGACCGGTTTGTCTTGTCGTCGACCTGCGCCGTGTATGGCGATCGGGTCGCCACGCCGATCGACGAAGCCCACCCCACCGCGCCGATCAACGCGTACGGCGATACAAAACTCGCTGTGGAGCGCGCGCTGCTGCACTACGGCCGGGCGTATGGTCTCCGGTCGGTCGCCTTGCGCTACTTCAACGCCGCCGGCGCGGATGCCGACGGTGAGATCGGCGAAGACCACGCCCCGGAGATTCATCTGATTCCCCGCGCGATCGCGGCGGCGCGAGGCGGAGCACCACTCAAGATCTTCGGCGACGACTATCCGACCGCGGATGGCACCTGCGAGCGAGACTACGTACACGTGTCTGATTTGGCCAGCGGGCACCTCCGGGCTCTCGCCGCGCTTGAGGTGTCCGCCACGAGCGACGCCGACGAGGTGAGTCGGGTGTTCAACTTGGGCACCGGCCGCCCGCACTCGGTCCGCGAGGTCGTGCGCGCGGTGGAGCGGGTCTCCGGGCTCTCCGTCCCCACGCTGCCTGCCTCACGACGCGTCGGTGACCCCGCGGTCCTGTTCGCCTCGGGGGACCGCATCCGCAATGATCTGGGTTGGCGCCCGGCCTACACGAGCCTCGACGCAATCGTGGACACCGCGTGGCGGTGGCATGAGACCCATCCCCAGGGGTTTGGCGGGTAGCGAGGCCGGGCCATCGTGACTGCACTTCGTCGACTCCTCGGCTACGCCGCGCCCCACAAGTCGCGGATACTGGTCGCCCTGCCAGCTATGGTGTGCTACGCGGCTGCCGCCGCGGGGCTGTTGGCCCTGCTCGAATTCATCTTCGACGAGGTCTTGCCCAAAGGTGAGCGGGTAGGACTGATCTGCGGCGCGGTCATGGCGTTGTATGTCATCAAGGGCGCGGGCGCGTACCTGTCGTCCTACCTCATGGCCGACGCCGGGCAACGGGTGGTGCACGACGTGCGGACGGAGCTGTTCGGGCATATCCTTGGCCAGTCGACCGTCTTCTTCGGGCAACGCGCCACGGGTCGATTGCTGTCCCGCATCACGAACGACATCAACCGGGTCCAGCAGGTGGTCTCGGAGACCTTCGGCGACCTGCTGCGCGAGTCGCTAGCCCTGACCTTCTTCGCGACAATCCTCGTATATCAGGACGCGCGGCTCGCCCTGGTCTGCATCACCGGTGCGCCGCTGGTCGTCTACCCCCTGGTGCGCTTGGGGCAGCGTGTACGCCGCACGACCCGCCGGAGCCAGGAGGAACTGGAGCACCTGTCACATCTCACGGTCGAGGCATTCACGGGACATCGGATCGTGCAGGCGTTCCAAGCCGAGACGTTCGAACGGCATAAGTTTGAGCAGGCCTCACATCGGCTCTATCGCACCAACATGAAGGTGACCAGCACGGTGTCCGCGCTGCCGCCGCTGATGGAATTGGTGGGTGGGTTAAGCGTCGTCGCGGTGCTGGTGTACGGCAGCCGTGAGATTGCCGAGGCCGAGATGACCGTGGGACAGTTCGTGACATTCATGGCCGCCCTGTTGGCGATGTACGGACCGGTCAAGAAGCTGAGCCGTGTCAACGCCAATATCCAGGGAGCGATCGCCGCGGCGGAGCGTATCTTCGAGACGCTGGACACACACACGGAGACCGAGGATCGCGCCGGTGCGAAAGAGCTCGCCGTGGCGGATTCGGCCATCGAGTTCCGTGACGTCGAATTCCAGTATCACGACGACATCGACACGGTGCTTCGGGGGGTCTCGTTCACCGTGCAAACCGGCCAGATTGTGGCCGTAGTCGGGTTGAGTGGGGCCGGCAAGACGACGCTCGTTAACCTGGTCCCCCGGTTCCATGACGTGACCGGCGGAGCGATCCTCATCGGCGGGGTCGACGTGCGGGATGTGACCCTGACGTCGCTCCGACGCGGGATCGGCATGGTGACCCAGGACACGATCCTGTTTGACGCATCGATCACCGACAACATCGCCTACGCTTCGCCGGATGCGACCCGGGCTGAGATCGAGTCGGTGGCGCGAGCCGCGCACGCGCACGAGTTCATCGTAGACCTGCCGAACGGGTACGACACGACGATTGGCGAACGGGGCCAGCGTCTCTCCGGCGGACAGCGGCAGCGGCTGACGATCGCTCGCGCACTGCTGAAGAACCCGCCGATCTTGATTCTGGACGAAGCGACCTCGGCCCTCGACGCCGAGTCGGAGTTGCTGGTGCAAGACGCGCTGGAGAAGCTGCTGCTCAACCGCACCGCCTTCGTCATCGCCCACCGCCTGTCGACGATTCGACGGGCAGATGCCATCATCGTCCTGCAAGGGGGGCGCGTCGTGGAGAGCGGGCGCCACGCCGAGTTGCTCGCGCGCCAAGGCAGCGTCTACGCGAAACTGTACGCCACCCAGGTGTTCGACTCGAATCCGGCCCCGCCGGTCGAAACGCCGGCCGAGGTCGCGCGGGCGGCGGACGGAATGTCATGATCAAATCGATGACCGGTTTTGCGTCGGTAACGCGCGAGCACGAGCTGGCCACCGTCGGGGTCACCGCCCGCAGTGTCAACCATCGCTACCTCGATACCCAGTTGCGGCTGCCATCGATGATGGCCGACCAGGAATCCGAGCTGCGTGGCCGGGTGCAGAAATGGGTCGCGCGCGGGCGCGTCGAACTGGCGATCACCGTGCGGTCGACTCGACCGCCGGAGGTCGACGTCGTGTTGAACGAGTCACTGGTCAATGCTTTGTCGGCGACCGTTGCCGGCGCGGAGCAACGGGGCCTGACGAGCGGAGGGCTCGCATCCGGCGATCTGTTGCGATTTCCACAGGCGGTGGTGGTACGCGAGCGAGAGACCGACGAGGCGATTCAAGCGTCGATCAAGCAGGTGGCGGCCGACGCCGTCGACGACACCCTCCGCGAACTCGATTTGATGCGGACCCGTGAGGGGGAGTATCTGCGCGCGGACCTCGAGAGCAAGCGCGACGCGGTCGCGGGATTGGTCGAGAAGCTGGACGCCGCCGCCGGCTCCGGCCGCGCGGGACTCGTGGATCGACTCATCACCCGTGTCGGCGAGTTGCGCGACCAACTGCAGGTCGACGAGTCGGTCGTGGCGCAAGAAGTGGTGCGGTTCGCGGCGCGCTCAGACGTCAACGAAGAGCTCACCCGCCTGCGCGGGCACCTGACGCATTGGTCGGTCCTGACCGACGCACCGGACCCCTGCGGGCGGAAGCTCGACTTTCTGTTGCAGGAGATGAACCGCGAAGTCAACACGCTCGGGGCCAAGGTCGAGGGCCCGGATGTCAGCGAGCTGATCGTGGCCGCCAAGGCGGAGTTGGAGAAGCTCCGTGAACAAGCCGCGAACGTCGAGTGATGCCATCGGCGACCCAGAGCGGCGCGGAACGGACGCCGGGCAAACTGTTCGTGGTCTCCGCCCCGTCCGGCACCGGCAAGACCACCGTGGTCGAGGCGTTGTTGCCGCTCGTGTCCGGGTTGGCGATGTCCTGCTCGTACACCTCGCGTCCTCCTCGTCCGGGAGAACAGGACGGCGTGGATTATCACTTCGTCAGCCGCGAGCGCTTCGAGCAGATGCGCGACGGGACCGAATTTCTCGAGTGGGCGACGGTGTTCGGGCAGCTCTACGGCACCGGGGCAACGGAGACCCGGCGGCGGCTGGACGAGGGGCTCGACCTGGTGCTGGTCATCGACGTGCAAGGGGCGGGGCAGGTGCGCCGGCTCGACGGCACCGCGGTCGGCATCTTCGTACTGCCGCCGTCACCCGCCGTACTCGAAGAGCGGCTGCGTCGTCGCAGCGCGACGCATCTGACGGAAGCCCAGCTTCGCCAGCGGCTCTCGGTGGCGCGGCGAGAAGTGGAGCAGATGCCCGACTACGACTACGCCATCATCAACGAGACGTTGGAAGACTGCGTCGAAGAACTCCGGTGCATCGTGGTGGCCGAGCGCGCGTCCCGGCGGACGCGGGCGGGCGCCGGCGAAGCCGTGGCGCGGGCGTTTCGCGAGTGGGAGGGGTAGCCCCATGGGACTGATCGCACTCGGGGTCACCGGTGGCATTGGCGCCTACAAAGCGGTCGAGATCGCGCGCGGCCTGCAGCAGGGTGGGCACGACGTGGTCGCCATCATGACCGCCTCCGCGCACAAGTTCGTTGGGCGCGTCACCTTTGAAGCCATCACCCAGCGGCGGGTGATCACGGATCAGTTCGCACCCGGGGCGAACGCCGATATCGAACATATCGCGCTGGCGTCCGACATTGCCGCGCTGGTGGTGGCACCCGCGACGGCCAATATCATCGGGAAGCTGGCCCTTGGGATTGCCGACGACTTCCTGACCACCCTCTACTTGGCGACCCGGGCCCCGGTCCTGGTGGCGCCGGCCATGAATACGAACATGTTCAGCCACGAGGCGGTCGCGCAGAACCTGTCGACGCTGCGCGACCGGGGCGTGCACATCGTCGGTCCCGGCGAGGGTTATCTGGCCTGCGGCTGGATCGGGAAAGGCCGGCTGGCCGAACCGGCCGACGTCGTGGCCGCCACCGAGGCGATCCTGCGGACCGTGGGTAGCCTGGCCGGACAGCGTCTGTTGGTCACGGCCGGCCCCACCTACGAAGATCTGGACCCGGTCCGATACCTCGGCAATCGTTCCAGCGGGCGGATGGGCCTGGCCGTGGCGGCCGAAGCCGTGCGACGGGGCGCCCACGTGGTGCTGGTGCTCGGACCGAGCGCCTTGGAGCCGACGCCGGGAGCTGAGGTCATCCGGGTGCGTAGTGCGGCCCAGATGCACGACGCCGTGATGACACGCGCGGCGGAGATGGATGCGGTGGTCATGGCGGCGGCCGTGGCGGACTACACGCGGAGCGGGGGATCGGAGCCCCAGAAGATCAGCAAGCGTGCGGACGGCGACGACGACGACCGCGCGTTGACCATGACCCTCACGCGCACGGCGGACATCCTCGCGGAGCTTGGGCGGTGGCGAGCCGACCGGGTTCGTCCGTGGCTGGTCGGGTTCGCGGCCGAGACCCAGGACGTCGTCGAACGGGCCACGGCGAAGTTGACGCGAAAACGAGTCGATCTTGTCGTCGCCAACGACGTCTCGCGATCCGATGCCGGGTTTGCCGTCGAAACGAACGCTGCCGTGCTGGTCGACGCCGCCGGCGCAACCGAGCTCCCGTTGCAACAAAAATCGGCGCTCGCCGGAGCCATCCTGGACCGGGTCGAGGCGGGGCTGAGCCAGGCGACGGCGACGGCTCACGCGACACCGGGCGACATGGCCGACCCAGCCGACAAGCCAGGACAACATGAATCGTCGTGACGCGCTGACGGCGCACTTGGAGTTTTTCCAGGAACTGGGCGCCGAAGGGTTCAGTCGGGAGCCCGCGTGGCGCTTTCGGGGCGAGAGGCTGGCGCACCCGGCGAGCCCGAGCGAGCCGACGAACGTGGATTCGGAGGCGTCCAGCACCAACGACGAGACGACGCCGACGACCCTGGATCAGATCCGCGAAGCGTTGGGCGATTGCACACGGTGCAAGCTCCACCAGGGCCGCACCACGCTTGTGTTTGGGGTCGGACACCCAGACGCCGACCTGATGTTCGTCGGAGAGGCGCCGGGACGGGATGAGGACCGTCAGGGCGAGCCTTTTGTGGGTCGCGCCGGCCAGCTCTTGACCAAGATCATCGAGTCGGTCGGACTCACCCGTGATCAGGTCTATATCGCGAACGTGATCAAGTGCCGGCCGCCACAGAATCGGAACCCAGAGCTCGATGAGGTGCAGACCTGCGAGCCGTTCTTGTTCCAGCAACTGGATGTCATTCGCCCGCGGGTGGTCGTGGCCCTCGGCGCGTTCGCGGTCCGCACGTTGCTCCGCAGCGAGCAGTCGATTTCACGACTCCGCGGCCAAGTCTTCGACTACCGGGGCGCGAAGCTCGTGCCGACCTTCCATCCCGCCTTCCTGCTGCGCAGCCCGGACCGCAAACGTGACGTCTGGGAGGACATGAAGAAAGTCCGCGCGCTGCTGTCGTCCTGAGACCGTGGCCGACCGTGTCGTGTCGGTGGCTGTCCCGGTGCCCGCGCTCGGCGCTCTCAGTTATCTCGTCCCAGAGCCCCTGGCGACACCGGCGGTCGGGACGCGTGTGCTGGTCCCACTCGGCTCACGGGTGCTGACCGGGTGCGTGATCGGGCCCGGGCCCGACCCAGACGCCGACCCTGCCGGGCTCAAGCCGCTGATCGACCTGCTCGACACCACGCCCCTGCTGCCGGCCGATGTCGTGCGTCTGGCCCTTTGGGTTGGCGAGTACTATGCG
The DNA here is from genome assembly GCA_029940535.1 of Vicinamibacterales bacterium. Taxonomy (GTDB): domain Bacteria; phylum Acidobacteriota; class Vicinamibacteria; order Vicinamibacterales; family UBA8438; genus UBA8438. The sequence continues at coordinate 46,779 of JAPYUM010000024.1, forward strand.
TCCGGACCCGGCCCGGCCGTGGCCGCCGCCATGCCGCCGAAGGCGTGGGTCGTCAGCGAGCGTCACGCGCAGATCACGGCGGCGGGACGTACCGCGTTGTCCGAGCCGCGGGACGACGCGCGGAGCCAGGTGCTCGCGCTGCTCGTTGACGGCGTCGCCCACCCGGTGGCGCGGCTGGCCCGGACGGTCGCCGCGGGACAGGGCACCCAGGCGAAGAAGCAGGGCGGACTCTACGCCCGGCTGACCGCGATGGCCCGTGACGGGCTCATCACGCTCAGTCAGCCGCTCAAGGGCTCAGCCTCGGCGTTCCGGTCCGTGGTGGTGGCCAGAACGACCGTACATGGACTCGAGATGCTCGAGGGCGGCGCCACGCTGGGAGCCCGTCAGGTCGACGCTCTGCGTGTGCTGGCCGGGTCGCCATCGGGGCTCGCGCTCACGGCACTCGTGCGGCAGGGCATTTCACGAGACACCGTGCGGCGACTGGCCGCGCGGGGCGCCGTCACGACCACGCGTGAGGTTGTCGAACGTGACCCCTGGTCGACATCGGGCCAGACGCTCACCCATCTCGCAGACAATACCCCCGGCCGTGGGGACGGGACAGACCCGGAGCCTGGACCCGGGCTCGTGCTCACCCCCGAGCAGCAGCGCGCCGTCGACAGCCTGGGGCCGGACGCGGGCAGCGGCAGGTTCTCGGTGGCCCTCTTGCACGGGGTCACCGGCAGCGGGAAGACGGAGATCTACCTGACCCTGGCCCGCGACACGGTGGCGCGGGACCGACAGGCGCTCATCCTGGTGCCAGAGATCGCGCTGACGCCGGCCGTCGCCACTCGCTTTCGTCGAGCGTTCGGCGACCGGGTCGCCGTGCAGCACAGCGGCTTGTCGGAAGGCGCGAGACACGACCAATGGCACCGCATCCGTCGTGGCGACGTGGATGTCGTGGTGGGCACGCGGTCCGCGGTGTTCGCGCCCCTCCCATCGGTGGGGTTGATCGTTGTCGACGAAGAGCATGACGCCTCGTACAAACAGGAGGAAACCCCGCGCTATCACGGGCGGGATGTCGCCGTCATGCGGGCCAAGCAGGCGGGGGCGCTCGCCGTGCTCGGTTCGGCGACGCCGGCCCTCGAGACGTATCGGCACACCGACGCCGGGCGTTATCGACGCATCGTGCTGTCCGAGCGGGTGCTCCGTCGACCGCTGCCGAGCGTGCGGATCATCGACATGCGGGAGGAATTCGCCACGCACGGTCCCGACGTGGTGTTGAGCGCCCCGCTCACTGAGGCACTCGACGACCGCCTGACTCGGGGTGAGCAGGCCGTGGTGCTGCTCAATCGCCGCGGCTTCGCCGCGTCGGTGTTCTGCCGGCAGTGCGCGCGCAGTCTGGAGTGCCCGAACTGCAGTGTGTCGCTCACGTTCCATCGCCGCGCGAACCGCGCTCGCTGTCACTATTGCGGCTATTCACGAACGCGTCCGGAGCGCTGCCCAGTCTGCTCGGGTGCGTATCTTGAGCAGGTCGGATTTGGTACCGAACGGGTCGAGGCCGAAATCACGGAACGGTGGCCGCACGCCAGAGTGGCCCGACTGGATCGGGACACGGTGCGGCGGCAGGGCGCGGCGGCCCGGGTGCTGGACCGTTTCGGTGCCGGCGGGATGGACGTGTTGGTCGGCACGCAGATGGTGGCCAAGGGACACGACTTTCCGCGAGTGACCTTGGTGGGGGTGATTTCGGCCGACGTCGGGCTCGGGCTCGCCGATTTTCGCGCGGGCGAGCGCACGTTTCAGCTGCTCACGCAGGTGGCCGGTCGCGCCGGCCGCGGGACGCTGCCGGGGGAGGCGATTGTGCAGACCCTCTACCCAAATCACTACAGCATTCGACACGCGTGCCGCCAGGCCTACGAGCCGTTCTTCGCTGACGAGATGGAGTACCGCACGGCCATGCACTATCCACCCGAGGTGGCGCTGGTGAGCGCCGTCGTCCGGGCCAGCAGCTTCAATCAGGCGATGCAAGAGGCCGCCGAGCTGGCCACGGCCGCCCGAGCGCGCGGCGGCCGGTTCACCGTGCTCGGGCCGGCCTCGGCCCCGCTGGGTCGCCTGCGCGGGCAATATCGCGCCCAGGTCCTACTCAAGGGTCCGCAGCGTGGCGAGATGCGCCGCGCCCTGCTCGCCGCCCTCGAAGACCGATCCGATCTCAAACGCCGCGTCATCATCGACGTCGACCCGCTCTCGATGTTGTAGGTTTCCTGGCGATCCGTCCGCCTGGCGGTGTTGCTTCGGCTTCTTTTCAGACGGGGCTGCGCCCCGAACCCCACGCGGGCCCTCGCGGGGCCCCAAAGCCCCACTCCGGTCCCGCGGGGCGCGCATTGTCGCGCGCCTTCCCCTTGCCACACAGACGCCTCGTCAGAAATCCGCCGGGATCGTTTCTTAGCACGCAGCCATCGTAGCCGCGGGTCTTCAGACCCGCCCCGGGCGCAGAGTTTGGCTATTCGGAGATCACACTGGTGAATTCGATTGGGGCCGGCGTGAAACACAGGATGAACATCACCAGGGCGCCGACGGCGACCCAGACGCGGGCCCGGTCAAGCGGAATGTGATGGTCGAGCGTGCGCGGATGACGTGGGCCCATGGTGACCATCATGATCACGATCAACACCGCCCACGCGATCCAGCTGGGCGATCGGAACGTGAGCAGAATGGTCAGGGCCGTGGCGCCAATGGTGACCAGCGTCGAGCGCGATCCCAGGGTGGCATACGAGATGTGGCCCCCATCGAGTTGTCCGATCGGAAACAGATTGAGCGCCGTGGCCAACAGACCGAACCAGGCCGCGAACGCCATCGGGTGCAGGTTCAGCGAGTACCCGGTCGGGGTATCGCCCCAGATCAGCCAGGCCGCCAGACGAAATAACAGGGGCTCGCCCAGCTCGAGTCCCGCAAACTCAGCCGGCAGCGGCAACACCCGAGACAGACTCAGCCCGAGAAAGAGCGCCGGCACCGCCACCACGAATCCGGCGATCGGTCCCGCCACTCCAATGTCGAACAACATCCGTTTGGTCGGAATCGGTTGCCGAATGCGGATGAAGGCGCCCAGCGTGCCGGTGAGAAACGGGGCCGGGAGAAAATAGGGGAGTGACGCGTCGACACGGTAGTATCGACACGCGAAATAGTGGCCCATTTCGTGGCAGCCCAGAATGGCCAGAATGGTCGCGCTGTACCAGAGCCCGTGCCACATCGAGACCTGACGTTGGACCGTACCGTCGAAGTCGGTCACAAAGCCTTGATAGTGAAAGAAGCCGAGCACCGTCGTGCTCCCGATCGTGGCCAGCAGGAGCACCACATTCACCCAGGTCCGCCCCTGGCGTCGCGGTGGCCCCGGCGGAGGATCGAACACCGTACGGGTCAACGGCAGGTCCCGGCGCGGTGCGGGGAGCCAGGGTGAGTCCGACGGTGGAGCGGGTGGGCTGGGTTGATCCAAGAGAGGCGAACCGTGATTCCGGAGCACGCAGGGGTCGAACGGTGCGGGGACTAGCCGCCGATGTCTTGCAGGTCTTTGCCCGGCTTGAAGCGGATGGTACGACCGGGGGGAATGCGGACTTCTTTGCCGGTCCGGGGGTTGCGGCCGATACCCCGCTTGCGCGGCTTGACCTGGAACACGCCGAACCCGCGGAGTTCGATCCGTTCGCCCCGCTGCATCGACATTCGCATCGCGTCGAACACGGCGTCGACGGCCACTTCGGCTTTGACTTTGGTGATGTCGGCGAGCTTGGACACTTCGTTGACGATGTCGACCTTGATCATGCGATTCCGCTCCCGGCGTCTGTAAGCATCATAGATACTGTTACTTACGGCTGTCAAGCATACAGCCTTCGCACTCCGATTCCGGCATGACACGTCCCACGACACGACCGCACGGCCAGGTCGCCCTCGTCGGCCGACCCAACGTCGGCAAATCGACCCTGTTCAATCGACTGACCGGTACCCGAGGCGCCATTGTCACCGCCGTGGCGGGCACCACGCGCGACGTATTGGGCGGCGCGGTCGAATGGCAGGGTCGTGTGTTCGCGCTGGTCGACACCGGAGGCGTCGTTGGGGCCAGCCTGGACCCCATGCAGGACGCCGTCGCCGAACGCGTCGGCCGCGCTGCCGCCACCGTCGACCTGCTCGTCTTCGTGGTCGATGGCCGTGAGGGACCCGTGCCGGCCGACGACGAAGTCGCAGAGACGCTGCGCCGGCACGGCGTGCCGGTCGTGGTCGCCGTCAACAAGACGGACGACCGCCGCTCCCGCGACCGCGCGTCCGAGTTCCACCGGTTCGGATTTGAGCCCATTGTCGAGATTGCGGCCGAGCACGGACTCGGCATCGGCGATCTCCTCGACGAGGTGGTCAGCCGTCTGCCCCCGGCGCCTGGTCAGGCCGCCGCGATAACGGCAGCACACGAGACCGACGTGCCACCAACGAACGAGACCCGCATCGCGGTCGTGGGACGCCCGAATGTGGGGAAGTCGTCGCTGGTCAACCGCCTGCTCGGCGAAGACCGCGTGATGGTCAGCGCCGTGCCGGGCACGACCCGAGACGCCGTCGACGAAGTCATTCGGTGGCATCACCGCGAACTACGCGTGATCGACACTGCCGGCATGCGACGTCCCGGCAAAGTCGCGCAGAGTGGTCACGTCGAAGCGGTGAGCGTGGTGCGCGCGCGCCACGCGATGGAGCAGGCGGACGTCTCGGTCCTCGTGATCGACGCCTCGGCCGGCGTGACTCGACGAGACGCCGCCATCGCGGGCGAAGCGGAAGCGGCCGGCTGCGGCCTCGTGATCGCCGCCAATAAATGGGACCTCGTCAGAGGCCAGGGCACGTTCGCCAAAGAGTTCGACCTGGATGTGCGCGAGACCCTCAAATTCGCTGACTACGCCCCGATCGTTCATCTCTCGGCACTGACCGGCGAGCGGACGGCCCGGCTGTTCGACCGGGTGGACGAGGTGGCTGAGGCACGACGACGACAGGTGCCCACCGGCGAGCTGAATCGCATGATGGAGACCGCCGTACGCCAGCACGCCCCGTCGGCCCAAGGCAAGGGCAGCGTCAAGATCAAGTACGCCGTCCAAAGCGGAACCGCGCCCCCGGTCTTCACCCTCTTCACCACTCGAGGCGAACGACTGCATTTCTCCTACGAGCGTTTTCTGAAGAACCGGCTGCGAGGGGCGTTTGGATTCAAGGGCACCCCCATTCGCCTCAAGGTACGTGGCCGTTGAGCGGCGTCGGCTCGGCCGAATCGGACGAGGCCGCCGTGTATAATGGGCAGACAAAGTTCGGCGATGACGACACCGGTCAAGATTCCGAAGCGCGCGGCCTACAAGGCCGCCGACGTCTGCTCGATCGTTGAATTGCAGCCGTATGTGCTGCGCACCTGGGAGGCGGAATTTCCGGACCTCGGGGTTCAGCAGAACAACGGACGCGCGCGGATCTACCGACGGTCTGATCTCGACAAAGTTCTTCGCATTAAGGAGTTGATCGTCGTCGAGGGCCTGACGCTCGGGGCCGCGCGGCGGAAGCTGGCGAAAGAGGCGTCGCCGGACGACGAGTCAGAGCCACGACTCTTCGATATCGAAGACGCTGACGAGACCCGGACCCGGATCGAAGAGGTCAAGTCCGGGTTGCGGGCCGTGCTGGAGTTGCTAGGGGAGCCTGGCAACGGCGGCGTGGCCGCCAGTGACCTCGTGGTGGAGGCCAACACACAGGCAGCCGCACCGACGACCGCACCGGAACCGAAGAAGAAAAGAGCAGCGGGCGCGCGGCCGTCCAGCCCCAAGACCAAAACGGCCAAGAAACGGGCGTAGCGCGACCACGGCCCCCAGCCGCGGCGTCGCCGCCAGTACCGTGATCGGCCAGTTGTTTCGCATCGGGATGTGGCGCAGTTTGGTAGCGCACCTGACTGGGGGTCAGGGGGTCGCTGGTTCAAATCCAGTCATCCCGACCATATTTCATAGGGTGTTACGACAGGTTC
>JAPYUM010000124.1 GCA_029940535.1 Vicinamibacterales bacterium
GCTGGACGCCGGCGTCGCCGGCCAGTCGCACGATGATCGGATTTGCCGCCATGGCAGTGACAAACATCGCGCTCGTGATCACCGTGCCCTGGTAGGCGGTCTTCATCAGGAACGCGCCGATTCTCCGCGCTGTGCCGTCGCTGGGGCGACTGCCATACGACCGCGCAATCGAGCGCACGATCGGAAAGATGACGCCAGCCGCGCGGGCGGTGTTGCTCGGCATTGCGGGTGCCAGCGTCAGGTCCGCCGCGACCAGGCTGTAGGCCAACCCCAGCGAGGTCTGCCCGACCGCGGCCATGAAGAGATAGGCGATTCGGGCCCCCAGACCGGTCTTGATGAAGCCGCGGGAGATGAAGAACGCGATCACGATCAGCCACATCACCCGCTCGCCAAACCCGCTGACCGACTGCTCGACGGTGAGTGTCCCAGTGAGACTGGTCGCGGTGAGTCCGAACACGGCTACAACGCCCATCGGGAACGGACTGGTGATGATGCCCACGATGGTGGCAATGAAGATGGCCAGCAGGTGCCAGGCCTGGAGATCAACCCCGTCCGGCGGCGGTGTGAACCACAGCACCACACCCACGGCGAGCGTGCCTGCCAGGCGGAGCGGTCTGTTCCGGTTCAAGGCCATGGGGCGGCCGGTTCCCCGCGGACGTCGTGTCAACAGCGGTTCGGGTGGTGGCCCCTAGCGCGGAAACGCCTGAAGCGGTGGGGGCGCACCGCCCGCGAGTGGTGTGCGCGCCGTGTTCATCACCATCGCTAGGAGCGAGTAGTACCCCATGATGCCGATCGTGTCGACGACGCCTTTCTCTTCAACGACCGACACGAGGCGCGCGTAGGTCGGGTCACTCACTCCGTGAGTGCGGAGCAGTTCGATGCAGAAGTCATAGACCGCCGCCTCGTCTACCGCCATCCCGTCCGGACGCCGGCCCTCCGCCACCGCGCCGATGATGTCCGCGTGAAGCCCGGCCCGCTCGGCGATGCCGGCGTGGGCGGACCACTCGGTTTGCTGCGTCCATTCACGCGCGATGAGCAGGATGACGAATTCGCTCAGCCGCGGTGGCAGCGCGCTGTTGAACCGAACGTAGTCGCCCACGTTCCGAGCGCGGCTCAACATCTCGGGGCTTCGAAGCAATGGGACAAACGGTCCGCCGAATCGCGTCGTGTCACGCGCGGCCTTGAACTCCTCAACCGCTTCCCGCTGGGCCTCGGTCATCTGGTCGTCAGGAATCGGCGGCATCCGGTCTTGCGCGAAGACGACCGGCGCCGCGACCAAGACCAGGGCTCCTGCGACCCCGGCGACGGTCGCTCGTGCTCTACTCCCGCTTGTCATGTGCGTCTCCCGTATTCGGACAACTAGCTACCCAGGAGCGACTGCCAGTTCAGCATGACGACGATCGGCGTTATCGCCCCGGGCAACACCTTCAGCTCCACGTCGCGGTCGAACTCGGCGTCGCGGGCTTGGTCCACCTCGCCTATGCCGCCTTCGCCGGTCTTGGCGATGACCGTATAGGGACCGAGCGTGGCGCCGGGGATGAGAGGCATGGGGCCTGAAGGGCCGATTATACGGGCTCTGGAAGAACGGCGGGCGCTCGGGGCTGCGCGCCTCAGATGAATCGAACGAGGGGTGTCATGGCTCGATGCCCTCGAGCGCGGCGCGGATCGCGTGCAGGTCGTCCGCGGACAAGCGGAAGGCGCCCCTTCCGCGCGCGATCAGACTTCGATGCGAGAACGTGGGCCGCATCAGCCCTCCGTCACGATGGCCGTTCAGCCGAAGCAGCAGATGACCGAGCTCGTGAGCGAGAACCCGGCCGAGGGCCCGCGCATAGACCTGGTCGTCGACATGGGGGAGCCCCTGGCGGTCCCAGTTCCCATCGACGGCCCGCGCGACCTGCTCCGTCCACAGCGTCAGGCGGCGTGAACTGAGCTGCGTGTGACCAAGCCGGTGGTCATGCAGGCCGCGGCTGCACGCGGGTGACACCTTGAAGCGGGCCGGCCGCGCCTGCACGACCACGAACGCGAGTGGGCGAGTCGAACGCAGCTCGGGGGCGAGGTCGAACTCGAGCCGGATGTCTCCTGGTTCGAAGATCCGCTCGGTCTCCTCGAGGGCCTCGGCGAGGACTGACGGCTTGAGCTCCGCCACGAGATAGATCGGCACATCCAGGGTCACGGATGTGGGCGCGAGCATCGCGAGAAACAAGACGAGCATGGTCGTTGTGAGCCGGTGCGACACGACGTTCCCGCGGGAACGTCGTCAGGCGAAGCCTGACGAACGGGCGCGTCCTATCCCGATGCGTTCAACGCAGCGGCCCGAAGAACTTGCGCAGGTCGCCGACGAGCAACTCCGGCTCCTCGATGGCCGGAAAGTGGCCACCGGTGTCGAAGACCGACCAGTGGGTCACGTTGTCGGGGGGATCGGCGAGAAACGACCGCGGCGGACCGGAACGCGACGGTATGCCGACGAACTGCGCGTATCCTTGCGGGACCTGCACCGGACCACCCCCGCGGCTACGGCCGCGAGAACTGCCAAGACCGTTCGCGTAGTAGTACCGAACGCTCGTTCCGATAGTCCGGGTGTGCCAGTAGATGGAGACCAGGGTCAGGATCTGGTCCTTGCTGAAACGGTTCTCGACGTTGCCGTCGCAGTCGCTCCATGACCGGAGCTTCTCGGTGATCCAGGCCGCCAACCCGATCGGCGAATCGGTCAGTCCGAACGCGAGGGTCTGGGGCTTTGTTCCCTGAATGCGTTGGTAGCCGGTCTCATCGACCGACCAGAGCTCTGATCGCCGCAGGTAGTCGCGTTCCGGTTCGGTGTTCGGCTCCCGCTGCTGGCGTGGTGGGGCACCTGGCGTATGGATGCCTGCGACGCGGTCGGGGTATCGGCCCCCGAGATAGCGCGTCACGGCCGCGCCCCAATCGCTCCCATAGGCCCCAAAGCGGTCGTAGCCGAGCTGGTCCATCAGCCCGACCCAGAGGTCGCCGGTGCGCGCGATGTCGGTCCCTTCGGCCGGCTCTCCGGAAAAGCCGAATCCGGGAATCGAGGGCACGATGACGTCGAATGCCTCGGCGGTATCGCCGCCATGGGACGCGGGGTCGCTCAATGCCTTGACCGACGGCAGCATTTCCCACACGGTTCCGGGCCAGCCGTGGGTCATCACCAGCGGAAAGGACGAACTGCCCCGCGAGCGCTGATGCACGAAGTGCAGCCGCTGTCCGTCGACCGTCGTCATGTAGTGGTCGAAGCTATTCAACTCGGCCTCGTGGACGCGCCAGTCGAACTCGTCACGCCAGTGCGCGATCAATTCCTCCAGGTAGGCGCGGTCGGTGCCGTACGACCACGGTTCACCGGGCGTATCGGGCGGCCAGCGGGCCAGACGGAGCCGCTCGCGAAGGTCGTCTAGCTCTTGGTCACTCACTCGGATCTCGAACGGCTCGATGTCGCCTTGGGCGGCCAATGTGCCCCACGAGAACTCGGGTGTGGCGAGCGCCGCTCCTACCGCGCCGAGCGCTTTCACCACACTCCGCCGGTCGACTCCGCCGCGTTCGCGTGTATTGCTCATCGTCTCCGCCTCGTCATGCCGACCGGTTCTACGAGACCGGCGCCAGCCCTGCCGGCGTCCGACTCGACAGCCGCATTCTCTTCCACTCATCGCTCGTACTCAACCGCGCCCCCATGCCGGATTGCGGCCGAGGTTCTGGTGCCAGCGGCGCGACAGCCTGACGGATGGCATGACACACTTGCGACAACAGTGGTGAGATCGGGCGCGTTCGTGTCGACCTTCGCGGCGGTGTGGCTGTTGTCGGGCTGCGTCCTGCAGCCAGGCGCCCAGTCGGTCGCCTTTGACTTTGACACGCCGCCTGGCGCGACCGGCTTCGAGGCGCCCTTACGGGACTCGCTGGCCAGCGCCTGGGCGCGGCGGCCGACTGACTACGCGCCGCGGACCCGGCATCTGCGCGACGACGGCTCGCCGCGCTATATCAATCGACTGTTCCTCGAATCGAGTCCGTATCTGCGCCAGCATGCCCACAACCCGCTGAATTGGCACCCGTGGGGCGACGAAGCGTTCGACTTGGCGCGCACGCTGGGGCGTCCGATCCTGCTGTCGATCGGTTATTCCACCTGTCACTGGTGTCACGTGATGGAGGAAGAGTCGTTTGACGACGAGGAGATCGCGCGGTATCTGAACGAGAACTACGTGGTGATCAAGGTCGACCGCGAGGTTCGGCCGGACCTCGACGCCATCTACATGAGCGCGGTGCAGCTGTTCCTGCAGGGGGGCGGCGGCTGGCCGATGACGGTGTGGCTGACACCGGACGGCGAGCCGTTCAGCGGTGCCACCTATCTGCCGGCGCGTGACGGCGACCGCGGCGTGTCGGTCGGCTTTCTGACCGTCGCCCGACGGCTCAAAGCCGCCTACGACGAACAGCCGGACCAGGTGGCGACGGTGTCGGCCGAGGTGACGGGGCGTATCCGAGAGCGGCTGGCGCCGGGGGCCGGGCGGGACGGGCTGCCGACGGCGCAGTCGCTGCACACGACCGCCGATTACTACCGGAGCGGCTTCGATGCGACCCATGGGGGCCTCGGGGGGCAGCAGAAGTTCCCGAGCAGCCTGTCGGTGCGCATGCTGCTTCGCCATCACCGCCGGACCGGCGATGTCGAGTCGCTGACCATGGCGACCCGCACCCTCGAGGCGATGGCCGCGGGGGGCATCCGCGATCAGGTGGGGGGCGGTTTTCACCGCTACTCGACCGATCCGCAGTGGCTGGTACCGCACTTCGAGCAGATGCTCTACGACAATGCGCTCCTCGTGCCCGCGTATCTCGAGGCCTATCAGGTGACCGGGCGCGAAGACTTCGCCGACGTGGCACGCGACATCTTGCGGTATGTCGAACGCGACATGACGGCCCCTGACGGTGCGTTCTATTCAGCCACCGACGCGGATAGTCTAGGGCCGGACGGTGAGCGGGAGGAGGGGCTGTTTTTCACGTGGACGCCCGAGGAGATCGCGGCCGTGCTCGATGCCGAGCAGACACGCGTGGTGATGGCGTATTTCGGCGTGACCGCGGTCGGCAACTTCGAAGGACGCACGATTCTGCACACACCGGGCTCGCTGCCCGATGTGGCGGCCGACCTCGACGTCCCCGTCGGCGCACTGCGTCGGACCATCGACGCGGCGCGGGAGCAACTCTATGCCACCCGCGCGCGTCGACCGGCTCCGCTGCGCGATGACAAGATCTTGACCGCCTGGAACGGGCTGATGATCTCGGCGCTGTCCCAGGCATCGCTGGTGCTCGATGACCAGGTGTATGCCGAACGCGGGGCACGCGCGGCCGATTATCTGCTGCGCACGCTTCGGCGCGACGAGGGGCTGCTGCGCGCGGCCCTCGACGGCGCCGCCCGGCAGACGGCGTATCTCGACGACTACGCGTTCCTGATTGCGGGGCTGCTGGACCTCTACGAGGCGGACGGTGACCTCCGCTGGCTCGACGAAGCCAGGGCGCTCGACGCGGTGCTCGCACGCGACTACGAGGACGTGTCGGGCGGCGGGTTCTTCCGGACCGCGGCCGACCAGGCGTCGCTGCTCACGCGTGAGAAGCCGACCTACGACGCGGCGGAGCCGTCCGGGAACTCCGTGGCGGTGCTCAATCTGCTGCGTCTGCACGAGCTGACCACCGACGACGGCTATCGGGTGCGGGCCGAGCGGGCGTTCGAGGCGTTCGGTGCCATGCTGGCTGACAGCGCGCCGGCCGTGTCAGAGATGCTGCTGGCGGTGGATTATCAGCTGGATCGACCCAAGGAGATCGTGCTGGTGGTGCCGCACGGACGTGACGACGCGGCGCCGTTCCTGCACGAGTTGCGGGCGCGGTTCCTCCCGAATCGGATTCTCGCGATCGTCACCGAAGGCGACGAACTGGAGCGCCACGCGCAGGTCGTCCCGTTACTCGATGGCAAGACGGTCCGAGACGGCCAAACGACCGCCTACGTCTGCGAGAACCGCATCTGCGACCTCCCGACCACCGACCCCGCCGTCTTTGCCACGCAGATCTCCACAGTGCATCCGCTCGGCCCGCCTGAGTAAGCGCGGCCGCAGCCCCGCCTAGTTCTGAATACTAAACAGGTGTTGGTCGGTGCGGATATAAACCCGGCCGTGCGCGATCGCCGGGGACGCGAGCGCCCGTTCATCCAGCGCATTTCGGGAGAGTACCCGCGCGTCGGGCCCTGCTTCCAGCACGACGGTCTCTCCGTCCTCGTTGAGCAGATAGATGTGTCCATCGGCCGCGACCGGCGACGCGGTGTACACCCCGTTCAGCCGGGTGCGCGCCACCGGGTCGCCGGTGTCGGGATCGGTGATGGTGAGAATGCCGTTCTCCGTCGCCATGTACAGCAGACCGCGATACAGCAACATCGACGAGACATACGGCGCTCGGGTCGGTTGCTGCCACCGGACGTGGGTCTGACCGACATCGCCGCGTCCGCTGGTCTCGACCGACAGATACGGGCCGCTCGAATAGCCGCGGGTGGTGTAGATCACGCCATCCGAGTAGACGGGCGTGCCGGCCGCCAGCTCGACCGTCGACCCGGCCCGCCATCGGGTCTGCCCGGTGTGCGGGTCATACGCGTCGATCCACCGGCTGGAATTGACAATCACCTGGTCTCCATCGTCGGTCGAGACCACGAGGGGCGTGCTGTAGGCACGCAGTCCCGACCCTCGGTCTACGATCCATCGTTCCTCACCGGTGGACGTGTCCAGCGCAAGGAGATAGGCCATCTCCGGATGATCGCATTGCAGGATCAACAGGTCGTCGTAGAGCTGGGGCGAGCTGCCGTGACCCCACAGCACGTCGAATGGCGCGTAGTCGTCGCCGAGGTGCCGCGACCACAGCTCGTGTCCGTCGAGATCGAGGGCGACCACCTGCCCGGTGCCGAACCAGGCGAAGAGTCGGTCCCCGTCTGTGACCACGCTGGGGGTGGCGAGGTTGTGGTTGCGATGCACGGCCGGGATGTGCCCGGTCGCGGGTACCTGATGCTCCCATGCGATGCTGCCGTCGTTGCGACGAAACGCCTGGATCACCAGTGTCACGCCGTCGATCCGCGCACGGCTGGCCGCTGGTCTGGTGCCTGGGAACTGTGCGCCCCGCTCGTCCACTGGACCGGTGCCGAGCTGGGACGTCAGGAAAATGAGATCGCCCGAGATCACCGGTGTCGACGTGCCCAGTCCCTCCAGCGGGACCCTCCACGCGACGTTGTCGTCCGGGCCCCAGTGGGTCGCGATACCCGTCTCGTTGGAGACGCCGAGGCCACCCGGTCCTCGCCATTGGGGCCAGGACTGGGCGCTCACCGCCGTCGGACTCGCGAGCAGCAGGGTCAGGACACCGGTTGCGGTCCGTCGGGCGAGGGGGATCGGTCGAACGTGCATCGGGGCGTCGCCCGAGCATAGCAGAGGGGCGGCGGCTAGATCCCTGCCAGGCAAGGACGGCCACGAGCCGGTATAATTCCACGACCAGCACCACCCAGGAACGATTTCAGCAAGGACCATTACCAATGACTGCCATGCTCCGCACCCTCGTCGCCACCCTGCTCGTCACGGTCGTGTCCGTACCTGTGCTCCGTGCCGACGTCTTGTCGGTCGATGTCACCGAGCGCCACGCCATCGCGGACGGCAGCGGTTTCGGCGACACTGGGGCCTACGAGGAACTGGTGGGTCGAATCACCTTCGGAATCGATCCGGCTGATCCGCGGAATCAGGTGATTGTGAACCTGGATCGCGCCCCTCGGAACGCCGACGGGTTGGTCGAAGCTACCGCCGACCTGAGGATTCTCACGCCCGCAGACTCGCAACGGGGGAACGGCGTGGCGTTGGTCGACGTGTCCAACCGAGGACGACTGACCGCGCTCGGTTTCAACCGCGGAGGCAGTGGTCCGTATGGCGACGGATTTCTGATGCGCGAGGGCTATACCCTGGTCTGGGTCGGCTGGGAATTCGACGTGCCGGCCGAGCGTGAGATTCGACTCGAGGTGCCCTCGGTCGATGGAAATCCAGTGGGCGGTCTCGGTTTCGCCAGCGTCCGCGATGTCACGTCGTGGATCAAGTATGACCCAAGCGCTCTGGTGAGCGCGGAACATGCCCTGACGTTCGGGTCGTCGCAGAGTGGCCGCTACCTTCGGACGTTCCTGTATCTCGGATTCAACTCGGATACGGCGGGACGGCAGGTCTTCGACGGGATGATTCCCCACATCGCCGGGTCGTCCCGTCTCGACCTCAACCAGCCTGGCGCGGCGCCGATTTCACTGGGCATGTTCGACGCCACCGCATTTCCCTTCGCTGACGCGGCGCTGCCCGACCCGGTGACCGGCGTCGTCGACGGGACGCTGGGGAACGCCCGGAGCCGGCCGAACCAGCCCCGCATTTTCTACACGAATACGGGGGTCGAGTACTGGGGTGGCGGACGTGTGGCGACTCTGGTGCACTCGACACCAGACGGGGCGCAGGATCTCACCTTGCAGGACAATGTCCGATTCTACTTTCTTGCCGGCACCCAGCATGGACCTGGCGCGTTCCCCCCGCCGCCACCGGGGAATCGGCAGGAAATGGGCAACCCGACCGACTACTGGTGGAACATGCGGGCGCTGCTGACGTCCCTGAAGGACTGGGTCGTCGACGGCGTCGAGCCGCCGCCCAGTCGACACCCGCGCTTTGCCGACGGGAATCTGGTGGCCCCCGCACAGATCGCCTTCCCGGCGATACCGGATGTGCGGTCGCCGGCCGATCGCGAGGGCGGCGTGCGCGCGGCGAATCATGACCTCGACGGCGGCGCGGGCGGCGGCATGGCGTTGCCGATGTTCGTGCCGCAGGTGGATGCGGACGGCAACGAAATCGCAGGTATCCGTCACCCGGAAGTCGCGGTGCCACTGGCCACCTACACTGGTTGGAATTTCACGAATCCGGACAATGGCGACCCCAACACGCTGGTCTCATTGGCCGGCTCCTACATTCCGTTTCCCGCCACCCGGGCGCAGCGGGAGCGCGCTCGCGATCCGCGACGGTCGATCGAGGAACGGTATGACTCGCGCGAGGACTTTCTGACCCGGATCGAGTCGGCGGGGCAGGAACTCATCGGTGACCGCTATCTGCTCGAAGCGGACCTGCCGGCCATTCTCGAGCGCGCCGCGGAGCATTGGGATCTGCTGGTGGGCGCCAACTAGTCCCGTCCGCGTCCGTTTCCCACCCAGGGTAGAGGAGTCGCGTCGATGGATCGTCCCGTTCACCGCGTCGTCAATCTCATCGAGGATAGCGACCTCCGTATTCTCAACATGGGCGTCGACGACGCGCGCGCTCTCTTGCTTGACCCGCGGCCTGACGCACTGCTCGATGTGCACGGTTCGTTCGCGCTGGCCGCGCGTGACGGCGAGACGGTCCTCATGGCGCGCAGCCTCGACCGGCCGATGCGCTATTTCCTGGCCAAAGAGACCGCAGGACCGATGCTGGTGATCGGCGAGCGGATCGGCGATCTCAAGCGGGTGCTGGACGAGCATGGCTACGGACACCAGTTCCATCCCAGCTACACCCGGATGGTGCCGGCGCACCACGTCACGGCGTTGCGGCTGATCGGATGCCCCGATCCGACCCCGCAACAACGTCGGTTCTTCGCGCCGCCCCGGGCCACGATGCCGCCAGATCTCGAAAGCATCGGTGACGCATATGTGGCCGCCCTGCACCAGGAAGTGACCGAGTGGCTGGCGCGACAACCGGAGAGCGAGCCACTCGGAGTGCTCTTCTCCGGCGGGATCGACAGCGGTGCGGTGCTGGTCAGCGTGTATCAGGCCTTGCTCGAGAGCGGGCAGAGCCCCAGCCGTTTGAAGGCGTTCACACTCGCGGTGGACGGCGGCGGGGCGGACGTCGAGCAGGCGCGGACGTTTCTGAGACGGCTCGATCTGGAGATGCTGCTCGAGGTGATTGACGTGCCGGCCGATCGGCTGGATCCCTTCGAGGCGGTCGACGTGATCGAGGACTATAAACCGCTCGATGTCGAATGCGCGACCGTGGGCCTCGCGGTGCTGCGCGGGATTCGCGAGCGCTACCCGACGTGGCGTTTGCTGCTCGATGGCGACGGGGGTGACGAGAACCTCAAGGACTATCCGGTCGAGGAGAACCAAGAGCTGACCATCCGGAGTGTCGTCTCCAACTCCATGCTCTACCAAGAAGGATGGGGGGTCGGGGCGATCAAGCACTCGCAGACCTACTCGGGTGGTTTTTCGCGCGCCTGCGTGCGGACCTTTGCGCCGGCGCGCCGGCTCGGATTTGTCGGGTTGAGCCCGTTCGTCCACCCATCGGTCATCCGGGTGGCCGAGGCCATTCCGTTCGATGCGCTTTCGGCTGGGTCTACCGACGCGCTCTACCGCGTGAAAGGCGACGTGGTGCGGCGCG
>JAPYUM010000125.1 GCA_029940535.1 Vicinamibacterales bacterium
CTTGTGGCAGGAAGCTTCGGGTAGGAAACCGGTGTGAGACCCTGTGGCGCAGGCCGTCAGGCCTGCGATCGCACGGCTGAAGCCGTGCGCCACAACGAGACCTGTGGCTAGGTTGGGTGTGCCGGCGACGTTTCCTCTGGAGACAGACGCCTCGTCAGAAAACCCCAGCGGACGCTTTTTAGCGGCTTCCTTGCCTCGTCGGAAAACCTCAGCTCGCGAAGATGACGGTGGCTGGCGACGGCGTCGGGACGATGTCGACCGACTCGAACCCTGCCTCGCCGAGCCAGGTTCGATAGTCCGACTGGCACCAACTGTTCCCGCCGGTCGTGGCCAGCAACATCTGGGAGGCGAACATCATCGCGAAGGGATGACCCGTGCGGTCGTCGTTCAGGACAAAGTCGTTGATGAGGAGGGTGCCGCCCGGTTTGAGGGCCTTCCGAAACTTGCGAAAGATCGCGACGTTGTTCGCGGGTGTTTCCTGATGGGCGATGTTGCCGTACATCGCATAGTCGTAGTTGGCCGACCTGAAGTCGACGGTGTGAAAGTCGCCATCGATGGTTTCGAAACGATCCGCGACGGAGAACTTTGTCACGAACTGCTTCGCAATCGTGTTGACTACGGGCCAGTCGAGTTGTACCCCCGTTGCCTCCGTGTTGGCCTCCAGCCAGACCGCCGACCAGATACCGGACCCACCGCCCACGTCGAGCCACCGCACCGGACCCGCCGTGGCGATGCCCAGCCGCTCGGCCGTCATCCGCGCCACCGGGAGCGAGAGCGGCGCGATGGCCGGGATGAGGACGTGCCAGAAGTCGTTGTCAGCCGCCTCGGTGGTGGTGGCCGCCGAGGGGGACCCGGTCTCCACCGCCGTTGGCAGCGTGCCCCATTCAGCCAGGCTCCCGGTCATCACTTCCGCCATGCCCCCGAGATACGCGGGCTGGCCCTTGATGAGAAACGCCGACGCCTCAGGCGTGTTCGTGTAGCGACCCTCGGACAGGGTCACGAGGCCGACACCGGTGAGGCCATCGAGCACCGCTTGCGCACCCCGCTGTGAAATCCCCGTCTTGTTCGCCACCCCCGCTGCATCGTCGCCCTCGCCCGCCAGCGCGTCGAAGACCCCATGCTTGGCGGCGGACCCGAGAATCGCCGCGGCCCATCCACCGGTCATCAGCGGCATGACCTTGTCGGGTGTAAGTTGGTTCGGCGTGCTCATGGTGGCTCCTCTCGCGGGTTAATCGTCTCGGGTCAGGTTCCGCAGAACGTCTGGTGGACGACTTCCTCCGGTTGCGGTGGGGTCTCCAGATCCGCGTATGCGTCCTGGTCGGCGTAGGGCGTGGCGAGCCCATCGACCAGACGGTCAAACGGCGCGAAGTCGCCGCGATAGGCACCCTGGATCGCCTGCTCCACCCGATGATTGCGGGGGATTCGGATCGGGTTGGCGGCACGCATCTTGGTGAGGTGCGCGCCGGGGTCGGCGTCGCGACGCCACGTCGCGAACCAGGTCTCGAATGGTTCGCGGTCGGCAAACATCGCCGCCAGCGCGGCTGGGTCCTCTCCGCCGGCAATGCTCGTCAGGCGACGGAAGAAGAGCGTGAAGTCGACATCCTGCGCGTCGAGCAGATCGAGGCATGCCTGGATCCGTTCGACCGGCGTCTGTGGCCCAAGGCCGAGCTTGGCGCGAAACCGAGCGGCGTGCTGGTGGTGGTATCGCGCCGCGAAGGCGTGCAGGGCACCCTTGGCGATCGTGATGGCGTCACTCTGGGTCTGCGAGAGCAGCGGCAGCAGCGTTTCCGCGAAACGGGTGAGGTTCCAGAGCCCGATGTCCGGCTGGCTCCCCCAGGCGTAGCGACCTCCGGTGTCGATGGAACTGAAGACGCGCTGCGCGTGAAACGCGTCCATGAACGCGCACGGACCGTAGTCGATCGTCTCGCCCGAGACAGCGGTGTTGTCGGTGTTCATCACGCCGTGGATGAAGCCGAGTGACATCCAATGGGCAATCAGATCGGCCTGGGCGGTCACCACGCCCTCGAGCAACGCCAGGTAAGGAGCCGGCGCCTCGGCGGCGTCCGGATAGTGGCGGACCATCGCGTGGTCCGCGAGCAGACGGAGGGCGTCGATGTCCTGTCGCGCGAGAAAGTATTGAAACGTGCCGACGCGGATGTGACTGGCGGCAACCCGGGTGAAGACCCCGCCCAGGAGCGGGCCTTCCTGGCGCATCACCCGCTCTCCAGTAGCGACTGCGGCGAGGGCCCGGGTCGAGGGGACCCCCAGCGCGGCCATCGCCTCGCTGACCACATACTCGCGAATGACCGGGCCGAGGGCCGACTTGCCATCGCCGCCCCGCGAGAAGGGTGTGCGCCCCGAGCCCTTCAACTGCAGATCGCGCCGTGCGCCGTCGGCGTCGACGACTTCCCCCAGTAAGAGGGCGCGACCGTCGCCGAGTTGTGGCGAGAAACCACCAAATTGGTGACCGGCATAGGCCTGCGCGATCGGATCGGCGCCCTCGGGCAGCGCGTTGCCGGCGAGCATCGCCACGCCGTCTGCCGAGCGCAACCAGTCGGCGTCAATCGTCAACTGGGCTGCGAGCTCGTGGTTGAGGCGGATCAACGTCTGGTCCGGAACGCGGGCGGGCTCCTGCCTGGCGTAGAAACGCTCCGGCAGCCGGGCATAGGTATTGTCGAAGCGAATGTGCATGAAGCGGCCGATGGTACCGACTAGGGGCGGCTCGCGACGCTCTCTTCCAGCGCACGTAAGCGTTTCAGCAACTTGGGGAGCTTGCGAATCATCACCTGTTCTCGCTTCCATTGCCCGATCGGTTGCGCCGGATACCCCGTGTAGTCGCCCTTCTCATACTTCCGCACGTGCCCGGCCGCGGCTCGACCGGTGAAGCGGGCGCCGTCGGCGATCTCAAGGTGGTCGGCGTAGCTGGACGCACCGGCCAGCACCGCCCCCTTGCCGACCTTCGTGCTCCCGCCGATGGCGACATCGCCGCAGACGATGGCGTGGTCTCCGATGCTCACGTTGTGGCCAATCTGCGCCAGGTTGTCGATCTTTACGCCACGGGAGATGGGCGTGGTGCCCAGGGTGGCCCGATCCACGCACGTGTTCGCCCCGACATCCACGCGGTCGCTCAGGAGCGCGACCCCGACCTGCGGCACCGTCTGGTGTCCCTCAGGGCTCGGGTAATACCCGAAGCCGTCCGACCCGATGACGGCGCCGTTCTGAATGACCGAGTCCTCGCCGATGACACACCGCTCTCTGATGGTCACGCCAGAGTGGAGGACCGACCCGGCGCCGACGCGAGCATGCGGATACAGCACCACGCCCGGGTACAGCACCGCCCCATCGCCGACGACTGCATGCTCTGCGATGGCGCAGAAGGCACCGACATGGACGTCGCGTCCGATCTCCGCCGTCGGGTGGATGTCCGCGCGTTCGCTGACCACACGCTCGACCTCGAACTCGGAATAGAAGAGCGGCACGAGGCGCACCATGGCCGGGAGCGGCTCGGGGACGCGCACGAGATTCGCGGTGGTGTTCAGGGTGGCGGTGTCGACGTCGTCGCGCACCAGCAGCGCCCGTGCCTGGAGACCATCCAGCCCGGTCTGTAGTGTGCGAGGGGTCGACGCGTTGGAAAACGCGATGGCATCTGGCGCCTGTTCATCCAAGGAACACACGCCATGGATGACGGCCTCCGGGTCGCCGACCAGGGTGCCGCCCAGCAGATCGGTCAGCGCGCCAAGGGTGATGGAGTTGTCTCGAGGCATGAATATCACGGCATTGACTCCCTGATGTAGACAGCAAGGGGGGACACCCCCGGATTGTAGTGCCTCAGGGCTTTGACCTTGGCCGTCGGTGCGATCGTGCCCAGCGCCATGGGTCTGGGTCACCGCGGATCGAGGCTCGCACCAACTTGTCGTACGTGGCTCTGTCTGGTGGCGTGGGCCGGCGGATGACCGGGTGGGGTGCGGTCTGCGTTTGGGGGGCGTAGCGGATTCAGCACGCCGTCGCCGGGCTGGGAGGTTCTGAAATCGGCACGCGCGGTTGTCGTCAATCTGACGATTCCATCAGGACAATTCCCTGCCTGCGGTCACGGCGTGAACACGATCGCGATTCCGCTGTAGATGTAGTTCCGGCCCGCAAACAATTGCGGCGCGTCGGTCGCGCCGGTGAGAAAGGTGCTCATGTCGGCCTGGGTGTACGCGGGATCGGTCGCACCATCGGGATTCGGGACGTAGTAACTGGGCCTTTCTTGCGCGCCAGAATGGTGTGCGTCATCAGGCTGGTCCCCTGCATGAACCCGACGATCAGAAAAACCCGCTGGCTACCTTCATCTGTGTCTTGACGTCGTCCCAGCCCGAGTAACCTGTGAGAGCGCCTTCGGCCAGGCTATAGGCGGTATGGGCTCCACGCGCGGCGCAGCGGTACATGAATCTTCCCGTCTCACCCTTGTTTAGGAATGGCTGCCGCCCGATGCGGATGAAGTAGACCGTTCGGCTACTCAGTTTCTTGTACTTGTAGTACGCCAAACATCCGATTCCGATGATGGCCACCGCTCCCAGTGAGGCCGCGCGGTCGCCATCGCCGTGCCTCCAATTGCCAACACCAGGCTCCTGTCGTCTCGCTCACGGCCCCCGTCCCGCTTCCAAGGCCGCCGTCGCTGGCACTCGCGAGCGTGCCAAACAACGTCACTCGACCGTCGCAGGGGGGCGTCTACCACCGAGAACGTACAGGAACCTGCAGGAGTCGTCTCCGCTGGCCACTGTCCAGGAATTGCCGCCCCCAGCTTTCTTCCAAGCGTAGTCTTCGAAGTTGCGGCAATCTCGATACATTGGAAGGAGGGAGAATATCCAATCGTGAAGCCTTTTCCCGACTTCGCGTAGGGGGGCGTTCTCGTCGATAAGAAAAACGATCGTTTCGTCTTTGAACGGTGTAGTCAGATCCGACTCGCAGCCAAATCGCTTCATTTAGATTCTCCCGACAGGATCCGTCCAGCATGTTGCGGAACAGGGCGAACTCGCCTGCCTGCTAGTCCAACCGACCCGATACCCGCCTCTCAAGCTCCTCCGGTGAAGAGCGGCCAGTCAGGGCGCAGGCTCGAGCCTGAGTACGGCTCCATCTTCCATGTCCGTGGTCAGATACAGGAACCCGTCAGGCCCCTGCTTGACGTCACGAATCCGCTGGCGGAGCTCGGTCAGTAGCGGCTCCCGTCGTCGCTCCAGTCCCTGCGCGTTGAACATGACCCGCGAGAGCTGTCTGCCCGCGAGCCCTCCCACGAAGAGGTCACCCGTCCACTCGGGGAACTTGTCCCCCGTGTAGAAGGCCATGCCCGAAATGGCAATGGATGGCTTGTAGTACGTGAACGGTTCTTCCATGCCGGGCGCTGCCGTGGGTGGCTGGATGGTGGGTGGCGGCAACCCCGACCTCGCGCCCTCCGGGTCGGTCGAGTACGCCCGGCCATAGGTGACCACCGGCCAGCCGTAGTTCAGTCCAGACTGGATGATGTTGATCTCGTCTCCGCCCTGCGGGCCGTTTTCGGTTTCCCACAGGTGGCCGAACTGGGGATGAAACGCCATGCCGATCGCGTTGCGGATGCCGAGCGCGAAGATCTCCGGCAGGTAGTCGCCCTGACCCACAAAGGGATTGTCGGCTGGCACCGTGCCGTCGTCGTTGAGCCGGAGGATCTTGCCACCGTGCTGATCCGGGTCCTGAGCCCAACTGGTGGCCCCCACGCTTTCCTGGAACCCAGGCGCTCCAATCGCCAGATAGAGCATGCCGTCGGGTCCGAAGATGATCCGGGCGGCGGACGGTCCGTCGGTCCAGGAGACCGACTCGAAGATCTCCTCGGCATCCGTCAGCTGATGCTCCTCGAGTCGGGCCCGATACACGACGGCGGTCCGGAGGTGTGCCTCACCCGGCTTGGCCTTCCAGAACGCGACGTAGACGAGCTGATTCTCTGAGAAGCGCGGGTGGACCGCGACGTCCACACCGGCCGTGTCGCGACGTTGACTCGTGATGGGGCTTGGCAGACCAGTGATGGGCGTTGGGTCGAGCACGCCTCCACGAATGAGGCGAAGGGTGGTGCGGTTCTGCTCGGTGACCAGGATGCCGCCGTCGGGCAGAAACGCGAGCGCCCACGGATACACGAGCCCCTTGATCGGCACGACGCGTATCCGCCCGGCCGGGCTATCTATCTCCTGCGGTGTGTCCGGCAGCGATGGCGCGGGCGGCTGGGCCCACGCCGCGGTGCCAGTCAGTACGAAAGACAGCGCCAGGACGGCGACCGCCGAATGCCTCAGTGCACTCCAGTTCATGATGGTCCCCTCGTGTCGCGCGCCACATCGGCGTCGGCAATGGCAATTACGATCGCGCCCACGCGTTGCTCGGTGTCGACCCGACGGTGCGCATCGGCGGCCTGCCGCATGGGGTAGACGGTATCAACGATCGAGTCGATCTGCTTATCTTCGATCATCTCCTTGAGCGCCAGCAGCCCGGCTGTGGATTCACGGGCGGGCGCGACCCTGCACGTCTTGTCAGTGAATCGGGTCGTCCACACACAACGTACATGGTCGACAAACGAGCGTTGCCGGCGAGATAGCGCCCCTGCGGCCGGAGCGCGTTGATACAGGCCGCATATGGGCTCCCGGGCACCATGTCGAAGATGACGTCGTAGGTGCGTCCGCCGGCCGTGAAGTCGTCGTGCGTATAGTCCAGGAAATGGTCGACTCCGAAGCCGCGGACTCCCGCTTCCTTGAAGCCACTGTCGACGGCGGTCACTTCGGCGCCCATCGATTTGGCGATCTGCACGGCGTAGGAGCCGATACTGCCGCCGGCGCCATTGATTGCCACGTGCTCTCCCGGTTGGACCTTGGCGAGCCGCATGAAATGTAGCGCATTCAAACCACCCAGCGGCACTGCCGCCGCGTCGGCGAAGCTCATGTTGCCGGGCTTGGACACGATGGTGTAGCTGGCCGGCAAGGCGACGTATTCACCGTAGCCGCCGAGCCGGATCCCGGCGCACGCGAACACCTTGTCGCCTGGTGTGAAATTGCCCACCTGCTTGCCGACCGACTCGATCTCAGCCGAATGACCTTGTCGACGCGCTTATTCCGGCAACGCGAACACGAACAGATTGTTGCCCGAGCTGGGTCGCAGCTCCGGCGTCAACCCCATGAAGTGCGAGGCCGTGCCGCCGCTGCCGGTACCGACCGCCACATACTGCCGTCCGTCGACCGCGAAGCTGATCGGGAAGCCGCTGACCGGCGAGCCGAGATTGATTTCCCACAGCACGTCGCCGGTCTCCTGGTCGAACGCTCGGAAGCGTCCGTTCACGTCGCCACCGAACAGCAGCCCACCGCCGGTCGCCACCAGCGACATCGTGGCCGCGCGTTGCTCGTAGAGCCACGCTGTTTCGCCGGTCTCGGCCGAGATCGCCCGCACGGTACCGACGTTCTCGGTGCCCGGCGCGATCTGATGCCGGTAGGCGATGGCATAGGTGTCCGCGCGGCTCTCGTTGGGATCGTTCGGGCGGGTCCTGTCGAACTGGGTGGTCGCCATCATGCGTGCGCAGGTGTTGCGCAACGGCATGTACATGGTGTTCGTCAACGGGCTGTAGGCCCCCGCTTCCCAGTCCTTGCCGCCGTTCCAGGTCGGACAGGTGAAGACCTCTTGTCCTTGCTGGGTGAAGACCACCTCGGGGTTGGTCGAGACCACTCCCGTCGCGCCATCGATCGCACTGATCACATTTTGCGTGACTGTCGGCGTTGCCCACAGGAACTCGCCCGTCTCCCGGTCGAGGGTGTAGACCACACCGGTTTTGCCCGGGATGCCGGTCAGGACCTTGCGCTCTTCACCCGGCTGTAGCCTCGGATTGATCCAGCTGACCGCGGACGGGTCCGGTGCCACCGTGGTATCGACCAGGATCCGCTCGAAGGGATGGTCGAGATCCCAGTGGTCGTTCAGGTGCTGGTAGTGCCAGCGGATCTCGCCGGTGTCCACATCCAGCGCCAGCGTGGAGTTGTGATAGAGGTGCGTGTTCTCCACGCCCCCGAGCAGGAATTTGGGCGCCGGCGAGGTGACCGAGGTGCCCTGATAGATGAGTCGCAGTTCGGGGTCGTAGCTGGCCGGCATCCAGCTGCCGACATGGATCCGCCGCTCGTAGGGCACACCGCCCCAGGTCTCGTCGCCGGGCTCGCCCGGGAGTGCCACCGTGCTGCGACGCCAGACTTCTTCCCCGGTGCGGGCATCATGCGCAATCACGACACAGGTCTCAGGCCCACCCATGGGGCGGCAACTCCGGCCGGAGATCATCTTGCCGTCGGCGATGATCGGCCCCGCGCTGTGGCCGGCCGGGTTCACCTGGTAGTCGAAAATCTCGGTCTCCCACACCACCTCTCCGGTCGTGGCATCGAGTCCGATGGCGAAGTCGTCGTCGGTCGTGTTGACGATGAGCCGGTCATAGATCGCCACATTCCGGTTGGTGCGGGCGTTGCCACCCACCATGTCGTAGACGTCGTCTGGGAGGTCTCGCCGATAGGACCAGTGCAGGTCCCCGGTCACTGCATCGATCGCCTCGATGACGTCGTCTGACTGCGGCATGTAGAGCACGCCGTCGTAGACCAGCGGGGTTCCCTCCTGCCGTCCCGTCGCCAACGCCCTGGTCCAGACCATGCGCAGGTCGCCCACGTTCTGGCGGTCGATCTGGTCCAGTGGGCTGTAGCCCCAGCCATCGGTTGTCCGCCGCCAGGTCAGCCAGTCTTCGTCGTCGGGGTTCTCCAGCATCGCGTCGGTGACGGGGACGAAGTCGCCGCCCGGTTGCGCGAGCACTGGCGATGGCCTCGACGCGACCAGGATCGCAAGAGCCACGAGAACCATGAGACGAGCCACGCTATCGAATCGCATCTGTTTCACTCCATTAAAGAACTGCCAGTCTACCCGGAAGCGCGCTAGAATTCGCTGGAATCCTGACGCGACAGGCTCCAAGGAGAGTGTGATGTTCGAACGAACCACCGGCGTGCTGCTGGTCACCGTTGCGGTCGTGGCCCCCGGAGCGGCCCAAGCGCAGACCGCGCCAACCACCGAGTGGGGTGCACCCGATCTGCGCGGGGTCTGGAACAACTCGACCCTGACGCCGTTTCAGCGGCCAGAGGCGCTCGAGGCACAGGAATTCCTGACCGAAGAAGAAGCAGCCGCGGTCGCCCAACGGAGAGTCGACCAGGACGCCGAACTGGCCGCGCGAGGCGCGTTGCGTACCTCGGCCGACCCGAACGGCAGCGTCGACCGCGGCGTGGACGGCGCCCCCGGGTCCTACAACAACTTCTGGATGGAACGGGGCACCTCGGTGGTAGCCGACCGACGCACCTCCATCATCACCAACCCGCCGAACGGGCGGCTGCCGGATGTCGCCGCCGACATGCAAGCGTGGATGGCATCGGACGAAGCACGGTACCTCGCCGACGTGCGAGGTGGACGTCTGCCGCTGGCGCACTACGACCAGTTGGATCTCGGTGACCGGTGTATCTGGTATCGCGGCGTCCCCTCGTTTCCAACGGCGTACAACAACAATTACCAGATTTTCCAGACACCCGACGTCGTCGCGATCGTGCAGGAGCACATCCACGATGTGCGCGTCATCCCCCTGGATGGCCGACCCAACATTTCCGACTCGGTCCGCCAGTATGGCGGCGATGCGCGCGGCCACTGGGAAGGCGAGACGCTCGTCGTCGAGACCACGCACTTCAACCAGCACGCCTTCATCCGGAACTTCGCCCCCACCCTGAGCCAGGCGTTGCACGTAGTGGAACGGCTCACCCGTGTCGACGAGCACACCCTGGGCTACGAGTTCACCGTCACCGACCCCAACACCTGGACCCGCTCCTGGGGCGGGTCGCTCCCCATGACTCGCAGCAGTGGGCCGATGTTCGAGTACGCCTGTCACGAGGGGAACTACGGCATGACCAACATGCTGGCCGGATCGCGGATGGAAGAGGCGGGGAAGTAGCGGTCTCAGCTCGACGTGACGCCCGGCCTTCATGCATCCGCGGTCCAGCAGGTCAGCACGCCGTTCGCCGGAGGCAACGCGGGATCGAAACGCGGGCAGCGTCTACCGCTCGGGCAGCGCGAACACGAACAGGTTGTTCGCCGTACCCGGCTGAAGCTCCGGTGTCAGTCGCATGTTGTCGCGCGAGCTCAAGGATGACCCGGTGCTGGCCACGACATACTGGGTGCCATCCACCGCGTAGGTGATGGGGAAGCCCGTGACGGACGACCCGAGATTGATCTCCCACAACACGTCACCGTTGTCCTGGTCGAAGGCTCGGAACCGCCCGTTGCCGTCACCGCCGAAAATCAGCCCACCCCCGGTCGCCACGAGCGAGGTGGTCCCGGCCCGCTGCTC
>JAPYUM010000025.1 GCA_029940535.1 Vicinamibacterales bacterium
CGTCGGGTGGCGGCCGGGTGGCGGCCGAGCGGGCCGAATTCAACATCGACGACAACACCGGCACGTTTTTCGAGGCGCGGGGCTCGACCGCCCTGGTGGAGGATGTCGTGCCGAGCATGTTCGGCACCTCGGAGCCGGAAATGGTGTTCTGGGGCGAGATCATGGAGAAGACCGGCCCCCGAACCTACAAACTCACACGAGGCGGTTTCACGTCGTGCGTGCAACCAACGCCTCGCTGGGAGGTCAAGGCGAGCTCGGTCACGATCAACCTCGACCAGTACGCCGTGCTGCGGAACGCCGTGCTGCAAGTCAAAGGCGTGCCGCTGTTCTACCTCCCGGCGCTGTATTACCCGATTCAGTCGGATGACCGCGCCACCGGCATCCTGATGCCAACCTACGGGGCCTCGACAATCCGGGGCCAGTCGATCAGCAACGCGGTTTTCTGGGCCATCAACCGGAGCCACGACGCCACGATCTTTCATGACCTGTTCACCTCGACCGGACAAGGGTTCGGCGGCGAGTATCGCTATGTGGGGGGCCCAGGCTCCCAGGGAAGGGCCGAGACCTACTTCCTGAACGAACGCGAAATCAGCGTCACCGATCAGTTCGGTCCCGGCACCGGGGAATCGACATTCCCGGAACGACGCAGCTACAACCTGCGCGGCAACATGCAGCACCGCATCTCCGATTCCATCAGGGCCCGGGGACAGATCGACTACTTTTCCGACATCACGGTGCAGCAGACGTATCAGACCAACGTGTTCGAAGCCTCGAACAGTTCGCGAAGCTACGGCGGCAACGTCACCGGGTCGTGGGGCGCCTACACCCTCAGCGGCACTGGAGACGTGGCTGAGACGTTTTTCGGAGCGGAGGATGCCAGCCTGTACGGCTCCGGACCACGCATCTCGTTCAACCAATCCGAGCGCTCGCTGCTGGGCTCACCGGTATATTTCGGCTTCGAGACCGAGTACGCGAACCTGTTGCGCCGGTCGCGCTTTGGCGAGCAGGAAGTGAATTCGGGATTGAATCGAATCGACGTCAGTCCGCTGGTACGGGTGCCATTTACGAAGTGGCCGTTCCTGACGGTGAACTCGTCGGTGGCTTGGCGACAGACCTACTGGACCGAAAGTATCGACGAGTCCACCGGAAGTCAGATCGACAGTGGGATCGGGCGCTCGTTCATCGACATGCAGGCGCTGTTCACCGGCCCGGTGTTCGTCAAGGTCTGGGACACGCCCGGCAGTGGCTACTCAGAACGGATGAAGCACGTCATTGAACCACAGCTCAGTATCCAGCGAGTCACCGCGATCGACAATTTCGATCAGATCGTCCAGCTCGAGGGTACGGATTCGATCGTCGGCAACGTCACCCAGATCCGCTACGCACTCAACAACCGCCTCTATGCCAGACGGGCCGAAGGCGGCGGACCCTCGGTTGCGCAGGAAATTCTCACCGTGACCCTCGATCAGAGCTACTACACGGATGAGAATGCGGCGCAGTTTGACCGGCAATTTCGAACCAGTTTCCAGGGTCAGAGCTCGGCCCCGACCAAGTTTTCCCCGGTGGCCATTACGGCGCGGGCCAACCCGACCAACCTGCTATCCGGCACGTTTCGGGCCGAGTACGACACGCAGTTCTGGGCGTTTCGCACCATAGGCGCCGATGCCAATATCGAAATCGGCGGATGGCTGCAGCAGACCACGGGCTGGAGCCAGCGACGCTTTGTCGACGGGCTGTCGGGGTTCGACGTCCGCGACAACCTCGACCACTATCTCAACTCGTTCACGAACCTGAAGACGGCGGACGACCGGATAGGCGGGGTCTATCAGTTCAACTACGACATTCTTGGCGGGCGGTATCTCCAACAGCGAATCGTCTGGTATTACAACGCACAGTGCTGCGGCGTCGCGTTCGAATACCAATCGTACAACCTGGAGGGGCTCGGGGCTCGGGTGCGGGTGCCCCAGGACCGCCGCTTCAATCTCTCGTTCACGCTGGCTGGGCTCGGCACGTTCTCCAACATGCTCGGGGCGTTCGGCGTGGGAACCGGAGCGGGTGAGCTGCGATGAAGGGTCTCGTCTTGAGCGGGGGCAAGGGGAGTCGGCTCCGTCCGCTCACCTACACCCGTGCGAAGCAGTTGGTACCGGTCGCCAACAAGCCGGTGTTGTTTTACGGCATCGAGGCGTTGGCCGCCGCGGACGTCAGGGACATCGGCATCGTCGTCGGCGATACCCACGAAGAGATTCGCGCCGCGGTCGGTGATGGGTCGCGGTGGAACGTCACAGTGACGTATATCGAGCAGGACGCCCCTCGGGGGTTGGCGCACGCCGTGCTGATCAGCGAGTCGTTCATCGGTGACGAGCCGTTTGTCATGTATCTGGGCGACAACCTGCTGAACAAGGGAATCACACCGTTCGTCGAGGAATTCGTCCGGACCCGACCGGCGGCCCAGATCCTGCTCACGCGGGTGCCGGACCCCCAGATGTTCGGGGTCGCGGAGCTCGCCGACGGGAGCGTGATCCGACTCGTCGAGAAGCCGAAGGAGCCGAAGAGCGATCTGGCTCTGGTCGGCGTCTACATGTTCGGTCCCGAGATCTTCGAGTCGGCCAGGGCGATCCAGCCCAGTGGACGGAACGAACTCGAGATCACCGACGCGATTCAGAACTTGATCGACCGCGGCTGCGTTGTCAGACCGCATCTGGTCGAGGGCTGGTGGAAGGACACCGGCAAGCTCGATGACATGCTCGAAGCGAACCGGCTTATTCTTGACACGCTCGATCGGCGGGTCGACGGCTCCGTCGACGCCGACTCGCGGGTGGAAGGTAAGGTGGTGATTGAAACCGGCGCGGAGATCATCGACTCGGTCGTCCGGGGACCGGTCATCATTGGGGCGAACGCCAGAATCGAACGCGCGTATGTCGGTCCGTTCACGTCAATCATGAACAATGTCGTCGTGCGAGCCTCGGAGATTGAACACAGCATCGTGCTGGAAGACAGCGTCCTGAGCGACCTGTCGAACCGCGTGATCGACAGCCTCATTGGTCGCAACGTGCGGATCATGCGGGAACCGGTCAAGCCGTCCGCGTACCGCTTCATGCTTGGTGACAACTCCGAGGTCGGTATCCGATGGTAAAACCCACCGTGGAGGTACTCGTCACCGGTGGGGCCGGCTTCATCGGAAGCAACTTCGTACTGCAGGCGTTGGCCGCCCACCCCGAGTGGCGGGTCACGACCCTGGACAAACTGACCTACGCCGGTCGTCTGGAAAACCTCCGTGACGTCGTCGACAACCCGCGCCATCGGTTCGTCCAGGGCGACGTGACCGACCCGGCGCTGGCCGGCCCATTGGTGCAGGAATCGGACATTGTCGTGCACTTCGCGGCCGAGACCCACGTCGACCGTTCGCTGCAGGATGCGGGCGCGTTCATCAACACCGACGTGTATGGCAGCTTCGTGCTGCTCGATGCCGCTCGCAAGGCGTCCAGACTCCGCCGATTCGTCCAGATCTCCACCGACGAGGTGTATGGCAGCGTCGAGAGCGGCTCCAGCACCGAGGTCGACGAAATCAAGCCACGCAATCCATACGCGGCGAGCAAGGCGGGCGCGGACCGGTTGGCCTACAGCTACTGGGCCACGCATGGCGTCCCGGTCATCATTACCCGGGCGTCGAACAACTATGGACCTCGACAGTTTCCTGAGAAGGTCATTCCGTTGTTCGTAACCAATGCCATCGACCATCTCCCGGTGCCGCTGTATGGTGACGGGCGGAACGTCCGGGACTGGCTTCACGTCGAAGACCACTGTCGTGCGGTCGACCTGTTGATCGAAAAGGGCGGCAATGGCGAGGTCTACAACATCGGGGGCGGGAACGAGGTCGAGAACATCGACTTGACCCACCGGATTCTGGCCGAGCTCGAGCGGCCGACCTCCCTCATCACACCGGTGGAGGACCGCCTGGGTCACGACCGCCGGTACTCGCTGAACACGAAGAAGCTACAGGCCCTGGGCTGGCGACCACGTCACGTCTTCGAGGAAGGACTGCGATCCACGGTGGCCTGGTACCAAGACAACGAGTGGTGGTGGCGCCCAATCAAGGAGGCCGACCCCGCCTACCGCGAGTACTACAAGAGTCAATACGGCGACCGGAAGACCCAGACGAGCTAGCTGCTACGATGCCCCTGCCGAGTTACGTCGCGAATCACCGGTATGGGACTGCACGAGAGTGCAGAGAAACGCCAGGGCGCAAAACAATACGCGCCCCGCTGCCACGGAGTGGAGCTGTCGGGGCCCCCGCGCAGTGGCCGCGTGGGGTTCGGGGCGCAGCCCCGTCTGAATAAAATTGTCAGAGACGATCCTTGTCACTGGGGCCGCCGGCTTCGTCGGTAGCCATCTACTCACACTGCTGGACCGCACTCGGGGCTCGTCGACGCTCATCGCGTGGCGGCGGCCCGCCCATGCCGGCGACTCACCGAGTTCCCCGCCCCGCTTGGCCCCTGGGGACAACCGGGTCCACTGGAGCGAGGTGGATCTGCTGGATGCGGCGGCGGTCGCCCGGGTGATCACCCGCACCCAGCCCACCCAGGTGTATCACTGTGCCGGCGCGGCCAGCGTCGGCGATTCCTGGCCCAACAGCTACGCGACACTACGCACGAACGTGTTGGGCACGCAGCATCTGCTGGCGGCGCTCAGTGACCACGCGCCTGAGGCCCGCACGCTCATACCGGGATCGGCGCTTGTGTACAAACCCTCGGGCACGGCGCTCGATGAAGCTGACCCACTTGGCCCGGTGAGTCCCTACGGTCTCAGCAAGCTGGCCCAGGAGCTCGTCGGGCTCGCCGCCGCCCAGCAGGATGGAATGACGGTACTGGTCAGCCGCTCGTTCACGCATGTTGGCCCGGGCCAGGCGCTCTCTTTCGCGGCGTCGAGTTTTGCCCACCAGATCGCCCGAATCGAGGCAGGACAGATCCCTCCAATTTTGTCGGTCGGCAACCTCGACTCCAGACGGGATCTGACCGACGTGCGGGACACGGTGCACGCCTACCAGCGCTTGATGGCCGGCGGCGCCTCCGCGACGCCCTACAACGTCTGCACCGGCACCGCGTACCGGACCGGAGAGGTACTGGACGAGCTGCTCTCGTGCGCGTCGGTGGCCGTGACGGTTCGACAGGACTCCAGCCGGATGCGGCCGAGCGACTGTCCGCTGCTGCTCGGCAACCCCACCCGAATCAAGCGGGACGTCGGCTGGCAGCCGAACATTCCGCTCTCAGACACGCTCTCGAATCTGCTCGACTACTGGCGCGCGTCCATCAAAGGCGAAGATTATGGTCACCGGTCATGACTTGCGTGGGTGTGATCGGGCCAGCATAATGGCCATATGTGCATGCGTCGCTTTGTAGCTGGTTGTGTGATTGCGGCGCTAGCGGGAGCGAGTCTGGCGGCCGCCGAGCCGCAGCAGCGCCAACCGGTGCCGCGTCCGTTTCCCCAACCGGGAAACCAGAGCCCTGGGGCCAGCGAACCCGCGCGGGAACGACCCGCGACACCCACGGCGCCGGCTCGAGCCCCGGTCGTCTCGGCCCAGAACGTGCCCACCGAAGCGACGCTCGGCCTTCCGATTTACCCGAACGCTCAGTTTCTCACGTCGTACGAGGCGGGTCGGAGCCAGCGGTACTATCTGTTTGGCACCAACTCGAGCTTTGAAGAAATGGTCCGCTACTACGCGGTGATCCTCGACGAGCGTGGAGACCGCGTCTTCGACGGGCCCGCCACGCACATGTTCGAGGTGGGCCGATTCCGGGAGGACGAGATGGCGTTCCCACCCGGGGTGACCGTGAAGGACTACACCTGGAACGGCTCGGAGGGCTACCTGAACCCAGCCGGCGGCGAGCCGACCCGATTCAAGACCGTCATCCAGATTGTCCCGGCGCCTCCGGGCCAGACCCGGCGTTGACGGGCTCCTCCGCCGCGGTCACGTAGAGTTGACGCTCCTGGCGGAACTCCGCGGACTTTTCATCCATTCCTACCCGCAACGCTTCGGTCTCGCTCACGCCCTGCCCCGCGGCGTAGTCACGTACTTGCTGCGTCAATTCCATGCTGCAGAACTTGGGGCCGCACATGGAACAGAAGTGCGCCGCCTTGGCCCCGTCCGCCGGCAGCGTCTCGTCGTGGTAGGCACGGGCCGTCTGGGGGTCGAGCGCCAGGTTGAACTGATCCTCCCAACGGAAATCGAATCGTGCCTTCGACACGGCATCGTCCCAGGCCTGCGCCCGCGGGTGACCTTTCGCCAGGTCCGCTGCGTGTGCCGCGATCTTGTACGCGATAACACCGGCCTTCACATCGTCACGGTTGGGTAGCCCAAGATGCTCCTTCGGAGTGACGTAGCAGAGCATCGCCGTCCCGTACCACCCGATCGTGGCCGCCCCAATGGCCGAGGTGATGTGGTCGTAGCCCGGGGCGATGTCGGTCGTCAGAGGCCCCAAGGTGTAGAACGGCGCTTCGTCGCACCATGCCAGTTGGTGTTCCATGTTCTCCTTGATCAGATGCAGCGGGACATGCCCGGGCCCCTCGTTCATGACTTGGACGTCGTATTCCCAGGCGATCCGGTTGAGTTCGCCCTGGGTTCGCAGCTCTGCGAACTGGGCCTCGTCGTTGGCATCAGCGATCGACCCCGGGCGCAGACCGTCACCCAGCGAGAACGAGACGTCGTAGGCCTGCATGATTTCGCAGATCTCGCGGAAGTGGGTGTAGGTGAAGTTCTCCTGGTGATGTTCGAGACACCACTTGGCCATGATCGCGCCGCCGCGAGAGACAATGCCGGTGATACGACGCGCCGTCATGGGGATGTAGCGCAGCAGCACGCCCGCGTGCACGGTGAAATAGTCGACCCCCTGCTCGGCCTGCTCGATCAACGTGTCGCGATACAATTCCCAGGTCAGCTCCTCCGGGCGGCCATCGACTTTCTCGAGCGCCTGATAGATCGGCACCGTGCCGATGGGCACCGGGGAGTTGCGAATGATCCACTCTCGCGTCTCATGAATGTTCGGCCCCGTCGACAGGTCCATCACGGTGTCGGCTCCCCACAGCGTAGACCAGCGCAGTTTCTCGACCTCTTCCTCGATCGACGAGGACACGGCAGAGTTTCCGATGTTCGCGTTGATCTTGACGAGGAAATTCCGGCCAATCACCATGGGCTCGAGCTCAGGGTGGTTGATATTGGCCGGTATGATCGCGCGGCCGCGCGCCACCTCGTCTCGGACGAACTCCGGCTCGAAACCTTCCCGTAGCGCCACGAACTCCATCTCTTCGGTCACGACGCCGCGTCGCGCGTGGTGCAACTGCGTCACGCCACCCGTGCCGCGCCGAGTCGCCCGCGAACCGAGCGACGGGAGGCCTGCCGCCTGCCCATCCCGTGGCCGGCGTGGGTGTTCCGCTATCTCCCCTCGGCCGGCAATCCACGACTCGCGCAACGGGGCCAACCCCTGCCGCACGTCACCGCCCTGGGGTCCGCTGGTGTCATACACCCGGACCGGCGCCTCCCCCCCCGACAACGCGATCTCGCGCAATGGCACCCGGACCCGGTCACCGGCGACCATGACTTTGCGAGAACCGGGAAACGCCTCCGCGAACCCGTCCACGGGCGACGACGAAACAGAGAGATTTTCGGCCATATTCTGGACTATAGCACGCGGGACGGACCGCCCGATCGACCCGGATTCGGTCCTCCGCCTATAGTAGAATTCGTGCTGATTGTCGCCCAGCGCGCGACGACCGCACTCCTCCATTCTTCGTTTTCTTGCGAAAGGACCTCATGCCCCCGATCACCGATAGTCCGGTGAGCATCCGCCAGCGGACCCTCAGCGAATCAGACGCCGCCATCGCCGGCGTGCTCCGTGACGAGACGACCCGACAGAACTCCGGCCTCGAGTTGATCGCCTCGGAGAACTTCGTGAGTCAGGCCGTCCTGGAAGCCGCCGGCTCGGTGCTGACCAACAAGTACGCGGAGGGGTATCCAGGACGGCGGTACTACGGTGGCTGTGAGTTCGTCGACATCGCCGAGTCACTAGCGATTCAACGAGCCCTCGCCCTGTTCGGCGCCGACCATGCGAACGTGCAGCCGCATTCCGGCGCACAAGCGAACATGGCCGCCTACTTCGCGCTCATTGGCGCCGGCGACACGGTACTCGGGATGGACCTCGCGCACGGTGGTCACCTCACGCACGGCCACCCGCTCAATTTCTCAGGCCAGCTCTACACCATCGTGCCGTATGGCGTGCGCCGCGATGACCAGCGCATCGACTACGACGAACTGGAACGACTGGCGAGGGAACACTCGCCGAAGATGATCATGGTCGGTGCCAGCGCCTATCCACGAATCATCGACTTCGCCCGCATCCGCCGTGTGGCGGACGAAGTGGGCGCCGTGATGGTGACAGACATGGCGCACATCGCCGGTCTCGTGGCAACCGGGGTCCATCCGAGTCCGGTCCCGCACTCCGATATCGTGACGACCACGACGCACAAGACCTTGCGCGGCCCACGCGGAGGTCTCGTGCTCTGCCGCGAGGCGCACGCCAAGGCGGTCAATCGAGCGTTGTTTCCCGGAGTCCAGGGGGGGCCACTCATGCACGTGATCGCGGCCAAAGCGGTCTGTTTCAAAGAGGCGGCGGAACCGGCGTTTGGCGACTATCAGCGGCAGACGGTGGCAAACGCCGCGCGGCTCGGGACGGCGCTCGCCGACGCCGGCTTCCGACTGGTCAGTGGCGGCACGGACAATCACCTGCTGCTCGTCGATGTGTTCTCGAAAGGCATCACGGGCAAGGTGGCGGAGGCGGCACTCGGTACGGCCGGTATCACCGTCAACAAGAACGCCATCCCATTCGACGAGAACCCGCCGATGGTGGCCAGTGGGATCCGGATCGGCACCCCGGCCATCACGACGCGCGGGATGGCGGAACCGGAGATGGACCTGATCGCCGACTTCATCGCCCGGGTCCTGGCCGACCCGGAAGACGACGCCGTGAGAACCATGGTCCGGTCCGAAGTCCAGGCCATGTGCGACCGGTTTCCACTGTATCCAGACGTCGCCGGGCACTAGCAGCCTCTCCACCGACCACACCGGCGGCCGAACTTCACACCGACATGGACAGCGCGGAGCACAACGACGAGTCCAGAGAAGCGGCCGTGTCACTCGCGGAGCGGGTCGACGCGGCGTTCGCGGCCGACGGCGCACTAGCTGATGCGCTGCCGGCGTTCGAAACGCGCGACTCTCAACGCGAGATGGCGGTCGGCGTGGCCGAGGTGTTCGAAAGCGGGGGCGTCCTGCTGGCCGAGGCCGGAACCGGAATCGGCAAGACGCTGGCCTATCTGGTGCCGGCCATCCTCAGCGGGCACCGGGTCCTTCTCTCCACCGGGACCAAACAGCTCCAGGATCAGATCTTCTACAAGGATCTGCCGGCCCTCCGTGGGGCACTGGAGGTGGACTTCACCGCCACCTACATGAAGGGACGTGGCAACTACCTGTGCCTCCATCGGTTCGACGCCTATCGCGCCGGTGACGAGCTGCGCACCGCGACGGACGAAGGGTATGTCGAGGACATCGCCGAATGGGCGCGGCAGACCGACACGGGCGACCGCACGGAGGTCGAAGACCTCCCGGACGACCTCCCGTTCTGGAGTGAGATCTCAGCCACGTCCGAAAACTGTGTCGGGACGGATTGCCCGCAGTACGACGAGTGCTTCGTGACGCGCATGCGCCGAACCGCGGCAGAGTCCGACCTGGTGATCGTGAACCACCACCTGCTGTGCGCCGACGCTGCGGTGCGACAGTCCGCCTACGGCGAGGTCATTCCAGCCTGCCACTACGCGGTCATCGATGAAGCACATCAGCTGGAGGACGTCGCGACGCAGTATTTCGGCGTGTCGGTCAGCACCTACCGGCTCGAACGGCTGGTCGGAGACGCCAGGCGGTATCTCGACCGAGACGTGTCGGACACCCCCGATGTCGCGGACCATGCCCGGGCCGGACTCGACCGGATCGAACGACTCAGCGGACAGTTTTTCGCCGCCGTCCTGACCCATCTCCCCTCGGCCGAGCGCACGCGCCTCGACGCCGACGTGCTGGCTCCGGTGATGGAGTCGGGCCGAGGCCTGGCCAGCGC
This sequence comes from Vicinamibacterales bacterium, assembly GCA_029940535.1. Taxonomy (GTDB): domain Bacteria; phylum Acidobacteriota; class Vicinamibacteria; order Vicinamibacterales; family UBA8438; genus UBA8438. The sequence continues at coordinate 10,155 of JAPYUM010000025.1, forward strand.
CGTTCGAGCCCTCGATGACACGCTCGGTCCGCTCGCGGACCTCTCGGAAGACCTCCGCTCTCTGAGACGGCGCGTGCGAGAACTGAGCGACCAGATTGACTTCGTGCTCGATACGTCCGACATCGGTTTTGTGTATTTCCTCGAGCGGCGAGGACGCGGCCTGTTCCTGCGGGCGTCGCCGGTCGACGTCTCGTCAATCGTTCGGGAGCTGCTGCTCGATCGGATGCAGGCGACCGTCCTGACCTCGGCCACGCTCGCGGTGGACGGGTCGTTTGAGTATCAGCGGTCGCGGCTCGGCGTACTCGACGCGGCCGAGCTCCAGCTCGCCTCGGAGTTCGACTACGCGAATCAGACCGTTCTGTATCTGCCCGTAGGGATGCCGGAGCCGCGCGCCGCCGACTTCACTCGGGCCGCCGCCGAGCGCATCACCGCCCTCCTGGAAGCCACCCGTGGCCGCGCCTTCGTCCTGTTCACGAGTTACGCCAATCTGCACGACGTCCACCGGCTGATCGCGACGAACAGCCCGTTCCCCTTGCTGGTGCAAGGCACGGCCCCGCGGTCGGTGCTCTTGCGGAATTTCCGCGCGACCCCGCACGCGGTACTCCTGGCCACATCGAGCTTTTGGCAGGGCGTCGACGTGGCCGGCGACACGCTGAGCTGCGTGATCATCGACAAGCTGCCGTTCACACCGCCCAGCGACCCGATCACCGCGGCCCGCATGGACGCCATTGCTCGGGACGGCGGCAGCCCCTTCTCCGACTACCAGGTGCCGTTGGCCATCCTCACTCTGCTTCAAGGCATTGGTCGCCTGATTCGGCACCGGCAAGACCGTGGTGTCTTGTCGATCCTCGATTCTCGGATGCTCACCAAAGGCTACGGCCGGCGCTTTCTGGCATCGCTCCCACCGTCCCCAATCGTCCGCGAGATTGACGATGTGGAGCAATTTCTAACCAGAAAAGGCATGTAGACTGGCACTGTGCGACACGGTATCACCACGCCATGGGGTCTCCTGGGCGTGTGCGCGCTCATGGCCCTCTCGGCTCTGAGTGCCCACGCACAGGATAGCGGCACGGTCCGAGGCATCGTGACCACAGCCGCCGGTGAGCCGGTGCCCGAGGTCGCCGTGACCGTCGTCGAACTCGGTCTCACCACCCCTCGCCACGACGCGACGACGGACGAGTACGGCCGCTTCGAACGGACCGGGCTGCCGCCAGGTCACTACCGCGTGAGCGCTAGCACGGACGACCTCGGTAGTCAGATTTTTCGGGTGCTGGTGCAGGCAGGGGGCGCCGCCGACGTCCACTTCGTTCTGGAAGCGGGACGCGCCGCTGCTCCCTGGTTGCGCGCGCCACGAGACGACCGCGCGGCGGCGGCCGCCGCGTTCGAGTCCGGAGTCCAGGCGAACCGCTCGGGCGACATCGAGCAAGCGATTGCCTATTTCGAATCAGCGCTCCAAGTGATGCCCTCCTGCGTTGATTGTCATTTCAACATCGGGGTGGCCCACAGCCGGCAGGGTCGATTTGCAGACGCGGTGGCCGCGTTTCGGAGCGCACTCGACATCCGAGACGACTACGCCGCCGCCTACTATGGGCTGGCGGACGTGTTTTACAAGCAGAATCTCCCGGACGACGCAGCCGCCGCGCGGGTTGAGGCCAACCGAATCACGGTCCGCTCGCTCGAGGCGACCCGGGCACGGGCGCAAGACGCCTTGGCCCGGGGCGAAGCGTTCCTGAATTCCGGCAATGTGGATGACGCGATGAGACAGTTCGACGCCGCGTTGGCAGCGGACGGCACGCTCGTCGACGCCCACTACTGGATCGGCCGGGCCCGGGATGTCGCCGGCGATGGCGCGGCCGCCACGCGGTCGTTGACCCGCTATCTGGGAGCGGCGCCAAACGGCGAGTTCGTGGAAGACGCCCGCCGCCGCCTCGAAACCCTGCGACGGTGATCCGCCGCGCCACCGCCATGGACCTGGCCCCACGCGTCGCCGCGAACCTCGCCACCGTCACCGCCCGGGTCGCCGCCGCCGCCGCACGCAGCGGTCGAACGTCGTCCGATATCCGCCTAGTGGCGGTGTCGAAGACGTTCGGCGTCGACCATGTGGAAGCGGCCGTCTCAGCCGGTCTCCGCGAACTGGGAGAGAACAAGGTCCAGGAAGCCGCACGCAAGCGAGCCGCCACCGTCGGGCGTGGCATCGCTTGGCATTTCATCGGACATCTGCAATCGAACAAGGCCCGCGCGGCGGCCGAGACGTTCGACTGGATTCACTCAGTCGACAGCGTCGCCCTGCTGCGCCGGCTCGACCGGGTGGCCACCGACCTTCACCGCTCCCTCAACGTGCTCGTCCAGGTCGACCTCGCGGGCGAGTCCACGAAACATGGCGCCTCAGAAGCAGAGGTCCGCCGCGTCGTCGCCGCCGCCGTGTCCTGCGAATCGATCGCGCTCCGCGGCCTCATGGTCCTGCCTCCCTGGTCGAAGGATCCCGAACAGGCTCGCCCGTTCTTTCGCCGGCTCCGAGAGCTACGCGACGAGTTTGCGACCACCACAGGGCAAGACCTGCGGCTCGACCACCTGTCGATGGGCATGAGCCACGACCTCGAGGTCGCCATCGAAGAAGGGGCGACCATCATCAGGGTCGGCACCGCCGTATTCGGACCCAGGCCCCGACCTGTGGCCTCGCCCGGGGGGAGGTCGCGAGTTTTCTGAGCGAAGCGGCCGACGAAGCGATGCCGAGCGTTCGCTCGAAGACTCGATCGCGACGCTGCGCAACGCGCTGGACGCGCTAGCCCGAGGACGTCGACTCGAGCAGCGTGCGTAGCTGACCCATGAGGGCCGTGGGCGACACGTCCTCGACCAGCACGCTCTTGTTCCGCTGTCGCGCCCCGGCGGCGATGCGGACCGTGCCGGCCGGCACCCCGAGCGCTTTCGTCAGCAATTTCACCAGTGCGAGATTGGCCGCGCCATCGACCGGCGCCGCCGAAAGACGCACGACCAATCTCCCCGCCCGTATCTCAGAAATCCGCGTACGGGGTGCACGTGGCATAACCCGCACCGGAATCACGACCCCGTTGGCGATAGCACGGAGCGAGATGGTCACTCGAATGACATCAGATGCGAGTCGAAACGTGTGTCTGCGCCGCACCGCTCGCGGAACGCTTCGGCCTCACGGCGAGTTCCCGAGCTGGGCCGAGATGGCCAGCCCCTGGGCGCTGATCGTGAATGTCCACGGGTAGATGAAGCCGGGCAACAGATGGAGCTGCTCGGTGTAGGCGAGCCGGAGATACGTATACGTGGCGTCTTTGTACACCTGTATATCGTCGCCGTCGACCAGGGCTCCGGTCCGGTTCGTCAACGCGAGGACCGCCGTGACCAGTTCCTCCTCCGGGCCGCGACCATAGTCGCGGGTCGCCTGCGCCACGTCCGTCTTGAGTTATCGATGGGCCACGTAGACGGGACCGACGTTCCATGCCACATAAATGAGCAGCGCCGCGATCCCGAATTTCACTGCCGCGCGAATCATCGTGATCCCCTAGTAGACGCTAGTCGTGGCAAGAGTGCCCGCCGCGTTCGGCCGGCGCTGAAAACGCAACCCGCGGTCACGGGATCGCCATGAGGATCCGCTCCCAGCGCGTACGCGTGAAGAAATGCGTAGCCCCCGCAGTCAGACGGCGCAGCGTCGCCCCCACCCCGACGTCGCGAAAGAACTCGCTCTCTGCTTCGTAGGACCAATACATCACGAAGGCCCGTCCCTTGACATAATCCATCGGGAGCGCACCCCAATAGCGACTGTCCTGTGAATCGCCACGGTTGTCGCCCATCATGAACAGGTGACCGGCAGGCACGCTCTGCGGACCGAACGTACCACGCATGTCGTAGGGCACCTGTCCGTCCGGCCGCATCAAATCGAGATAGGGTTCATCGACCGGCTCACCGTCGATGAACAGACGAGACCGTCGCAGTTCGACGGTCTCCCCCGGCAAACCGATCACCCGCTTGATGAAATCGCGCTCCGGCTCCTCCGGATACTTGAACACGAGCACGTCTCCCCGCCGCACGTCCGTCACTGGCAGCAGCCACCGCTCGGCGGCGGAGCCGATCGGGGCGTGAACGAACTTGTTCACCAGCAGGTGATCACCGATCAGCAGGTTCTGCTCCATCGACCCGGTGGGGATCTTGAAGGCCTGAACCACCCACGTCCGCACGAATAACGCGAGGATCACCGCGATGACGATCGATTCGAAGTACTCCCGAGACGTCGACTTCTGAAAAGACATGGGACGGGCTCAGTCGTCATCCACGGTCAAGACGGCGAGAAACGCCTCTTGGGGAATCTCCACGCGGCCGACTCGCTTCATGCGGCGTTTTCCTTCTTTTTGTTTTTCCAGGAGTTTCCTTTTTCGGCTGATATCGCCACCGTAGCACTTGGCCAGGACATTCTTGCGCATCGCCTTGACCGACTCGCGCGCGATGATGCGGCCCCCGACCGTCGCCTGAATCGCCACATCGAACATCTGCCGCGGAATCAGCTTCCGCAGCTTGACCGCCAGCGACCGGCCACGCAGATACGCCGACTCCTTGTGCACGATGATCGACAGCGCATCGACCGGCTCCTCGTTCACCAGCAGATCGAGCTTGACCAACGGCGACGTCCAGTAACCGGTGACATGGTAATCGAGCGACGCGTAGCCGCGCGACAGTGTCTTCAGCTTGTCGTAGAAATCAAGCACCACTTCGTTGAACGGCAGCTCGTAGGTGATCATCACGCGATTCGAGGCGAGATACTCGAGTCCCTTCTGCGCCCCCCGCTTGTCCTGGCACAGTTGCAAGATCGCGCCGACATGGTCCGCCGGGGTCAAGATCATCGCCGTGATCACCGGCTCCTCGAGCGTCGCGATCCGTCCCACGTCAGGAAGCTTCGCGGGGCTGTCGACCTCGAACGTGTCCCCGTCAGTGGTCGTCACGCGATACAGCACACCGGGCGCCGTGGTCACGAGGTCCATGTTGTACTCACGCTCGAGTCGCTCCTGGATGATCTCCATGTGGAGCAACCCAAGAAACCCGCAGCGGAAGCCGAACCCGAGCGCGGCCGACGTCTCCGGCTCGAAGAAGAACGACGCGTCGTTCAATCGCAACTTCTCGAGCGCGTCTCGGAGCTCGGCGTACTGGTGTCCCTCGACGGGATAGAGCCCGGCGAACACCATCGGCTTCATCTCGGTAAAGCCGTCGCACGGAGTGGCGGTCCGGCGCGCCGTCTCGGTGAGCGTGTCACCGATCTTGGCGTCGCTTACCGTCTTGATGCCGGCGATCACGAAGCCGACTTCGCCGACACCCAACTCCGGCATGATCACCGGCTTGGGTGAGAACACCCCGACCTGCTCGACTTCATGGTCCAGGCCCTGGGCCATCGACCGGATCTTCATCTTGGGCCGGATCGCGCCGTCCACCACACGGACCAACATCGTGACACCGCGATACGAGTCATACCAGGAGTCGAAAATCAGCGCCTTCAGCGGCGCGTCCGGGTCGCCTTCAGGTGGGGGAACGCGACTGATCACCGCATCGAGCACCTCGCGAGTGCCCCGCCCCTCCTTGGCACTGGCCAGGATGGCGTCGGCCGTGTCAAGGCCGACGATCTCCTCGATCTGACGCATCGTCTCATCGGGCTGGGAACCCGGCAGATCGATCTTGTTGACGACCGGGATGATTTCGAGATTCTGATCAACGGCGAGATAGGCGTTCGCGACAGTCTGCGCCTCGACCCCCTGCGAGGCGTCCACCAGCAGCAGGGCGCCTTCACAGGCGGTCAGCGCCCGGGCCACTTCGTACGAAAAATCGACGTGCCCTGGCGTGTCGATCAGGTTCAACACGTGCGGCTCGCCGCCCTCCGGGGTGTAGGTCAGCCTGACGGAATGCGCCTTGATCGTGATGCCGCGCTCGCGCTCCAGATCCATCGAGTCGAGCACCTGCGCCTCCATCTCGCGTGCCTGAAGGGCGCCGGTGACCTCAAGAAACCGGTCGGCGAGCGTCGACTTCCCGTGATCGATGTGCGCGATGATGGAAAAATTCCGAATGTACCGTTGGTCCATGCAGGGTCATCATTATAGTCTGCCAACTCGACTGTGATTTAGTGGGGGCTGGACAAGCTCGCCAGTGCGCTCGTGCGGCGGGAGCGGGCATCTCGATCCGCGAACCGGTCGACGAGCCAGCTCTGCTTCACCTTGGCTCCCAGAGCGCTTCGCGCGGGCTAACGGAGTGCCTGGTCCCAACACCGAGGGAAAAGCGAGCGCATAGCTGGTCCCCGACCCGGCGCTAACACTCCGCGATCCCCACCGGCGGCGGCACGGCCCCCGGCTCGTCTCCGACGGGACCTCTTCAGACGGGGCTGCGCCCCGAACCCCACGCGAACGCTGCGCGGGGACCCCGAGAGCCCCACTCCGCGTCCGCGAGGCGCACATGTGCGCGCCTAGGCGGGACGGGAGCGCCATGGCGGCCAGGCCACACGCATCGCTGAGGGGTTTCCTGGCGACGCGTTCGCCTGGCAAGGCGCAACGAGGGAGCGGCCAGGCAGGCCGTGACCGACGCAGTAACGCGGCCAGGCGGACGCCTCGCCAGGAAAACCTCAGGAAAACCTAGCGGTGGGCTAGGGGGACGAATGTCTGCGGGTACTCGGGACCGGTGTATTCCGCGCGGGGTCTGATTAGACGATTGTTGGCGTACTGCTCGAGCACGTGCGCCGTCCATCCCGCGACGCGACTGACGACGAAGATCGGAGTGAACAGCTCGACCGCTATGCCGAGGGTGTGGTACGTCGACGCCGAATAGAAATCGACGTTCGCGTGTATCCCGGTTTCCTCTTGCATCACCGCCTCGATGCGTTGGGACATCTCGAACCAGCGACGGTTACCAGCCTGCTCACCAAGATCACGAGACATCTGGCGTAGGTGGGTGGCGCGTGGGTCTTCAGTCCGGTACACCCGGTGTCCAAACCCGGGCACCTTCTGCTTGTGGGCCAGCATCGTGCGAATCGTCGAATCCACCCGCTCGTCGTCGGCATCCTCGCCAATGGCCGACAGCATCTTCATCACCTCGGCGTTGGCGCCGCCATGCAACGGTCCTTTCAGCGTGGCGACGCCGGCCACCACGGTGGAGTGCAGGTCGGTGAGGGTGGCCGCGGCCACTCTGGCGGCAAAGGTCGAGGCGTTCAGCTCGTGGTCAGCGTGCAACGTCAACGCGACATCGAAGGCGCGACTGGCGAGGGCGCCGGGACGGTCTCCGGTCAGCATATACAAGAAGTTCGCGGCGTGGCCGAGCACCGGGTCCGGATCGATCTGACCACCTCCAGCCGAGAGCCGGCCGAGCGTCGCGACGAGGGTGCCAACTTGCGCGGTCAGACGCACCGACTTCCGGAGGGAGGCGGCCGGCGAATCGTCTCCGGCATCTGGGTCATGGTGCGCCAGCCCGGACACCAGCGTCCGCACGGCGTCCATCGCGTGCCCGGACGGCAGTGATCGCATCATGCGGACGACGGCGACCGGGAGCGGTCTGGCCCGCGCGAACTCGGTCTGAAGGTCGCCCAATTCGGCCCGGGTGGGCAAGCGGCGATGCCACAGCAGGTAGCAGACCTCCTCGAAAGTGGCCTGTCGCGCGAGATCGTGAATATCGTGCCCACAATATGCCAGCACGCCGCGTTGCCCGTCGAGGTAGCAAAGCTTGGATGAGGTCGCGACGACCCCCTCAAGCCCGGCAGCTGCGCTTGCCTGCGTTGTCATCGTCTGTTCTCGCTTGTGGCGACCGCCGCAGCGACCGGACCGTCTCCGCGGCCCCAGCGGGTGTGACTGGTGAATACCGCGAAGGTCATCCGCGCCGCGATGCAATCTACAATGTAGTCAATACCCAGACCGCAGCCAATCCAGCGAACATCGGAACACACGGCCGGACCGCCAGCCTGTGTAAGATAGATCAGATACCCGGCGCCGATGAAACCGACGGAACGAACCGTCGTGTCCTCAGGTCCCAACGCCACGCATCGCGGCATGAAACCGGAACGAATCAAGGCGCTCCTCGAAGACGTGCGAACCGGTGCGTTGACGGTAGACACCGCCCAGACCAGACTGGCCGACGCCATGCGGGCGGCGCCGTTCGAGGACGTGGGCTTCGCACGCGTTGACCACCACCGAGCGATCAGACAGGGGTTCCCGGAGGTGGTGTTCGGTCAGGGCAAGACGCCGGACCAGATCGCTCGAATCGCGGAGACGATCGTCGCCGCCGGGCACCGCTTGTTGGTCACGAGGACCGACGCCGAGGCCTACGCGGTCGTCCGCGATCGCGTGCCTGGAGCGCAGTTTCATGAGAGCGCGCACATCATTAGCCACATCAGCCACACCACCGAGTCAGAACCGACCGGGCATGGCACCATCCTCATTGCGTCGGCCGGCACCGCCGACCACCCAGTTGCCGACGAGGCGGCGGTGACCGCCGACGTCATGGGCAACCGGGTTGAGCGGGTGGACGATGTCGGTGTGGCTGGTCTGCACCGTCTGCTGGCCGAGCGGGCGCAATTTGAACAGGCCCGGGTCGTCATCGTCGTAGCGGGCATGGACGGGGCGCTTGCGAGCGTGGTCGGCGGACTCATTTCGACACCGGTCATCGCCGTCCCGACCAGCGTCGGCTACGGCGCGAGCTTCGGTGGCGTCGCCGCGTTGCTGTCCATGCTGAACAGCTGCGCGACCGGGGTCGCGGTCGTCAACATCGACAACGGATTCGGGGCGGCAGCGCTAGCGAGCCGGATCAACCACGCCTAGATTTCCTGGCGATCCGTCCGCCTGACGGCGTTGCTTCGTCGGTCACAGCAAGTTGGGGATTTGTGAACACGGAGCAACGCATTCAGCCGTGAACAACGCCGATCGGCCGGAATCAGGACTGATCGAACGCAGCGGGGCTCCCACTACGGGCTGCGAACCGATGGGGCACTTGAGCGGCATGGCAGGCCCGTGGTAATTTGTGAAGTTCGACTCCTCGCATGGCGCTCATCAGAGATCGACCCGCTGGCGATCCGTGAGAAGAGACTGCATGCGTGAGGTCGCTCGAATTTCAACTCAGCATCCGCGCCAGTCCGGCTCTGATGGACGGATCGGCGGACTCATTCGACCAGTTTGGGCCGGCGCCGTGCCCGTGCCGGCCACGCACCGGTTGCGCGTCGCCAAGCCGGGCGGTGCCGCCGCCTGATGGCCGTTGCCCGGCATTCGCCGAGTTCGATGCACACAACAGGAACCTTCACCACCCTTGAGTTCGACCGAATCGTGGAGGCAGTGGTGAGTTGCGCCTTGACGCCGCTCGGAGCGGAGGCGCTACAGCGGCTGCGCCCGCTGACTGACCCGCGCGCAGTACGGACCGCGCTGGCGCACACCACAGAGGCAGCGCGGTTCGCGGCCGCGAACGGCGCGATTCCCCTCGAAGCCCCACAGAATCTGCCAAAGACTCTTGATGCGCTGGCGATCGAGGCACAGCCGCTGGAACCGGCGCAACTCGTCAGCCTCGTCACCTTCCTGTGGTCGGTCGAACGGGTCTGCCGGGCGGTGACCACCGCCACTAGTGGACCGTACCCCGCCCTGTCGGCGATTGTCGGCGGCTCCGCGAACTGGAATCGTGAGTGCGCGGAGGTGCGCAAGAAAATCGACGCATCCGGCGACCTGACGGACGACGCGAGTCCGGAGCTGAAGACGATTCGGGGTCGCCTCCGTAAACAGCGCAATCGCCTGCGAGGCAACCTGGAAGCGTATCTGCGTGGCCGCGAGACGTCGCGGTATCTGCAGGAGCAGGTAGTGAGCGAACGCAATGGGCGTTTCGTGCTCGTGGTGCGATCCGAACACCGCACCGCCATCCCGGGCATCGTGCATGGCACCTCGTCGAGCGGCGCCAGCCTTTTTCTGGAACCGTTGAGTACGGTCGACATCAACAACGAGATCGTCGCGCTGGATGAGCAGGAGCGCGATGAAGTCCGGCGCGTGTTGCTGGCGCTCTCGACGATGTTTCGACGACGGGCCTCTGACTTGCGTCGCACACTCACGGTCGCGACGGACGTCGACGTGCTGCAGGCACGGGCGTCGTTTGCGGAAATCGTCGGCGGCGTGGAGCCGGCCATCGCCGACGACCACACCCTGGAACTCCTCGAGGCGAGGCATCCGCTGCTGATGGCCGCAGTCACGAGCCGGCTCGGGAGCGCGACCGGAACCGACGACCACATCGAGCCGGTGCCGGTTGACGTTGTCATGACGCCGCCCACCCGGGCGCTCGTCATTACCGGACCAAACACGGGAGGAAAGACGGTAGCGCTGAAGACGGCCGGGCTGTTGTCGCTGATGGCGCAAAGCGGCCTACACATACCGGCCGCCGCCGGTTCTCGAGTGCCCGTGTTCCGGTCCGTGTTCGCTGACATCGGCGATGAACAATCGATCGCCGCCAACCTCAGCACTTTCTCAGGGCACGTCACGAACATCGTGGAGATGGACCGGCGACTCTCCATCCCCGGACTGATCCTGCTGGACGAAGTCGGAGCCGGCACCGACCCGGTCGAGGGTGGCGCGCTGGGGCGTGCGGTGGTGGAGCATTTTCGACACCGTGGTGCCCATGTGATCGTGACGACCCACGACGACGCGCTCAAGTCGTATGCCGCCACCACCGAGGGCGTCGGCTGTGCGGCGTTCGGGTTCGATCCCGAGACATTCGCGCCGACCTATCGGCTGGCCTACGGTTCGGCCGGACGCAGCTTGGCCCTGGAAATCGCCGGCCGGCTGGGCCTGGCCCCGGACATCATCGGCGCCGCCGGCGCGTTGCGAAGCGCCCGTGAGTCGCAGCTGGCCGACCACCTCGCCCAGCTCGACGACGACCGCCGTCGCCTCGACGAGCTGACGCACGACCTCGATCGACGCCAGGACGAGTTGGCGCAACAGATGACCCGCTTGAAGGCCCGAGAGGCCGACATCGATCGGCGCGAGCGAAGCAGCCGTGCCCATCGCCACGACTCGGTCGACGGGCGGGTGCGCAACGCCCGAGACGAAATCGACCAGATCGTGGTGTCGTTGCGGGAACGGGCCGCGGCCCTCGAACGGGTCGCGGCGAACAAGGCCGCCAGGCGGGAGACACCTTTGTCCACCGGCGACAGCGGTGAGCTGAGATCGTCCGCACAGGCGGCGCTTGACAACGTGGCTCGGCGCTTCCGGACGCCGGACCCAGCTGCGGCCGCGACCGATCGAACCGACCGCCCACCCGTGTCGCTGGGAGCTCGAGTCCTCGTGGCCACGCTCGGGGTTGAAGGCGAGGTCCGCTCCATACACGGGTCGGAGGCGGAGGTGGAAGTGCGCGGGAAACGGCTGCGCGTCCCGATCCGGTCGCTGGCGGTCAGCGTCACACGCCCGGCCAAGGTTCAATCCCGAGTCAAGGTTCAGGTCAACGACCCGGGCGGCCCGTTGGAAGAGATCAATCTGATTGGTTGTCGCGTGGACGACGCGCTGGTTCGCGCCGGGAAACATCTTGACCAGGTCCTGATGGGTGACTTACGCGTCGTGCGTTTCATCCATGGACACGGTACCGGACAGCTGCGGCGAGCGATCGCGGAGTTTCTCAGCGCGCATCCGCTCGTCCGACGGTTCGCACCGGCGGCGCCAGAGGATGGCGGCAACGGCGTGACCCTCGCGGAATTGAAGGACTGATCGAGCCTGGCATGGGTCTGTTTCCACAATCGTTCATTGATGACCTGAAGGCGCAGGTCGACATCGTGCAGGTGGTGCAGGACTACGTCCCCCTGAAGAGGTCCGGCTCGAGTTTCAAGGGGCTGTGTCCGTTCCACTCGGAGAAGACACCGTCGTTCCACGTCCATGGGGACAAGGGTTTCTTCCACTGTTTCGGCTGCGACGTCGGCGGTGACGTTCTCAAATTCGTGGAGCTCCAGGAGAAGCTCGGATTCCAAGACGCGGTCCGTCAACTGGCCCAACGTTTTGGCGTCCCGGTCCCGGAACCTGAAACGGAGCAGGACGCGGCGGCCGACGCCGAGCGAGAGGCGCTGCTCACCGTGCACGAAGCCGCGGCCGAGTTCTTCAAGGAGCGTTTGGCAGACAGCAGTGGCCGCCAAGCCCGGGAGCATCTCGATGCGCGCGGGGTCATGGAGGAGACCGCCGTTCGACTCGGGTTGGGATTCGCGCCGCCGAACGGCGACAGCCTCATCACCCATTTGCGGGGACGCAGCTACTCGGACGCGGTGCTCGTCCGTAGTGGTCTGGCTGCCGCGCGCGAGGGCCGACCGCTGGTCGACCGTTTCCGCAACCGTCTCATGATCCCGATCCCGCGTGACACCGGCTCGGTGGTCGCCTTCGGGGCGCGAGCGCTGCAGCAGGGCCAACAGCCGAAGTACTTGAATTCACCGGAAACCGCGATCTATTCAAAGTCTCGGACCCTGTATGGCCTGCACCTGTCCAAGGCCGCCATCCGCAAGGCAGGCTACGCCGTTCTCGTCGAGGGCTACTTCGATCTGGCGCAGGCACTGCAGGCGGGGGTCACCACGGCGGTCGCGTCCTGTGGCACGGCTGTCAACGAACAGCAGCTGCGTTTGCTCAAGCGATTCGCATCAAAGGTGATTGTAAGCTTCGATCCGGACCCGGCTGGCGCCGCCGCCGCCGCGCGCTCAGGCGAGCTGCTGCTCGCGGGGGGCATGCAAGTCAACGTGGCGGTGCTGGACGAGGGCGAAGATCCCGACACGTGTATCCGGACACACGGCGGAGCCTATTATGTGGAAAAACTACGCACTTCCCAGCCATATCTGGAATACTTGTTGGATCGGGAGGCGGCCGAGCGTGATCTGACCCGAGGCGACCACCGCCGGGAGTTCCTGAATCGCATGCTCCAGGTGGCGGCGCGGATCCCGGATGCGCCGTCCCGGGATCTCTTCGCCGACCGGCTAGCGCACCAGGCCGGGGTGCTGGAAGACGTCGTCCGTACCGAGATTCGCAAAGCGGCAGTGGAACGCCGCACCACGTTCGACGACCCGCGGGTGGCGACCAGTCGGACGGTGAAAACGGCCGAAAAGGGGCTGGTCTGGGCGCTTGTGCGAGACACGCAGGCCGCCTTGGAGGCGATCGGGGCGCTCAGCGATGAGGACCTCGCGGGTTTGACGACGGCGCCGATCTTGAGCACGGCGCGCTCTCTGGTGGAGTGGCCGGCCGAAACCGTCCTCGACACGCTGCGCGAACGTCTCAGTAAAGAGGAGGCGGGTTGGATGGCGCGCGTCGGAGCGGCTGATCGCGCCGTCGCCACGGCCTCTGACTGTGGGAAGGCGCTGAGGCAGCTCGGTTGCGAGCGGCAACGCGCGATGTTGCAACACGAGATTGACCGGTGCCAGCATCTGGGCACACCGTCGGCGCTAGCCGAAATAGACCTGCTCTTGCAAAAGAAACAAGCACTGTTGACGAAGCTCGAATCACTGCGATCGTGACCACACGATGTGTCCGGCGCCGTCGGCCCACCACGGGTCCGGCGGGCGGTCCGCCGAGGAGGAACGCTCTTGTCGCTCGAAGAAAAATACGACGAAGTACGACAGCTCATTCAGATCGGCAAGGAAAAGGGGTATCTGCTCTATGACGAGGTGAACGAGATCCTCCCGGGTGAGATCACCAAGTCGGACGAGCTAGACGAGTTATTCACGACGTTTGGCAATCACGGCATTGAGGTCGTCGATTCCGAACAGAAATACCGCGAAGACAAACTGCTCAACCGGCGGGGCGAGGGCTCCGACGATGTCGAGCTGGATCTGACCCCGAGCGCAATCGACAAGACCAACGACCCCGTCCGGATGTACCTGCGGGAAATGGGCACCGTGCCGCTCCTGACCCGCGAGGGCGAGGTGGCCATCGCGAAGCGGATCGAGCGGGGCAAGCTGTCGGTCATCAAGTCCATCTCGCGCATGCCCTCGATTTCCAGGGCAGTCGTCCGGATGGGTGAGCAACTGAAGGCCGGGGAGCGCACGATCCGAGAACTCGTCCTGTTTCAAGAGGACGAGATGCTTGACGATCGGATCAATCGGAAGGCCCGCGATGTCATGGCGCACATCGAGGTAATCCGCAAGACGCGCCTGGACGTGGTCCGGCGTGAAAAGAAGGTTGGGACGATTCCGAAACGGGAAAAGAAGCGCTACCGACGGAACTACCGCAACCTGCTGAGGGCCCAGGCCAAGCTATCGCGTCTGATCCGTGCGATCGAGTTCACGGAGCCGGTCAAACGTCGCCTCATCGACGAGGTCAAAGCAGCGGCCAACGGGGTGCAGGACCGGCAGCGAGAGATCGACCGCCTGAACCGCCAGCTAAAACTCAAGACGCGACGCAAGGTCAAAGAGGAGGACAAGCGCCGCATGACTCGGCGTCAGCGAGAGTTGCGGGCAGAGATTCGGGCCCGCGCCGAGAAGCTCGAGCAACCGGCGCCGTCACTGGAGCGGACGCTATACGCCATCATGCGCGGCGAGATGCTGGCCGAACTGGCCAAGAAGGAGTTGGTAGAAGCCAACCTCCGTCTCGTCGTCTCGATCGCGAAGAAGTACACGAACCGCGGCTTGCAATTCCTCGACCTGATTCAAGAAGGCAACATCGGTTTGATGAAGGCGGTAGACAAGTTCGAATACCGCCGCGGCTACAAGTTCTCGACCTACGCCACCTGGTGGATCCGACAGGCGATCACCCGTGCCATCGCCGATCAGGCGCGCACGATTCGTATTCCGGTCCATATGATCGAGACCATCAACAAGCTGATTCGTACCTCCCGCGCGCTCGTCCAGGAGCTTGGCCGCGAACCAACCTCAGAGGAGATCGCGCAACGGATGGACATCCCCGTGGCCAAAGTTCGGAAGGTCCTGAAGATCGCCCAGGAGCCGATTTCGCTCGAAACACCGATCGGAGAAGAGGAAGACAGCCATCTTGGGGATTTCATCGAGGACCGCCAAGAAGTATCGCCGGCCGACGCCGTGATCAATCTCAACCTCAAAGAGCAGACCGAGAACGTACTGCGCACATTGACGCCGCGCGAAGAAAAGGTGATCAAGATGCGGTTCGGGGTTGGAGACGGGAGCGAACACACGCTCGAAGAAGTGGGACAGAACTTCGCGGTGACCCGCGAACGCATCCGCCAGATCGAGGCCAAAGCGCTGCGCAAGCTCCGCCACCCGTCACGCAGCCGTCGCCTTCGCGCGTTTCTGGAAGGCACGTAGACTGACGAGGAGGGAGCATACCGGGGGGGTATGGGACCGACGAGCAACGCCGCCAGCCGGGGCGGATCGGCGGTCAGAGACGTGAAATTGTGCTTAACCGGGCCCATAGCTCAGCGGTCAGAGCCGCCGGCTCATAACCGGTCGGTCCCAGGTTCGAATCCTGGTGGGCCCACTACATGATACGAGTCGAGATGGACATCGCATACGCAGAGCGAATCGCGTTCCGGCCCCGCCAGCTACGCGGGCGCAAAGGAGCGCAACCAGCCGGCAGGTCGGCTTGCCGAATGGCTGACCTGCGTTCCCGGCCGGCGCGGTCGACAGTCGCCGGCTTACTCATACCCCGCCAACCGGCGGGGTTTTTTTTGTTCGCGTCCCACCTCTGGGCCTGAACCTGTGGAGACCTGACTCACGATGTTCCCAGACCTCGAACGGCTCATCCGACTGCAACAGCTCGACGCCGCGGCGTCCGAGGCGACGCGCGTCGTCGAAGCGATCCCCTCGCGCATCGAAGCCCTCGACGCTCAACTGACCGCCGGTGCGGCGGCGGTCGACGACGCCAATACCCGTCTGAGCGAGAAGAAAAGCGAGCGTGCAGCGGTCGAAAAGACACTGGCGGCGGTGCAAACACGACTGTCCAGATTCAGAGAGCAGCTCATGGCGGTCAAAACCAACAAGGAGTACACGGCGATGCAACATGAGATCGCCACCGCTGAAGCCGACGTGCAGGAGCGCGAAAACACCATCCTCGAACACATGTTGGAACTCGACGACCTCGCCGCCGCGGTGACAGCCGCCGACGTAGCGCTCGCGGGAAGTCGCGCGGACATCGAACGGACGAAAGCGGCCCTCCAGACCGAACGCGGCGAGCTGGAACGGGCGCTCGCCAGTACCGCCCGCAAACGGACCACACTGACCGAGACGATCGGCGCCCCGGCCCAGGCGCTCTTCGAGCGCATTTCCAAGCAGCGGCAGGGTATTGCAGTGGTAGAAGCGCGCGACGGACTGTGCACGCTCTGCAACGTGCGTCTGCGTCCTCAGATTTTCAACCAGGTCCTCCTGAACACCGAGCTGATTCAGTGTGACAGTTGCAATCGAATCCTGTACCACGGTCCCAACGCGAAGTCAGCGGCCGCCACGACGGTTGACGCACCCTAGGACAGTGACCAGGTTATTCTGGTCAGTGTCCTAAGCGGCCGTTATGCGGCATCGAACGGATGGAAACGGTGGTTCCCCCCCGGAACCGACGGTTGTCGGTCTCGATTCTTCCCACCGAAGCCCACCTACCGCTAGAACGCACGTAACGAGTGTGTTTAGAACACGTTGACTGGTGTCCAGGTCGCGTTCTCGCGTCTGGCCACAGGATTGCACACCCGAGTGGTGCGGCCATCGACTTGGTTCAACATGGGCCGCTCAACAGCACGATCACGAGGGCGCACAGATGACTCAATTGGACGAACTGGTTGCGGTGAGAATCTTGCCGGCCGACCGCGGCGCACCCGCAGGGAAACTAGCTGACATCGAATTGCACTTCACGTCGGGAGCATTGGAGGGTCTCAAGCTGCTGGGATTCACGGTCTGGGAGGGGCGAGGCGAGCAGCGGCCCAGCGTGAGTCTGCCGGCCAAGCAGTACGTGGTCAACGGCGAGCGCCGAACCTTCACACTGCTCAGACCGATCGGCGAGACACAGACACCAGACGCCCTGCGCGCCGCGCTGCTGACCGCGTTCGCCAGCCAGCACCGCTCCGGGTGACCGGTGTCCTGAATGTCCCGCCGGAGGCGTCTACTCCGCGCGCTGTCGCAGAAACGCGGGCACATCGAATTCTGACGTCTCGCCGCCGTCGAGGTCGAGTAGCGTATCACCGGCATGGTCAGCCCCAACCGGCTCGGGTATCGGCAACTCGATCAGCGGACGACGGGACACCGTGAACCGGCCGCCGCCTCCCGGGGCCTGCTCCTGAGGCTCTTCCTGTTGCCAGGACGCATATCGCTGGAGGTCGACCGGTGTTTTCGCCGTAGCACGCTCCGCCCCCGGCTCGGCCCCTTCACGGTCGAACCCGGTCGCGATGACCGTAATCTTGACCTGGCCGTCCATGGCCGGGTCGACGACGGCACCGAAGATGATGTTGGCGTCCTCGTGGGCCGCGGCGTGGATGATAGTGGTCGCCTCGCTGACTTCGATCAGCGAGAGGTCGGAGCCACCGGTGACATTGATGATGACACCGCGGGCGCCATCGACGGAGGCATCCTCAAGTAGCGGGCTCGAGATGGCCTGCGTCGCCGCGTCGACGGCCTTGGTGCCTCCGAACCCGACCCCCGTGCCCATGATGGCCAGCCCCATGCCAGACATGATGGTTCTGACGTCGGCGAAATCGAGATTGATCAGTCCGGGAACCAGTATGAGGTCCGAGATACCCTGAATAGCCTGCCGCAGGACATCGTCGGCCAACTCAAATGCGTCCGATAGCGTGGTTGACCGGTCCGTCATGGCCAATAGCCGTTCGTTCGGGATCGTGATGACCGTATCGACCGCCTCACGCAACTCCTCGAGCCCGCGCTCGGCCTGTTTGGTGCGGCGCCGTCCCTCGAACACAAACGGCTTGGTCACAACCGCCACCGTGAGCGCGCCAAGCTCGCTGGCGAGGTTGGCGATGACCGGCGCCGC
The DNA here is from genome assembly GCA_029940535.1 of Vicinamibacterales bacterium. Taxonomy (GTDB): domain Bacteria; phylum Acidobacteriota; class Vicinamibacteria; order Vicinamibacterales; family UBA8438; genus UBA8438. Next base: position 28,061 of record JAPYUM010000025.1, read on the forward strand.
GCCAGTGCCAGTCCCCCCACCCAGACCGGTGGTGACGAACACCATGTCGGCGCCGTCAAGCGCAGAGATGATCTGGTCGGTATCTTCGAGCGCCGCCTCCCGACCGATGCTCGGGTCGGCGCCGGCTCCGAGTCCCTTGGTGAGCTTTCCACCAAGTTGAAGACACAACGGCGCCGCACAGTGACTCAGGGCCTGGGCGTCGGTATTCGCGACGATGTACTCGACCCCATCGAGGCCGGAGCGCACCATCCGATTGACGGCGTTGCTGCCACCGCCCCCGACGCCCACGACCTTGATGCGAGCACCCATATGCCCAGCGTCCTCGATCGTCAATCTGGGATTAGGGTGAGGTTCAGTGGCGAGACGCACTCGCGGGTCATCGGCTCGGTCAGTCAACGCTGAAGGCTCCATCTACCCTCCTTGTTCGATCCATGGCACAGTGCGCTAGCTCCCGGTCACATGGGAACCGACTCAGAAGAAATCCTTAAACAACCCACGAAACCGTCCGGCCAGACTGCCCAGGGCGCCCGCCCCAACCAGCCGCCGGTCAGGCTCCTGTAACTGCTTGCGGTTGGCGTACTTCACCAGCCCCACCCCCGTCGCGAACGACGGACTGTTCACATGGTCGGTGAGCCCGCCGACATCGACCGGGCACCCACGTCGTATTGGCAAGTCGAAGATCTGCTCGGCGATCTCCGCCATCCCGTCCAGCAGCGCGCCGCCGCCGCACAGCACGATGCCCGAGTGCAGTGAGCGCTCGTAGCCCGAGCGTCGGATTTCATCCCAGAGCGCGTGGAAAATCTCTTCGGCCCGTGGCTGGAGGATCTCAGACAGAATGCGGCGTGACATGACTCGAGGCTGGCGGCCGCCGACGCTGGCCACCTCGATCGTTTCGTCCTCACCTACCAGAGAGGACAACGCGCATCCGCTGCGTCGCTTGGTCTTTTCCGCGTCGGGAATCGGGGTGCGCAGCCCGACTGCGATGTCGTTGGTAAAGTGGTCACCGCCCATGGTGACGACCCCGGTGTGCCAGAGGCTGCCCCGTTCGAAAATCGCCAAGTCCGTCGTACCGCCGCCGATATCGACCAGCGCAACCCCCAACTCCCGTTCGTCGGCGGTCAGTACCGACTCGCTGGCCGCCAGTTGCTCAATGACCGTGTCGACGACAGCAACCCCAGCGCGGTTCACACACGCCACGATGTTCTGGGTGGACGACGTACTGCCGGTCACGACGTGCACGTTGACCTCGAGACGCGTCCCGGTCATGCCGACCGGCGCGCCGATGCCGTCCTGGTCGTCGACGACGAAGTCCTGGGGCAGGACATGCAGAATCTCGCGGCCGGTGGGCAATGCCACACCTTTGGCCGCGTCAATGGCCCGTCGGACGTCTTCTCGCGTGATCTCCCGGTTATTCCCAGCCACGGCCACCACGCCTCGACTGTTGAACGCCTTCAGATGCGCCCCCGACAAGCCCAGGTGAACGGAGTCGATCTCGACTCCGGCCGTCAGTTCCGCCTCCGCGATCGCCTTCTTGATCGATTCCACGGCGGCCTCCAGGTTCACCACGACGCCGCGACGGATTCCTTGGGCCTCGGCGACCCCGATACCAATGATGTCTAGCCCCCCGTCCTCAGTGGCTTCGGCCACAATGGCCGCCATTTTGGAGGTGCCCACATCAAGACTGACGAGATAGTGTTCCTTACGTCCCACGCGTCCTCCGTCCGCGGCGATGCGCCGCCACGTCCCGCTCAATCCGATGCCAGGTCCGAGTCATGAAGACACGGCTCCGGTGTGCCGTGTCCGACGTTCGATACACACCACGGCCTCTCACCTGCGTGCCTCGGACGGGACGACCGATGTGCTCTCTCGTCGCGTCTGGCCGGCCGGGCGTCTGGCCCGGGACTTGGTCTGCGAATTGCGAATACATGTCACTCGTTGACGTCCGGTGCCCGAACCGCGTGCTCGAATCGCTCTGGGTCCGCCCCTCGGGACTCACCGGCTGGTCCCACGTATACGCGCTGGCCGAAACGCAGATCGACGTAGTCGATATTCGGCACCCGCTCCCGTAGCGTCGGTCCGAGTTCGGCGTACGACCGCAACCGCTCGAGAAATTGGTCGCCCCCCAGATGCAGCAAGGCCGGGTCGTCGTTCAGCAGCACCACGGCGTCGTAGGGATCGGATACGTCAATTTCCGAGATCGAATCGAGTATGTCCGGCCGCGCGGAGAGCTGACGCAGCAAACGAGCCGCGAGCGCCATGCGACTCGTATCGACCGTGCGTCCATCGGGTCCACGTAGCGCCAATCCCTCGACGATGGGTAGGTCAAATCTGGCAAAACGCGGCCCATACTCGTCGATGACCGTCCCGTTGTCCTCGACGAGATAGAGCCGCTCGCCCAGACGCGCGAGCGCCACCGGGGCGCGCTCCGTCACCTGCACTTCGATCGTCGACGGCAGAATGCGCCGGAGAGTCCCGTCGCGTAGCCAGGGCGACGCCACCAGCCGCCCGCGGTGTAGTTCGAGGTCGACCGTCAAGATGTTCTCGTCGCGAAGGCCGGCCACGAGCGCCAGCACTTCACCCTCGGACAACTGGTCGATCCCACGAACCACGATGGCATCGATCGACAGGAACGATGCAACCGTGGCCTGATAACCCCCGAAGGCCACCCCGGCCGCGACGCTCATACCCCGCGCGATGCGCCACCACCGCCGGACGGCGCGCCTGGGCCGTCGGGTCGGATGCTGTGACCGCCGGAAGCGTTTGTCCGTCTGGGTATGGACGGTCATGCGGTCTCCGGGCTCCCAACCTCGGCCAGCGGTGGTGGGGCCTGACGAAGGGCTGACACCAGCCGGTCCCCCAGGCCACCGATCGACCCCGCCCCCAGTGTCAGCACGAGATCCCCGGCCCGGACGAGCCGGGTCAGTAGCGGCACCGCTTCGGCCAGGGTTGCTACGCAGTGAACAGGATCCGCGCTGATCTCGCGCAGAACCTCGGCCAGGCGCTCAGCCGTGACCCCTGGGACAGGTTCCTCTCCGGCCGGAAAGATCGCTGTGATCACCACGATATCGGCGACCGCGAGCGCCCGTGCGAAGTCCCGAAGCAGCCGAGACGTCCGCGAATACCGGTGGGGCTGGAACACCGCGATGAGACGGCGCGGACCTTGCGCACGAGCGGTCGCTATTACCGCCGCAATCTCGGTCGGGTGGTGCCCGTAGTCGTCGACCACGCGAACCCCACCGGTCTCCCCCTTCAGTTGGAACCGACGGTCGATGCCGGTAAACGCGGCTAACGCGGTCGCCACCTGATGCGGTTCGAGCCCCACCTCCAGGCCGACGGCGAACGCGGCCAGCGCGTTGAGGAGGTTGTGCCGACCGGCCACCGCGACCGTCAGTGGCGTGACCCGGACGTTCCCGTCACGAGTGTCGCGCACCTGACAACGAGAGCCGGTCGCGGCGCAGACAACATCGTCGCCCATGATGTCGGCGTCGACCTCCAGACCGTAGGTCACCACGCGCCGGTCGACCCGGGCACGCAATCCGGCCAGCGCGGGGTCGTCGGCGCAGAGCACAACCGCCCCGGTCGGAATGACGCGGTTGACAAAGTCGACGATGGTGTTCGAAAGCTCGTCAAAGGTGCCGTAGTGGTCGAGGTGCTCCTCTTCGAGATTTGTGACGACGGCAACATGGGGCGTCAACTCCAGCAATGAACGCTCGCTCTCGTCCGCCTCTACGACGAAGTGGCGTCCCTGCCCGACGCGAGCGTTGCTGCCGAATGCCCCAACCCGCGCCCCAATCAGAGCGGACGGGTCACGTCCACACTCGGCGAGCATCACGGCCACCATCGAGGATGTGGTGCTCTTGCCGTGGGTCCCGGTGACGGCGATGGTGGACCGGGACCGGGTGAGGCCAGCCAGCATCGCGCCGCGGCACAGCACTGGCAGCCGGCGACGACGCGCCTCACGAAGCTCCGGGTTCTCGTGAGGAATGGCGGCCGAGACCACGACCGCGTCCGCGTGACCGACCCAACGCGCGTCATGCCCGGTGTGCACTTCGACTCCACGCTCAGACAGACTCATCGTCGCCTCTGACGCCGCCAGGTCGGAACCAGTGACCTCGTATCCGAGCGCGCTCATCATCACGGCGATACCACTCATTCCGACGCCACCCACACCCACGAAGTGCACCCGGCGCACGTTCGGAGGCAGGCCGTGTTCTTCCGGTCGCGCCATCGACTGACCAGGGTCCATACCAGCTCTGGTCGTCCTGTCGATCACCACTGTGCGAGCTGTTCAACGCGGTCGACAACGAGGCTGGCCGCGTCCGGCCGCGCCAGCGACCGAGCCGCGGCAGCCATACGGTGACGACGCGCGTCGTCTCGCACGAGCGCGAACACTCGCTCCACCAAGGTCTCACCGGTCAGCTCCTGCTGCAGCAACAGTTCTGCCGCCCCATCGCGCACCGCCACTTCGGCGTTCACACGCTGGTGACCATCGGCCGCACCGGGCAGCGGCACCAGCACCGCCGGACGCCCGACGGCGGCAAGCTCGGCCAGCGTGGTCGCGCCCGCCCGGCAGACGACGATGTCGGCATCACCCATCAGTTCGACCATCTCCGGAAAGAACGGCTCGACTCGCGCCACCAACCCAGCTTCGTCGTAGGTTCGCCGAACGTCCGCGCAATCCCGTTCGCCGGTCTGATGTGTCACGACGATCCTGTCGGCCTCTGCCGCGAACGCTCGCGCGGCGCCCAGCATGGCCACATTGATGGCGTGGGCGCCCTGCGAACCTCCGATCACCAGCAGATGCATGCGGGCCCGGGCACTCGGTCTTGGCGTCGCCACGGCGAAGCCGACTCGCACCGGATTGCCGCTGACAAAGGCCTTCCCGCGGAAATACGCCAGCGCCACATCGTGCGAAACCGCCGCCGCGGTCACGACTCGAGCCAACAGCCGATTCGTCAGGCCAGGCAACGCGTTCTGCTCGAGTACCAGCGTCGGTGTCCGACGACACGCGGCCATCAGCACGACCGCCCCCGCTGAGTACCCGCCCAGGCCGATGACCAAATCCGGCCTCACCCGCGACAGTACGCGCCACGCATCCCAGACGCTCACCGGTAGCACCGCGAGACCGCGAATCAGAGCGCCGGCCGACTTCCCCTTGAGCCCAGCGCTGCGCACCCGTTCGTGGTCGAAGCCCTCGCGTCCCACCGCCCTCGTTTCCAGGGCCCGTCCGGTACCGGCAAACACGACGCGCGCGGTCGGGTGTCGCCGACGAAGTTCCTGCGCCACGGCGATACCAGGGTAGAGATGTCCCCCGGTACCGGCGCCGCACAGGAGGACGGTGGGTGGTCGATCGGTCATGTGGCTCGCCGACGTGATTGCATCGGTTCACATTCATACGTCCGCCGACGCGTGCTCTGACACGTTTAGGAGAATGCCCATCCCGAGCAGACTGATCAGCAGTGAGGACCCTCCGTTACTGACAAGCGGCAGTGGAATCCCTTTGGTTGGCATCATCCCCAGCACGACGCTGATGTTTACGAATGCCTGAAAGGCCACCATCATGGTGAAACCCAACGCTAGGAAAGACCCGAACCGATCGGGTGCCGCCGCGGTCACCCGCAAGCCACGCCACACGATGACCCCGAAGCACGCGAGGACGGCGGACGCACCGAGCAGTCCCGTCTCCTCGGCGATGACGGCGTAGATAAAATCGGTGTGTGGAGCCGGCAAGTAGAACAACTTCTGCACACCGGCCATCAACCCTTGACCGAACAAGCCGCCGGTACCAACGGCAATCTGTGACTGAATGAGCTGAAAACCGTCCCCCAGCGGGTCCGCGTAGGGGTCGAGAAACGCAAAGAGTCGCCGACGCCGGTACTCCTCGCTGGCCAGAATCACGAACAAGAGCGGCGCCATTACCAGCGCCGACACAATCAGATAGCGATAGTGGAGGCCGGCGGCGAACACCATGACACCGACGATGGTGAGGACCGTGAACGCCGTCCCAAAGTCCGGCTCCAATACGATGAGGCCGCAGATCACGCCAGTGACCAGGACGATCGGCCCCAGCGCGTAGGTCACGCGACCGATGGAGTCCATTCGACGCTCGAGCAGTGACGCGGTAAAGATAATCACGGCGACCTTGGCCAGCTCTGAGGGCTGCACACCAATACCTCCAAGCGAGAACCACCGTCGGCTGCCGTTGACGACTGGAAAAAAGAAGACCAGCACGAGGGCGACCGTGCAAACACCCAGCGCCGTCCCGATCACCATCGGCTGTTTCCAGATGCGGTAGTCGATCCGCATGGCTACGCTCAGCACGCAGAGTCCGATCGCGACCCACGTGACCTGTTTGAACAAGAAGAAGTACGGCGGCTGCTGATACCTGTCCACGGCCAAGAATGCCGAGGCGCTATACACCATCACGACGCTGATACACACCAGGAGGAGTGTGGCCAGAAACAAGAGCCTGTCTGACTTCAGCGTTCTGGCCATACTCGAAAACCTGCGGCACCCACACGTGCGGTCGCGCTCGCGCGCGACCTGGAAACCCGACGTCGACCGACCGGGCCGACGCGACACTAAAGGTCGGGCCGCGTCGACCCGACACACTGGTTGCGACCCGATTCGGACCAGGCGCGTGAGCAGTCAGCAGTCATCAGCCAGGCGCGGGGTGAAGACATCAACCTCGCAGACCAGTCAGCCTGCGTTCCCAGCGGCCGACTCTTCACCGCCGCCACCCAACTGATGACTGCTCACTGCTCACGCGTGTCCTGCAGGACCCGTGCGACGCACCATGGCCATTCCGGGTGTCCGGGCCCTCCCCGCCTCTGACGCCCAGAAGTGGTCAGCTCGTTCGCGCGCGCTTCCTCACGTCCTCCCGCAGACGACCAACCGCCTGCTTGAACAACCTGCCGCGTTCGGCATAATCCTCGAACATATCCAGGCTGGCGCACGCGGGCGCCAGCAAGACCGTGCCGCCGTGGGACGCAAGCCCGTAGGCCACAGACACCGCATCTCCGAGCGACTCAACCTCGACGACCCGCACCACGGCGCCGTAGGCATCCAGAATTCGGTCACGCGCTTCGCCGAGCACGACCACAGCATCGGCCCGCGACGCGAGCAGCGGCGCCAACGCGCCCAGGTCTCCCCCCTTGAATCGCCCACCCATGATGACGACGAGCTGGCGCCCGCAGCTTTCCAACGCTCGTCTGGCCGCCTCGACGTTGGTGGCCTTGGAGTCGTTGATAAAGCGCACGCCGGCCACCTCGCCTACGGGCTCGAGCGCATGTTCGAGCCCGGGAAAACGGTCCACGGCCGCGGTCATCGCTCCGGCCGAGACGCCGATCCGGTGAGCGACGGCGGTCGCCGCGACGACGTCGCTGAGCAGATGGTCCCCGAACAGGTGCACCGCCGAGAGCGGCACCAGCGGCTCGGCGCCGGTCGGGGTCCGGCGTACGATGACGTCGCCGTCCACGACGACCCCATCCTCGAGCGGGGCCGTGACCGCGTACGCCACACGCGCCGCACGGCTCCGGCGAGTCAGACTCAACACTGCCGGGTCGTCGGCGTTCACCACCAGCGTGTCCGACGGTCCCTGATTGGCGAAAATTCGAGCCTTGGCCGCCGCATATGCTTCCGGCCGGTCGTGGCGATCGAGATGGTCGGCGTGCAGATTCAAGAACACCGAAATCCAGGGTCGGAATGTCGTGGTGAGCTCGAGCTGAAAACTGGAGACCTCGACCACATGAATCGCTTCCGGTGTCGAGTGTTCGACCTGCGTGCTCAGCGCCGTGCCGACATTGCCGCCGACCAACGCCGACAGCCCCCCTGCCTCCAGCATCCGCCCAAGCAGCACCGTCGTTGTCGACTTGCCCTTCGTGCCGGTGACCGCCACGACCCGGCCGCGCAGCCATCGCGACGCCAGCTCGATCTCACTGATGACGGGCGCGCCGTGATTCCGAGCCACATCCAGCACCGCCAGCGTCGGGGGGACGCCGGGACTGAGCACGACGAGGTCAGCGCGCGACATCGTTTCCGGGTCGTGGCGACCCAGTTCCAGTTCGATGCCGTCGTCCGTGAGGCGCCGGACCTCGGCGGCAACTTCGCGGCGTTGTTCTGTCAGCGTGACGTGCGCCCCGCGGCCGGCCAGCAGCCGCGCAGCGCCGACGCCACTGCGAGCGGCACCCACCACTACGACATTCGCCCCACGCACGGAAAATTCGATCATCGCAGCTTCAAGGTCGCGAGACTGAAACAGGCAAACACCACCGCCAGGATGACAAACCGACTGATGATCTTGGGCTCGCTCCACCCGATCAGCTCACAGTGGTGATGGAGTGGCGCCATCCGAAACACACGTTGTCCGGTGAGCTTGAACGATGCGACCTGGATGACCACGGAGAGGAGCTCGATGGCGAACACGGCGCCGACGATCGGCAACAGGAGCTCCTGCTTGATCAGGAGCGCCACCGTGCCGAGTGCGCCGCCCAACGCCAACGACCCGACATCCCCCATGAACAGCTCGGCGGGATACGAGTTGTACCAGAGGAAGCCGAGCCCGGCGCCGACAAGGGCGCCGCAGAAGATGGTCAACTCGGCCGCCGGCGCTACATGGGCCAGCAGCAGGTAGTCCGCGAAGATCGCGTGTCCGGTGACGTAGGCCAGCGCCGTGAGGGCGCCAGCGGCGACCGTGAAGATGCTGATCGCGAGCCCGTCGAGCCCATCGGTGAGATTGACCGCGTTCGAGGACGCAGCCAGCAGGAGCACCGCGAAGGGGACATACAGCCACCCCAGATTCGGGGTGAGCCACTTCAAGATGGGGAAGAACAGCTCCGTGCTGTACAGCCCTTGTCCGTTCAACCACAACAGCGCGAGACCAACCGACACGCCGACGACACCCTGCCCGACCAGCTTGTAACGCGGCCGCAACCCGTGGTGGTTCTTGCGCCCGATCTTCAGGTAGTCATCCAGAAACCCCACGAACCCGAACGCGGCGGTCGACAACATGGCCACCCAGACGTAGGTGTTGGTCAGGTCGCCCCACAAGAGCGTCGGCACGAGCGCCGCGGCCAGGATGAGCAGCCCGCCCATCGTCGGCGTACCCGCCTTCAACTGGTGGGTCTCAGAGAGCTCGTCTCGCACCACTTGTCCGATCTGAAACTCGCGCAGTGTGCGGATCATCCAGGGTCCCATCAGCAGGCTGATCAGGAACGCGGTCGACCCCGCGGCTGCTGTCCTGAACGTGATGTACTGAACGACGTTGATCGGCGGGTACAACAGGTGGAAGAGCATCAGGTCCACTCCTCCACGAGTCTGGCCACGACCGTTTCGGTCCGTACGCCGCGTGACCCCTTGACCAGCACCAGATCCCCTTCCCGCACCAAGGGGCCTAACCGAGTCGCCGCGCTCTCGCTATCCTCACAGTGCAGCACGTCCGCCGAGCCGAGGCCCGCCTCGATGGCGGCCTGTCCGAGCGCGCGCGCCGGCTCGCCGCCGACCGTCACGAGCAGCCCCACACCCGCGGACGCGACCGCGCGTCCGGTCTCCACATGCAACGGGGTGGCTCGACGGCCCAACTCCAACATCTCTCCCAACACCGCAACCCGACGTCCCTCCCGCCGGTCGCGCGCGAGTGTCAGCACCGCGGCGTTCACCGCCGTCGGATTGGCGTTGTACGAGTCGTCGACGACGACCACGCCGTTCGATAACCGATGAATCTGCCCTCGCCCGGGTGGCGCCGCAACCATGGCCACTCGCTCAGCCGCCACCGCCACCGGGACCTGCAACTGAATGGCCACGGTCATCGCGGCCAACACGTTGGCCAGGTTGCCTCGTCCGAGGAGCGGTGTCGTGACCCGCGCCGGGCCGACCGGTGTCTGCACCAACGCCCGGGTGCCATCGAGTCCGCGCTCCTCGACTTCGGTTGCGGTGACGTCCGCGTCCCCGCCAACCCCGAACGTGGCCACACGCGCCGGCACACCGGCGAGGCGAGCCATCACCCGCGCGTCATCGGCGTTCGCCACCACGACCGTCTCGGCCGTGGCTCCGTCGAGGATCTCCGCCTTGGCGTCCGCGATGGCTTCGATCGAGGGGAAGAACGCCGAATGCACCTCCGCCACATTCGTCCAGACCCGCAACTCCGGCTCGGCCAGCGTTATCAGGCGACTGATTTCTCCGGGCGCGTTCATCCCGAGTTCCACGACCGCAATCTCTGGCCGGTCCCGCAACTCAAGCAGTGAGAGCGGAAGACCGATCTGGTTGTTCAAATTGCCACGACTCCGAAACACTTTGTAGCTCGACGTCAGGGCGGCCGCCGTCAGTTCTTTGGTCGTCGTCTTCCCCGCACTGCCGGTGATGGCGACGACCGTGGCACCCGACGCCCGACGGACATAGCGGCTCGCCATCTGAAGCGCGCGTAGCGTGTCCTCCACCACCAGCCCCACGGCAGGAGACGGTCCCAGCGCAGTCTCGTCGCTCACGAGCGCGCCCAGCGCTCCACGCGCGAGGGCGTCGGCGACGAAGGTGTGCCCATCGAACCGATCGCCCCGAATGGCGACGAACAAGTCGCCCGCGTTGAGCGACCGCGAATCGATCGACAGCCCCCGGACCACGATCGAGGGCTCACCCGCGCACAGCCGGCCGTCGACCGCACGTGCGAGGTTGCCAAGCGTGAGGGGGAGTCGTTCGTCCATGTCCCAATGCCCGTGCCAGTCTCCTCCGTCGGCTCCACCGTCCGGATCAGGCCCACCCGATACCGGCTCGTCTTCGACCAAGCGCCTCACGCACCACTCGCCGGTCGTCGAACGGCCGACGCTCGTCACCGATCAGCTGGTGGCTCTCGTGCCCCTTGCCCGCGATGACGACGGCGTCACCCGGCTCGGCCTCCCGCACCGCGAATTCGATCGCCGCGGCTCGGTCCGCGATGCCCCGGTGACGGAGCTGGCCAGCGTCCGCGGGGGACTCCATTCCGAGTCGAATCTCCGCGATGATGTCGTCCGGGTCCTCGGACCGCGGGTTGTCCGAAGTCACCACCACCAGGTCGCTGAGTCTGGCCGCGACGGCACCCATCAGTGGTCGCTTGGCGGCGTCCCGATCGCCGCCGCATCCGAAGACGCTGATGACGCGGTGAGGACTCAGGGCGCGAACGGCCGTCAGCACCGCTCGGAGCGCATCGTCGGTGTGGGCAAAATCGACGATGGCGATCACGTCGTCATCCGGGGTGGAGACAACCTCGAATCGTCCAGGCACCCCGTCCAACCCGGCGACCCCCTGCTCGATCGCCGGGAACGGTACGTCCAGAGCCACCGCCGCCGCCACCGCCGCGAGGATGTTGTAGACGTTGAGTCTCCCCGGCAGACCGGACCGAATCCGGAGACGACCGCGAGGCGTGCCCACGTCCATGGACGACCCGGACAGCGTCATCTCGAGGTGCTCGGGCGTCACGTCCGCGGCCGCGTCAATCGCATAGGTCATCAGGTGATCGACCGTGCCCGCCAGCTCGACACCATAGGGATCATCGAGGTTCACGATGGCCGGCGCACCCGGCCGCCGCATGTCGAACAGCCGCCGTTTTGTGGCGAAGTAGTCCTGCATGTCAGGGTGGTAGTCGAGATGGTCCCGCGTCAGATTCGAGAACACCGCGGCGGCGAATTGGACCTGGTCCACACGTCGCATGGAAAGCGCGTGCGACGACACCTCGATGGCACACGTGGTTCGCCCGTTGTCGACCATCTCGCGCAACAGTGCCTGTATCGCCGGCGCCTCCGGCGTCGTGTGCTCGGCCACTTCCTCTCGGCGTCCGGTGTGGTACCCAACCGACCCAATCCGGCCGCACGGCCACCCAGCCGCATCGAAGATGGCCGAGAGCAAGTAGGTCGTGGTCGTCTTCCCGTTGGTCCCGGTGACCCCCACCACGGTGAGGTCCCCGCTCGGGTCGCCGTAGAACGCGGAGGCCAGCTCGGCCAGCGCCACCCGGGCATCTAGCACCCTCAGCCACGGTACGCGCGCGTCATCCGGACGCATCGACGCGGCGACGACGAGTACCGCTCCCCGGGTGGCGGCATCCGGGGCAAAACGGGCACCATCGAACCGCTGTCCCCTCACCGCCACGAAAATTGTCCCGCGGGCGACATCTCTCGAGTCATGCGCGATGGCGGTCACCAGCTGGTCCCGCACGGCAGGGACCGTCACCGGCGTCTCTGGCGCTGGCGCGACGCCGGACAGACGCGGCAACAGGTCGCCGACGGTCATGGGCGTACCCGTATCGCGGCACCGAGAACGCGGTCGAATTGCAGCATGACCCGCTGCCCTCTGGCGACGACGGCGCCAGACGGGGGCGACTGCGCCGTGACGAAGCCCCGACCGTGCGCTTCTGTGGTCAGACCGATCCGGGCAACCACCCCAAACGCCGACCGAGCGCTAAAACCCTGCAGATCCGGCATCCGACCAGCGGCCCCCGGCGGTTGGTCGCTACCGGCCGGGGTCGGCAGACGTAGCGACGCGGAACGCACACGCGTACCGGACACCTCATCCGCAGCCACCAGAACTGGCGACGGGGCATCGACGTTCGGCGGCACGCCTAGATGACGTAGCGACGCCTCGGCGATGCGCTGAAACACTGGTCCGGCCACCGCTCCGCCGAATCGCACCACGTCATCGATCACGACGAGAACGGTCAGGGCGGGGCGCGTGGACGGCACAAACCCCACAAACGACGCGACGTTGTGGCCCCTTTCGGCGTACCGACCATCGATGATCTTCTCTGACGTTCCGGTCTTGCCAGCCACCGTGTAGCCCTCGAGCTGTGCGCTCCGGGCCGTCCCTCTCGACACGACGTCTTCGAGGATGCGGGTGAGGGTCGACGCGGTCTCACGGCTGATCACTCGTCGAACCACATGCGGAGCCACCTCGAGTCGCTGATCTCCGCTGATTTGCGCACGGACCAAGCGGGGTTCGACGAGTTCACCGCCATTGGCGACGGCGCTCATCGCCGCGGCCATCTGCAACGGCGTGACGGAAATGTTGTAGCCCATCGCGATGCTGGCGAGGACACCGTCACGTAGGCGCGACCAGTCGCGGCGCACGATTCCACGGCTCTGGCCGGCGAAGTCGGGAGACGCGATCTGGCCGAAACCGAATCGCGTCACGTAGCGTCCGAGCCGCTCCGGTCCAAGCGCGATGCCAATCTTGCTCGCCCCGACATTGCTTGACTTGACGATGACGTCCGCGAACGAGAGCGCCCCGTAGTTGCGGCCCATGTCGTCGATTCGATGCGACCCGAACCGAATGACGCCGGGACTGGTATCGATGATCTGCTCCGGTTCGAAGAACCGCTCCTCAAGGGCGGCGGACGCCGTCACGATCTTGAGTGTCGACCCCGGTTCATACACGCCCTGGGTGGCACGGTTCCGGCGGGCGTCAGGCGTTGAGGCCGAGAAGCTGTTGGGGTTGAACGTGGGTTCGTTGGCAAGAGCAAGAATCTCGCCGGTCGACGGATCCATCACGATGACCGTGCCAGCCGCGGCGTCATGCTCGAGTACGGCGGCACGCAGCTCGCGCTCGGCGATGTGCTGAATAAGCTTGTCGATGGTGAGCTCGAGCGAGACACCGGCGGTCGGCGGACTCTCGACCCGACTGAACGCGCGATTATGAGCGTCCGTCTGCACCAGCACACGTCCCGGGCGCCCACGCACCTCTTTGTCGTACCTCGCCTCGATCCCGTGCAGACCGTTGTTGTCGATCCCGACGTAGCCGAGCAAGTGCGCGGCCAGCTCCTTGTTGGGATAGAAGCGGCGACTCTCCTTGACGAGCCCGATGCCTTCGAGGTCCAGTTCTCGGATTCTGCGGGCGGCGTCGACAGACACGCGACGCTCTACGTAGGCGAACAACCGGTCTTCACCCAGCCGACTCTGAAGCCGACCGCGTTGCGCTTCGTCGCACTCGAGCACGTTGCACAGCTGCCGCGTGGTCTCGACGGGATCGTCCACCTGCACCGGCACCGAGACCACGGTGTCGGCATCGACGCTGTAGGCGAGCACGCGGCCCTCCCGGTCGAGAATCTCTCCTCGCTTTGGATGGGTTTCGATGGAACGTGAACGTTGCCGCTCAGCGCGCTCCACGAGATCGGCGTGACGCAACACCTGCAGATGTACGAGCCTCCCCTCGATCGCCAGACCCCACAGCAGCATCAGGCTCGCCGTGACGAGCACGCGCCGCCGGATGACTTCGCGCCAGCGGTCGGTGGAAGCAGGAGGCGGCACCATAGTTCGTCTCGCTCAGCTACGGACGGGCCCCGACCACCGCGCTCGCGGCACGCGATGCCAGCACGGAACGGTCGGGCGGCGGGGTCGGTGTGATTCGCTCGATGACATGCGAGTCGGCGGGAGTCGGGGCCACGAGGTTGAGATCCCCGGTCGCGATCCGCTCGATCCGCCGAGGCGACCGCAGCGTTTCTATTTCCAGGCGCAAGTGCCGATTCGTTTCGAGCTCATCGTTCCGTTCGCGCTCCATCTGCTCGATGGCATACCCGTGACGGAGCAGTTCGAAGTGCTGCCAGGCCGAGAACAACAACACGACCACAAGGCCGACGCCGATAGCCAGCGAGCGCCACTGCTGGCGTCGTCGGGTCTTGTCGACCTCCCGCACGATGGGACTGTTCCGGATGTGGCGCTTGATGTCGTATTCGAGATGGAGCCTGCTCATGCCAGCCTCTCAGCCGCTCGCAAGCGCGCGGACCTCGCACGTGGGTTGCGCGATACCTCATCCGGATGTGGCCGGACCGGCCTCCGGGTCAGAACGCGCAGGGCGACCCCTCCGCCCTGTTCCAGCTCCCGCAGGGTGTGCTTCACGATCCGATCTTCCAGCGAGTGAAAACTGATGATCACCATGCGGGCACCCGCGGCAAGGCGACTCGCCAACGACCGCAGGAAGACATCAAGGCCGTCCAGCTCCCGGTTGACCCAAATCCGCAAGGCCTGGAAGGTCCGGGTAGCGGGATCGATACGGGTACGCCCTCGATACCGGATCGACCGGCGCACCACATTCGCGAGCTGGGTCGTTGTCGTCAGCTCGCCGGCGTCGCGCGCCCAGATGATGCGACGCGCGATACGCCGAGAATGACGCTCCTCCCCGTACTCGTAAATCACGTCAGCCAGCGCCTCAGGAGTGACCTCGTCGAGCATCTCCGACAGGGTCTGTCCCTGACTGCGATCCATGCGCATATCAAGGGGGGCGTCGAGACGGAAGCTGAAGCCGCGTCCGTCCGTCTCGAGTTGGACGGTCGAGTGGCCCAGATCGGCCAGCGCCCCGTCGATGCGGTCTATCCCGCGTTCATCCAGTGCCTGACCAAATTCTCGGTAGTCGGCGTGCACCAACTCCAGCCGACCGAGCCACGGCGACAGCCGCTCTCGCGCCAGAGACAACGCCTCCGCGTCTCGGTCGAAGCCGAGGACCCGCGTGGCGCCGGCGTGGAAGAGCGCCTCCGTGTGACCTCCGGTGCCGACGGTGCAATCAACCATGAGCTCGCGTCCGGCCGGCGCCAACTGCTCGATGGTCTCCACTGGCAGCACCGGCTCGTGTAGAATCATCGCGGTCAGATACCGAACTCGGCGAGTGCCCGAGCGTCGTCGTCGGTGAACGGATCCCCGTCGAGACGGTTCACAAAGCGGTCGTGGTTCCACACGTCGAGATAGTCGTATTGACCGAACACGTCTACGTCGCCGGACATGGCCGACGACTCGCGAAGCCGTCCGTGAATCGACACGCGACCCTGCTTGTCGAA
The DNA here is from genome assembly GCA_029940535.1 of Vicinamibacterales bacterium. Classification (GTDB taxonomy): domain Bacteria; phylum Acidobacteriota; class Vicinamibacteria; order Vicinamibacterales; family UBA8438; genus UBA8438. The sequence continues at coordinate 43,842 of JAPYUM010000025.1, forward strand.
CTCGCCTGGCTGTCCGAAATAGTTGACGCGGTCAAGAAACTTGCCGCGAGCGGGGAGAGTGGTCGGGACCTTCGCGAGCTTCTCTTCGATCCCGGTCCAGACCTGGAGTGGATAGATACTCACGAGTTCGCCGGTCAAACTCGTAATGAAAAGCTGGGTGCCGTATCGGTCTTCAATCGTGGAGCGAAACAAGGTTGGGATCTTCAGACGTCCCTTCTCGTCGATCTTGGCTGAGAAATTTCCGCGTAGCACCCTATTTACTCCACTTGTGTCCAATAAAATCCACTGCGATAGTAGAAGGCGGCCAGTCAAGTGTCAACAGCCAAATTCAGCTGGATCAACGACCTCCGTTTAACTTTCGCTCCGTCTACACGCGTCCGCGCGTCACTGCACGCCCAACGGCCATGCTGGGGGCGTTTGTGAACGTCGCCACGAACCGCACACGATGCTTCGAGCAGGGCTGATCGGTCTGCCATCGACCGGGAAGACCACGTTGCTACGGCTGCTGAGCCAGTCCGGAGAGCACGGCGGCCAGCCCGGCGGGCGCTTGGAATCGCAGGTCGGCGTGGCCCGAGTGCCAGATCCTCGCCTTGACGTGTTGACCACACTGTTCAAGCCAAAGCGACACGTTCCGGCCACTGTGGAACTGACCGAGCTCGCCGGCCACGGGGGAGCGAAGGCCCTGCTCGACGTGTCTGGTTTTCGCAACGCCGACGCGCTGCTGCATGTGCTCCGACTGTTCCAAGACGAGCGTGTGCCACACGCCGCCGGCGATGTCGACCCGGCTCGTGATCTGCGTCGCATGGAAGATGAGCTGATTCTGGCCGACCTCGCGGTCGCGGAACGCCGGCTGGAGCGGATCCGGCAGGACCTCAAGAAGGGTAAGAGTCGTGAACTGGACGAGGAGGCTCGGATCATCGAGCGATGCCGGGCTACCCTGGAAGACGGGCAGCCGCTGCGAGCACTGTCCCTGGATCCCGAGGACACCAAGCGGCTGAGAGGATTCAGCTTTCTATCGGCGAAACCGCTGCTCGTCGTCCTGAACCTGGACGAATCTGACGTCGCGGACCCGGCGGGCGCGATCGAACGGGCCGAACTGACCGAGGCGCTGTCCGGTGCCGCCACCGAGACGGTGCCGGTATGCGCGAAGATCGAGCTGGAGATCGCCCAGCTGCCACCGGAAGACTGCGCGGCGTTTCTGGAGGACCTCGGATTGGCTGACTCCGGTCTCGACCGGGTGATCCGCGCGAGCTATCGTCTGCTCGGCTACATCTCTTTCTTCACCGTCGGCGAGGACGAGTGCCGCGCGTGGTCCATCCCTCGAGAAACGTCGGCTCAAGACGCGGCCGGCGAAATTCACAGCGATATCGCTCGGGGGTTCATACGTGCCGAAGTCGTGTCCTACGAGGCGCTGACCGATCGTGACGGCTCCTACCCCGCGTGCCGCGAGCACGGGGAGGTCCGGCTCGAAGGCAAGGACTATAAAGTTCGAGACGGCGACATCATCAACTTCCGGTTCGCCACGTGAGTTACCACACGAACACCACACCATGAGAACACTGATCACCGGCGGAGCCGGCTTCATCGGCTCGCATCTGGCCCGCGCCCTACTCGATGTCGGTCACGAGGTGTTCGTTCTGGACAACCTCTCCACCGGGTCGATCGACAACATCGAACCGCTCAAGACTCACCCGCGGTTCGACTATGCGATCGACACCATCACCAACGAGCCGATGCTCTCCGAGCAGATCGACCGTTGTGACGTGGTCTTTCATCTGGCGGCCGCGGTCGGCGTACAGTTGATTGTCGAAGCGCCGGTACACACCATTGAAACCAACGTCGCCGGCACGGAGGTGGTGCTCAAGCATGCCGCCAAGAAGCGCAAACTGGTGGTGATCGCGTCGACGTCGGAGGTGTATGGCAAGAGCACCGCGATTCCGTTCCGCGAAGATGCGGACCTGGTGCTGGGTGCGCCTCACCAGCACCGATGGGCGTATGCGTGCAGCAAGGCGATTGACGAATTTCTCGCCCTCGCCTACTGGAAAGAACGGCGGCTTCCGGTCATCATTCTCCGCCTGTTCAACACCGTCGGCCCAGGGCAAACGGGCCGCTACGGCATGGTGATTCCCAACTTCGTTCGGCAGGCCGTGGCGGGCGAACCGATCACGGTCTTTGGCCCCGGGACACAGTCCCGAAGCTTTGGCTTCGTGGGCGACGTCACTCGCGGAATCATCGCCCTGGCCGCAGAGCCAAAAGCCGTGGGCGAGGTCTTCAACCTAGGCAACAACCACGAAACGACGATTCGGGAACTGGCGACCCTCGTCAAAACGCTGGCCGGAAGCGATTCGGAGATCGTGACCATCCCCTACGACGAGGCATATGAGAGCGGCTTCGAGGACATGCCCCGGCGCGTCCCGGACCTGACCAAGGTGCAGAACCTGGTCGGTTACGAGCCCCGAGTACAGCTTCCGGACATCCTCACCTTGGTGATCGAACACCACCGAGCCCAACGCCCAGAGTACGTCTAGGTTTCCTGTCGAGGCGTCCGCCTGGCGGCGTTGCTGCGTCGGTCACATGCCGCCTGCATGCTCCCTCCTTGCGCCTTGCCACGCGAACGCCTCGCCAGGAAACCGGCTCTGCGGGAGGCGTGGGTTTGGGGGGGAGCGTCGCGTCGCCTAGCCAGACAGACGCCTCGTCAGAAAACCTCCGGGGCGTGCGACGTCCGCCTTTGGCGTCGCTTTCTCCTCTGTGAGCCTCGGCGCGCACGTGCGCACCTCGCGGCCGCGGAGTGGGGCTCTCGGGGTCCCCGCGGGTCGGGGGGGGTTCGGGGAGCAGCCCCGTCTGAGGAGGTTGCGTGTGTTCCGGTGTCGAGAGTCGTATGCTTGACCTGATGCCCAAGGTGTCCTTCACGGAGTTCGTGATTCGGCTCGCTACGATCTGCGTCATGTTGACCTTGGCGGGGCCGACCGACGCCGCTGACAACCTCGAGCTGTCCCTCCAGGACGGCCGGGTCACGATCCGGGCGCAGCAGGTGTCGATCAAGACAATCCTCTCGGAGTGGGGCCGTGTCGGCAATACCACCATCATTGACGCGGACGGACTGGCTGACCAGGTCGTAACCCTGGAACTCGTCGACGTGCCGGAAGCGCGCGCCCTGCGCACACTGCTGCGCGACGCAGCCGGCTACCTCGCCGCGCCACGCGCGGAGCTTTCGGACGGGGACTCGCGGTTCGACCGCATCCTGGTGATGGCGGTGAGCAAGCCAGCGGCGACGCGGCAAGTGGCCGGCGTCCGAGGGTCCAGGCCGGCTCCGCCGCGGGTGAGTCCAACCAGTGGCCGTAGTCCAAACAACGGTAGACGCGGTCGTACACCGTTCACAGCGACCGCCGCGCAGCAGGAACAGTCGGAACAGCTCCAACAGTTGCTGCGGCAATCCGATGACGGGGATGACGAGGAAGAACCGGAGACGGTGGACTTGCCGACCTTCGGCAACGTGCCGGCCTCTCGACCTGGGCTGCCGATGGGCAGTTCCGACCCGAGTCGGAGGACCATCGGTATCGAAACCGGAGCGTTCGGCAGCACGACGACAGCCCCGGCACCAACCTCCACCATACGTCGACGCTAGGCGCGCACGTGCGCGCCTCGCGGACGCAGAGTGGGGCTTTCGGGGTCCCCGCGCAGCGGTCGCCGGGGGTTCGGGGCGCAGCCCCGTCTGAGTACTAGAACAGCGTCGGCGGGGGCTCAGAGAACTGGTGCCCCTCGACTCGCTGCAGGAGTCGCTTGGTCGGGAGGCCGCCGGTAAGCCCGCCCTGCGCGAGGACTCGATGACAGGGCACGATGATCGGGATCGGATTGCGCCCCAACGCCCGCCGACGGCCCGACTGGCGCCCGGAGGTCCGAGACGGTCGGCCAGCGCCCCATAGCTGGTCAGGCGGCCGAAGCGAACCTTTCGGGTTTCACGCAGCACACGGGCGGTAAACGACGTCACCTGTCGCAGATCCAGCGGCACCGCAAACCGGGTCAACGTCCCCGCGAAGTAGGTAGCGATCTGCTCGGCCACCGGCACCACAAGAACGTCGTCCCGCCATGCCTCGGGCGCGCGGCGCAATAGCGCGGCTCGGTAGTCCCGCTCCGATGCCTGCCCGAAGGTCAAGTCGCAGACCTCGTGCTCAGTCAGACCGATGAACACCGAACCCACTGGTGTCGTCACTTTTCCGAACCGAATCGGCGGATGCCCCGCCCGGTCGAGCGCGGTGCGTAGCCGCTCTCGCGCCCTACGCACATCCGTAGCGCCGGGCTCGTCGGCGGTGCCGGCGCGCGACAGCGCCCGCCGAATCAGGTCGACTCGCTGCCACTCTTTCTTGCACCCGCAACAGCTGTCGGCGTGTCGGCCCAGCGCCGCCGTCTGCGTACAGCCGAGCACCGCACTCACTTCTTTGTAGCTGAACCCGTGCAACTGTCGCTGAATGAACGCGGCACGCTGACGCTTCGGCAGCCGCGCGATCGCCTGGCGCAGGGTGGCCGCGACCGTCGCATGCTCGTGAATCGCCGCGGGCGAAGGTGTGCGACTCCGAATGTCCGCGGCGAGGGGAACCTCGACTCCGTGGCGCCGGCGGCGGCGATGATTGAGGAACCGATTCGTGGCAATGCGATACAGCCAGGCTCGGTGGTTCGGATTCGCCCGCAATCGGGAGAACGCCTTGAACGCGCGTAAGAACGTATCCTGAAACAGATCGTCGGCGGTCGCGGCATCACCCGTCAGACGCCGCAGATACCGCGGGATCTCGGTCTGATAAGTATCCAGCAGCAGACCGAAGTCGTTCTGAGGGTCCGTCTGGCGTGTGGTCGTCATGTGATGCAGGGGTCGTCGACCGCGCCCTACCGATCGCCGACGACGCCGTTCGACAACTGCACGCATTACAACCCCGCGAGCGGCACGATGTGAAAGGGGCGACACCGGGAATCGCAGAGGTCTTCTTGACGTGAGTCCTATGGTACGCTGCTCCCCCGCGAATGAGTCCCCCCGTGCCGAGCGCACCCGCGGCGCCCCCGCCACCTGACCCATCGGCATCCGAGGCGCCCTCAAGTGGGCTTGCCCGCTCGGCCGCCGTCGTCGGCGTTGCGACCATGACCAGTCGGGTGCTGGGCCTGGTGCGAGACCAGGTGCTGGCCTTCATGTTCGGCGCGGGCAACGCGACGGACGCGTTCTACGTCGCCCTTCGCATTCCGAACCTCGTACGTGACCTCTTCGCCGAGGGCACGATGAGTGCCGCGTTCATCCCGACATTCACACGGCGTTTGACGGAAGAGGGTCGCGACGCCGCCTGGCAGCTCGGGCGCCACCTCATCACGGCGCTGATCGTCATCACTGGGGCCCTGGTGATGGCGGGCATTCTCGTCGCGGCGCCGCTTACCCGGCTGCTCGCTCGAGATTTCGCCAACATTCCGGGCAAGCTCGAGCTGACCATCTCTCTGACCAGGGTCATGCTGCCGTTCCTGATGCTGGTAGCGGTGGCCGTTGCCTGCATGGGGATGCTGAACTCGCTACGTCGATTTTTTGTACCGGCCTTATCCCCCGCGATGTTCAACGTCAGCCTCATCGCGAGTGCGTTCCTCCTCGTCCCGGTCATGCCGCGTTTCAATCTCGAGCCGATCATGGCGATCGCGTTTGGCGTGGTCGTCGGCGGACTCGGCCAGATCGCGCTGCAGTACTGGGTGTTGCACCGAGAAGGCTTTCGATACCGACCGACGCTAGACCTGGCGGACCGCGGGCTCCGGACGATTCTGGGGCTGATGGGTCCCGGCACAGTGGCGGGCGCCGCCGTCCAGGTCAACGTGCTGGTCAACACGTTTCTGGCCACGAGCCAAGGCACCGGCGCGGTCACCTGGCTGACCTTCGGCTTTCGACTGATGTATCTCCCGATCGGCGTGCTTGGGGTGTCTATCGCCACAGCCGCCCTGCCGGTGCTCTCGCGTCACGCAGCCCGCGCCGAGATTGCGGCGATGCGCCGGACCGTCTCACAGGGTCTGCGGCTGATGCTGGTCCTGACGATACCGGCGACGGTCGGCCTGATCGTCCTGGCGGAACCAATCGTCCGCCTGATCTTCGAGCGCGGCGAATTCACGGCGCTGGACACCCGCGCGACGGCGGTCGCTCTCGCATGCTACGCGCCCGGTATCGTCGGCTACTCGACGGTGCGTTTGGCCGTGCCCACCTTTTGCGCGCTGGGCACGAGCCTCATCCCCGCCTATGTCAGCGTCGGATCGATGGCCCTCAACATCGTGTTGAATCTCACCCTGGTCAGGATTCTGGGGTATCAGGGTCTGGCGCTTGGCACGTCCATCGCCGCTGTCGCGAACGCCACCGTGCTGCTCGTCCTGCTCAGGCCGAGACTCGGCGGACTCGACGGCGCCGCACTCGCAACCTGCCTCGCGAAGATCGCGGTCGCCGCCGGAGTCATGGGCCTTGCCCTGCGTGCCACGCACATCTGGCTCACGGCCCTCTGGCCCGATCCAGGATTCGCGAGACTCGCGGTGATGGTCGGCCTGGAGATTGCCCTGGGGGTCGCCGTGCTGGCCGGCATGGCCGGCCTGTTGCGACTCGCCGAGTTCAGGACGGCGGCAACCCAGATCGTCCGTCGCCTCCGAGAGTAGTACTCAGACGGGGCTGCGCCCGGAACCCGCGCCGTCGTGGTACGATTGCAGTCCCTCCGGACGTCATACGCCATGCCCAGATACGCACCCTCCTCGACGCTGTCTTCTTTCGGTCCTGGCGCTGTCACGCCGATCGTGAAGATGCTGATCTGGGCCAACGTCGGGACCTTCGTGGCGATGCAGATCGCGCCCGTGCTGGTTCAGTTCTTTGGGTTGACGCCGGCGGCGGTATTCGGCCGATGGTGGCTCTGGCAGCCGTTCACGTATCTGTTTCTACACGGCGGGTTCACGCACATCCTGTTCAACATGCTGGCACTGTGGATGTTCGGCACGGAACTGGAACGTCTCTGGGGTTCGCAATTTTTCCTGCGGTACTACTTCGTCACTGGAACAGGGGCCGGCGTGGCGATGCTAGCGGCGTCGCTCATACCGTCGGTATTCGGTGAACGGATGTACGTGACGCCGACGATTGGCGCCTCCGGCGCGGTGTACGGGCTCCTGATGGCGTTCGCCATCTACTATCCGACCCGTCCGCTGTACATGTTCCCGTTTCCGATCCCAATCCCGGCCAAGTACTTCGTGCTGATTATCGGCGGTTTCGTCTTCTTTTCCTCGCTCAGCGACACGGCCGGTGGGGTGGCACACATGGCTCACCTCGGCGGCCTGATCGTGGGTTACCTCTACTTGCAACGTGGCGGACGGGGCGCCGGCCTTGGCCAGCTCGGTCGATTTGGCGTCATGGCGGAGATCAAGTACCGATACTTGCGGTGGAAGATGGGCCGTTTGCGAAAGAAGTTCAACGTGTATCGCGGCGGAGGAGACGACTGGAACGGACCCGTGCATTGAGGGTTTGCCGACGAGGCGCCCGTCTGGCGGTGTTGCTTCGTCGGTCACAGCCCGCCTGGCTGCTCCCTCCTCGCGCCTGGCCAGACGAAC
>JAPYUM010000126.1 GCA_029940535.1 Vicinamibacterales bacterium
TCTACGACTACCGCCCGTGCGCGGAACGTCTCCGTCTCGTGTGGGTGAACGAACAGCTCCTCGCATCCGAACGGATCGCGGTCTTCGCGCTCGACTAAAGCGAGAAGTCGTCGAGTCGGATCTGGTTCGCCGCGTGCAGTCCTTTGGCCGACACGCCGAGCACCCCCAGCAGGCCCTCTGCGTCCGCGTGGTCGAAGGTGCCGACACCCTCCATGGAGGCGTCGTCCGGTGAGTACAGCACGGACTCGAAGTCCGCTTTCACGAAATCGACGTGCCCTTTGTAGAGGTCGACGGTCAACTCACCACGAATCGTGTCTGAGAACGAGCGGATGGCGCGAATGGCTGCCGCCGTACTCGGGTGGAACCAAGCCGCCTCATAGATCTGGCGACCGACCATGTTGGCGAGGAACTTGTACAGCTCCAGTGACCGCCGATCGAGAATGAGCTGATAGATGTACTCGTACGCCGTGTGCAAGACCTGCATCGCCGGTTGCTCGTACACCCCACGGGACTTGATGCCGACATAGCGATTCTCGACCGCGTGAATCCCGATCCCCACGCCGTTCGCGCCGGAGACCTGATTCAACAACTCGAACAACGACACCAGATCGAGTGACTGTTGGTTCACCTGCACCGGGATGCCACCCTCGAACCGGATCGCGAGTCTCACGGTGCTGTCAGGGGCATCCTGCGGATGGACCCCGAACTGTGGCGTGATGAAACGGGGGCCGATATCCAACCGCTCGAGTTTGCCGGCTTCATGGGTGAGCCCCAGCAAGTTGGCGTCGGTGCTGTACGGCTTGTCGCGGGTGGCCCGGACAGGAATGGCCTGGGCTTCGCAGTAGTCGATCATTTCGGACCGACCGGGGAACTGCGCCAGAAACACAGAGTCGCGCCACGGTGCATACACCTTGATGGCCGGGTCGAGCATGTTCGCGTAGAGCTGGAACCGGGTCTGGTCATTGCCACGGCCGGTCGCGCCGTGGGCCAGCACGTCCACGCCGTGGGCCGCCAACACCGGGAGCGCTTTCTGGGTGGTGACCGCTCGAGCGATACCGGTCGTGTTGAGGTAGCCGCCCTCATAGCTGCCCCCGCAGATCAGCAGCAGCAACCCGGCCTCCGCCAGCGCCTGACGCCCATCGACCAAGGTGAAGGTCTCCGCTCCAGCCTGCCGCATCCGGATCTCAATGTCGCCGATGTCCTCCTCATCCGGCTGACCGAGGTCCGCGGTGCAGCAATGCACCTTGACCCCGTGGTCGCGGGCCCACCGTGTGAACGTCACGCTGTCGAGGCCGCCGGACACCAACGCAACGATGCCGCGACCTCGAAGGTCCTCAATACCGATTCTGTCTGCCATACATACCAGGCCGGTTGCTTGTCGGGTGCCGCCGAATGACGCGGTCGTTGGTCGGAGCCGAGCGCAAGAATTAGTGTACCCGACGACTAGGTTTTCGGGCGGGGGCATCCCATCTGGCGGTGTTGCTTCCTCGGTCGCCCTGCCCGCTCCCTCGTCGCGCCAAAACCACTCCACATCGTTCTTCAGCGCCCCCTCTGGCGTTTTTCGGCAGCCTCCTAGGCTAGGCCGCCCGGGCTGGACTACCATCACAAAGACAAGGAGGTCTGACCATGTCCGAATTACCCAGCGCGCCGGTGAAACGACTGCTGACAGAGGCTTCGGGTGGTTGCCGAATCAGCGGGTCGGCGCTTGTGGCCGCCGGAACGCAGGTGGACAACTACATCCGTCGGCTGGGGCGAGCCGCCGGACAACTGGCCGCGGCCGACCGGCGGAAGACCATTCAGGACGCGGACGTCGCCCGGGCGGCCCTGGAATTGAATGCGGAGTGACTAGTTTCCGGTGCACGGTCTGTGGCGCGGCCTTCGAGGTTCCTCAAGCGGCGATCGACAAGTACCCGGGCTGGGAACCGAATTACTGCCGTGAGCACTCTCAGAAAAAACCTGCCGGTGCATCTCAGGGGGCACGAGGTCCTAGAAGCGGCGGAGCCGACCGGGGCCGGTCGCTGCGGGAGGAGAACCTCACCCTGGCCCAGGTGCTAGCGAAGTACCGGGACGGTCCCGGGTCCGGCGTGTTCACCGACGGGAGCGCCGTACCTAATCCGGGTCCGGGGGGATGGGGGGCAGTCTGGGTGGAGGACGGCGAGATTCAGGGCCAGCGGCACGGGCACGATCCGGACACGACCAACAACCGCATGGAACTGCACGCCCTGATCGAGGCGTTCCAGATGCTACCCGAGAACGCGGTCACCGAAGTTCGGACCGACAGCCGCCTGTGTGTGGACACGATCACGAAGTGGGCCCCTGGATGGGAGCGGAAAGGCTGGAAGAGAAAGACCGGCCCGATCAAGAACCTGGAGCTCGTCCAGGAACTCCTGGCCCTCTACCGGGCCCGCCCGCAGTGCACGCTCACGTGGATCGCGGCCCACTCCGGCAACCGTTGGAACGAGTACGCCGACAGTCTGGCCACCGCCTGGATGCGGACCGACCTGTAGTCGGCGCCAACCGTCCTGTCGTTCACGAACCGGTCGGGCCCAGCATGGTCTCCTCGCGGAACTGCCGAATCTCGCCCACCATATCCATGATGTTCGAGTAACGGCCACGCGGCTCTTTCTGCATCGCTTTCAGGCAGATCTCGTCCAGTCGTGCCGGCACGGTCAAGTGTTTGGATATCGCGCTCGGCGCTGGCGGCGTCATGTTGCAAATGTTGTGAAACGTGTCCTCGATGGTGCGCCCCCTGAACGGTTCTCGCAGGGCCAACAATTCATACAGCACGACGCCCATGCTGAAGATGTCTGTGCGCTCGTCGATGGTCCTATTGCCCTGGACCTGCTCGGGCGACATGTAGAGCGGCGTGCCCGGGCGTGAACCCGCCGTCGTGAGCCGTTCTCGCAGTTCGCCGTCGGTGATCTCTTCATCGACACTGCCATCGTTGGGACGCCCCCAGATTTTCGCCACGCCCCAGTCCATCAGGTACACCTCGCCGAAGAACCCGACCAAGATGTTCTCGGGCTTGACGTCACGATGAATCACGCCGTGGGTGTGAGCGTAGGCCAGCGCGTTGCTCGCCTGAATCACAATACCCAGCAGTCGGTCCAGCGAGTAGGTCTGGCTGGTTGATGTGTCCCCGCGGGCAATGCGACTCAGGATCTTGAACAGGTCTTCGCCTTCGATCTTCTTCATCGCAAAGTAGATCTGCCCTTGATCGTCCTTGCCGATCTCGTAGACCGGCACCGTGGCGGGATGCTGCAACTGCGCCGTCACCCGAGCCTCTCGCAACAATCGCTGCCGGTCACGGACACTGGCAGCCAGGCCGGGTCGCAGCTTCTTGAGGGCCACCGTCCGCCCGAGGTTGTTGTCCTTGCACGCGAGCAGGAGTCCGTTCCCGCCGCCGGCCATCTCCCGGAAGTTGCTGTACTTCTGGTAGTCGTTGGTGAACCAGAGCGGCAACTCCGCATCGGTCCCGGACAGAAAGATGCTCTGGTAGTTGTCTTTGCGTTGGTCTGTCACTGTGGACCTCGTGCACCGTAGACGGTGGGTGAATCACGGTAGCGCAATGGCGATGAGCTCGGCCGGGGTCTCGAGCGTCGCCGCGGCCACACAGATGTACTGCTTGCCGTCGAGCATGTACGACATCGGTGGCGCCGTCGGGTTGGCTGGGAGGCTGATCGCCGCCACCACCTCGCCGGTCTGCTTGTCGTACGCCCGAAACGTCGGACCGCCGGCCCCGTGGAGAGACGCGACGCCGCCCCGCACGCCGCCACCCTCACCCATGAAGAGGAGCGTCTTGGTCACCAACCCCCCGGGACGGCCGTTTTGTCCCATGGTCGAGAAGTCCAGTCCGAGCCCCTGGAGGTCTGGGTGTTCGCGCACGTCTCGCGGGGCGCCGCCCAGTGGGCGCATCCACAGATGGTCGCCGGTATTGAGATCGATCGCGGTGATGCGTCCCCATGGCGGCTTGACCAGCGGCAACCCACGAGGCCCGGGGGGATAGATCGGCCCCACCCGCATATAGTCGGGATTGGTGCCGCCGGGGTCGCCAGGGGCGAGCGAGACGACCACCGGCACCGTCAGTGACGGCACGAAGAGGATGCCTTCCTCGGCATCGACGGCGGCGCCCGGCCAGCTGGAGCCACCACCCCAACCGGGCAGCACCAGCGTTCCCTTTGTCCCACTCGGGTCGTTGATCAGCGACGGCGGGGTGTAAAGCGGGCCCATGCGATAGTTGGCCGCGATCTCCATCGCCTCGGCTTTGATCTCGGGGGTGAAGTCGATCAGGTCGTCGACGGTGAACCCCTGTCGGTCGAACGGGGCCGGCCTCGATGGAATCGGCTGAGTCGCTGACAACCGTTCGCCGGGCACATCCGACTGCGGCACCGGCATCTCGAAGATGGGCCAGAGCGGCGACCCATCCTCCCGGTCGAACACGTAGGTGTAGCCCTGCTTGGTCACCATGGCCACCGCCTTGATCCGGCGTCCGTCGTGCGTCACGTCGACCAGGGTCGGCGGAGACGGATTGTCGTAGTCCCACACACCGTGGTGGATGAGCTGGTAGTGCCAGACCCGTTCGCCCGTGCGGATGTCGAGGCAGACGATGCTCTCTGCGAACAGGTTGTCGCCCGGTCGATGACCGCCGTACCAGTCGTTGGTCGCGACTTCGGTGGGCAGATACAGGTAGCCCAGCTCCTCGTCCACGGTGAGCTGCGTCCAAACGCCGGCGTGCCCCGTGTATCGCCACGACTCGTTGTCCCAGCTGTCCACGCCGAAATCATCGCCCTGCGGCACGACGTGAAAAATCCAGAGCTGTTCGCCGGTTCTGGGGTCATACCCCCGAATGTGACCCGGCGTCGCTTCGTAGCCGCTTTCCCCGGCCGGTATGACCTGCGCGACCACGACGTCGTTCGACACGATCGGCGTAGAAATACAACGCACCTCGGCGCCGGGTCGGCCGATGCCCCTCGACAGATCGACATAGCCACCGTCGCCGAAACCGGCGCGGGGCTGACCTGTTGTCGCGTCGAGCGCGAGCAGACGGCCGTCACTCACGTTGTGAAAGATTGTCTCCTGGTCGCCGTCGGTCCAGTAGGCGACCCCGCGCCCAGACCCCTGGGGCCGGCGGGCGGGGTCCGCTTCGGCACCCACTTTGGGCAGGGGCGTGAAGAGCCACAGCGTTTCCCCGGTCGCGGCGTTCACGGCCGCCACCTCGCTCGCCCCGGTAGACGTGTACAGCACGCCGCCGATCATGATCGGCGTCGACTCGAAGTTGTAGAACGGACCCTCGGCCGAGTTCTCTGCCTGCCAGCGCCAGGCCACCTGCAACTCGCCGGCATTGTCACGATCGATCTGGTCCAGCGCCGTGTACTGGGTATGCCCGCCGTCCCCGGCATAGAACTTCCATTCGCCGTCGGCCGCTCCGTCCTGCCCCCGGGCTGGGCTCGCCAACACAAGTGTCGCGGCCATCAGCGTGCCGACGATGGTGAATCGTGTGGTCGTGCCGGTCATCGAATGTCCCTATCTTGAAATATGTACGCCCTCCGCCATTTCGCGGGGCGCGGTCATGTGCGCAATGCACTCCAGGTAGCAGGAGGACTTGCGGTCCGGTCGCCGTGGATACCTGTGGGCAGGATATACCGAGGCCGAATGGCGACACCATCGCTGGCACTCGGAGCCCGGCGCGAACGCCACCGGCTGTGACCGGCGCGGATACAATCGGGCATGGCCGGCCGAGAGTGCTACCACTGCAAACAGTGGGTCGATGCGGGAGCGGCGCACGATTGCTGGACGACGACCGAATCGACGCTGACCCAGGACCTCTCTGAAGACCTCCAGGATGCCAGACGCCAACCCTACGAGAGACACCTGGCGGACACCAGGACGCGTCTCGAGCATCTTCTCGCGCCGGTCTACCCACACGTGCCCATCGACCTGCGACCAAGCCCCCTCCACGACGGGTTTCGTGGGCACGCACGTTTCTCGGTGACCGAGGCGGCCGGCGACCTGACCGTCACCGGTGCCGACCCCCTGGGTGGCCGCGACTCGTGGGAATCCACGCGGTGGATTCTCCCTACCTTCGGCCAGCGACTGGCCCAGACTGTGATCGGACGGATCAGCCGAGACTACTCGCGGTTCCCGATTGGGGGCTTTGATCTACGCCTCGGCTATGGCACCCAGCGCGCACACGTGGTCCTAGCGGTTGACCGGATGGAACCCGGGTCACTAGGTGGTTGGGCCGAGGGACTGCTCCAAGAGGCGCCGGCTGTCTCCGGGGTCTCTGTCCCCTCACAGGGTCTGACGGCGGGAGACCCGCTGGTCCGCCATCACCTGCTTGGCAGGGAAATCCTCTCGCACCCCCTGGCGTTCTTTCAGACCAACTACTGGTTGACCGAACCGTTGCTTCGACACATCGCGTCGGTCGTGTCCCAGGAGTCGCCGCGGTCAGTGCTGGACCTGTATTGCGGGGTTGGTGTGCATTCGTTGCTGGCAGGCGACGACAGCACGAGCACCACCGGGGTCGACTCAGATCCGAATGCGATCGCTCTGGCCAGACGCAACGCGGAGGCGGCGGGGCGCGTGGCAACCTACGAGCGCGCGTCCGTAGAGGAATTCCTGGCCCGAGGATCTCACCCCCACTGCGACGCGGCGATCGTGAACCCCCCTCGCTCCGGGTGTCGCGCGGGAGTCGTGGAGGGCATCGCGAAACTGACCCCGCACAGCATCTGCCTGGTGTGCTGCTCCGCGGAGGCACACGTTCGGGATCTCCAGGCGTTCCAGGAACTCGGCTACAAGGCCACGGCGCACACCGCGTTCGACATGTTTCCCTTCAGTCGATTCGTGGAGAACGTGACGATGTTGTTTCCTCAGTGACAGCGACGACTACCGGTGCTCCGCGTGCTCGCCACGTCCCTCCCGGTCCCCATGTTCGTCGCCACCCTCGTGTTCCTCGCCGCCCTCGCGAGCAGGCTCTCCGGGATGTTCGTCGCGCCCAACCTCAGGATGCGCGGACCAACCGTCAAAGACGGCGTCGTAGCTGGCCAGGGAGACAGGCTGCGACGACCCCGGCTGGAGGTTGATCGGAATTGTGGGGCCGAATTCGGTGCCGTTCGACAGATGCACTTCGACCCGTACGTCCCGGAGAGTGCGCTCGGTGGTGTTCTCGACCGTACCGGTGAACGCTCGGGCCGTGGGGTCGTAGCTCAGCATCAACCGCGCGCCGTTTCGCACCTGGTCGTAGTCGGCGTCCAATGACAGCTCGGTACCGGATTCCTCTCCGTCCCCGGGTTCACGGCATCGGGTTCACCCGCGCACGCGCCGGTCACGAGGCTTACTATCGCGAGGATGGGGATGACACGTGCGTGAGTCATGGTGCCTCCGACGATGCGTCGAGTTTTCGAATCACGTCACCGACACCGACCGTGCCGGGTCGCACGACCTTCGCGTTGAGCCCTCGCAGCCGGAACTCACGTCCGCTCTCTGAGTTCACGAACTTCACGGCGTCCAGACCGAAGCGGGCTACGAATTTGTCGCATCCAGTGTGCGGCTCCGGTGTGACCTCGATCACCGCGGATCCCAATCTCAGTTGTGTCCCGGGCGGGAGGTTGTCGACACTCAGGTCGAGATCGACAAACAGCTGGTCGCCGGTCAGCGGCCAGCGGTCCACGCCCACCGCGACCAGATCGGCCGCCCGACTGTTCATCACATTGAGTTGCATCTCTGGATGCGCGGACCCATCAGAGGTGCGGGAACTGCCTCGGTGCTGCCAGTTGTCGCCGACAAGCCCCTCGGCCAGGCTCAGCTCGCCCACCTCGAGCGTTTCGCGCTCGCCAATGGCCGGTCGACGCACGATCAGTTTCACCGCACCGCTATCGGTCGGTGATTCACCGACCTCCTCGAGCCCCGCTTCCAGCACGACCAGTGGCTGGTGTGTCATCCCTTAGTTATACATGAGCGTCGTGACACAACACATGGCACGCCGTGGTTCTGTCACGTGTCGCGCACGTCTCACGCCTTGACGGGTCGACCGCGTTCTGAAACCGTTGTGGAAATTCGTGGTGGGTGGTCCCTCACCGCCGGGCCGCCGGTACCCCATGACTGGAGACTCATGATGAAGACGTGGATGGTACTAGCGGCGGTCGGTTTCTTGGCGTTTACCCCGGTCGTCGCCCAGGGACAGGTCGTCTCGTCGCTGGCAGGGCTACATGGAGTCACCGAACAGGCCGTCACCGCCACCGCGGACCAGGTCTCGGAGGAGCTGTACAGTTTCCGTCCCACCGAGGAAGTCAGAACGCTGGGTCAGTTGCTGGCCCATATCGCAGACGCCAACTACCAGATCTGCTCGGCGGCGTCTGGCCGGACCAATCCCAGTACCGAAAGCATCGAGCAGACGAAGACCACCAAGGCGGACATTAAGGCTGCGCTGGCCGGCGCGTTCGCTTTTTGTCGCGGCGTGTATGCCAACACGACCGACGCGCAGGGAGCCGAGACGATACCGTTTCTCGGTGGCCAGCAGATGGCCCGATCCGCAGTCCTGGCCTTCAACTCCGGACACACCTACGAGCACTATGGCAACCTCGTGACCTACATGCGAATCAACGGCATCACACCGCCGACGTCCCAGTAGCGAGTGCGGCGGGCGGGGCGCCCAGCCCCGGTTCAAGAGCGACGGGCCTGGGCGTTGGGTAGAGCTCGTGGTCGTCTTGGTGCGTCGAACGCCTGGGCCTGGGACCTTGTAATGCGAGGAACGTCAACCCGTCTTCGAATGGTCAGTTGGTGCGCCGTGACCGCGATCGCAGGGTCGGCGGCCGCAACCCCTGCTCCACGAGTCATCCACGGGGCCGCGCTGCAGGCGACCATCACTTACCATCTAGTCGAGGGCGCACGTTTCTTCGACATCCTGGTCGGGCGCATCGGCCGTCGCGACTACGTCGTGATCGGTGAGGGCACCGACATGTGTCTCGAGCTGCCGGACCAGCGGGACTACGACGAGGACGGCGCTCGCGATGTGCTGGTGCTGCACGACATCGGCTGTGACGGGGTTTCCGCGAACGACGCGTTGTTCTTCGTGTCGGGGAACAAGACGTTCCGGCGATCCAACCGATTCGTCGGCGGCCGGCCCCGAATCGAACGGTGGGAGGGACGATGGAGCGTGGTGACCGGCTCGACCCGGTATCTACTGCGAGATGGGCGCGCCGTGCGCGTCGAACCGTAGCGTCGCGGATCTGCTGGCCGCCGGGGGGGGACACAGCGGCGCGAACCGGGCGTCTGCGGTTGGTCAGTGTGGAGGCTTGTCCGACTCGTGCGAGATGCCGGAGACGACGCGAGGTCGAGTTCCGGCTGTGGATTACTCGCCCGGAGGCTCGTCGGCCGGAAGCTCACTGAACCCAGCGGCGGCCGGCATCCGGTCTACGAGGTCGTGCAATCGTCGTTTGATCGCGTCACGCTCTTCAGCGACGTCATCGTCACGGCGCACTTCCCGTTTCGCATCGAAGGCCAACCAGTTCAGGCGCTTGACCTCTTCGATGAACTGCACCGTGAGGGCGCGCAGCCGAAAGAACGGCCGCCGACGGGATGGGTCGGTCACGGTCTCCGCCACCTTGGCCATGAGAGCGAAGTGCCCCGTCAACCAGACAACGGGCCACATGATCGGGAGCAACAGCAAGAGACCATATCGGTGCGGCGGCTCCGGAAGCGTGCCGTTTTGCGACGGCTCCCATGCCGAGCGCGGGTTTCGCGACGACGACGTGGGCGTCGGGCCCGGGGCGGCCCCTGTCGCCAGACCGGACGACTCGGTCGCAGCGAGCTACCAGCGCAGCCTAGAGCATGGCGGTTTTGCCGAGACGTTCTACCGGCTCCTGTTCAAGCGGTCGGAGACCGTCGCCCGCCTGTTCGACGACACCGACTTCCGCGTTCAGAAGCCGCGCCTCCAACACGCGGTCGGACTGCTGATCCGGTTCGGCGAGGGGAGCGACGATGCCAAAGCAGAGATCGAGGTGCTGGCACAGCGGCACGCGCGAGACGACCTGAACATCGACCCCTCGTACTACGCCGTGTGGATCGATATCCTCTGTGACACGCTCCGGGAACATGACGCGGCGTTCGACCCAAAGCTCGAACAGGCGTGGCGCAGGCGTCTGCAACTTGGCATTACGCTGATGATATCCCGCTACTAGACAGGTGTCGCGATTCGGGAGCGCGGGCGCCAGCCTCGCATGGCCTGCCAGTCGGAGCTTACACGCTGACGGGTTGAGCGAAGGCTGGCGGAGGGACAGG
>JAPYUM010000127.1 GCA_029940535.1 Vicinamibacterales bacterium
GACCAGACGTCGTTCGGCACCGCAGGCCGGACCAGCGGGTGGCGATCGGCGACGGTTTCACAGCCAGACCGAGGCGCGGATGGCCATCTTCCAGTGGCTGGAAGGTTGGTACGATCCGCATCGGCGCCACTCGTCGCTCGGCTACCGGTCACCCATTAACGATGAGAGGAGGCAGCTGCAGCAGAGCGCTTGAGACCCAAGTCCATACCCGTCCACGGATGCGGGTTAGGACCACCCCGTGGCTCGGGTCCTCCCTGGGCCGGTTATCATAACGCCCACTATCGGACCCAGCGGAGCGCCACAGCCCCGTGGCCGTACGAGCCGTTGATGGCGATAACATCGAGATGGCGTGACACTTCTTAACCAATCCGTCTCCCCGCCACGCATATGGGCGCGTGTGGCTGCGACCCTGTGTCTGGTCGGCCTGCTCGGTCTGCCGCTGGTCGCCCGGCAGCTCATGCCCGGGCTGCTCGAACGCGCGGAACAGGGCGACGTCGAGGCGCAGACCGAACTGGGCACCCGCTACTATGCGGGACGCGGGGTGGACCAGGACGACGCCGAGGCGGTGCGCTGGATCAGACAGGCCGCCGAACAGGGACACGCGCCCGCCGAGTACAACCTGGGCCTGCTCTACTTCCGGAGTCGAGGGGTGCGAGGCGACGACGTCCAGGCCGCGGTGTGGTACCGGCGAGCCGCCGAACAAGCCTATGCCCCGGCCCAGGGAGGCCTCGGGTACATGTATGCGTACGGCACCGGGGTGGAGGAGGACCTGGTGCGCGCCTTTATGTGGCTCGAGCTGGCTTGGATGGGCGCGGGTGACGACTTCACACGGCGGCTCTACGCCCAGCAGCGGGACGAGCTGGCCGAGCGCATGACCGCCGATCAACAGGACGAAAGCCGGCGACTGGCGCGGGCGTGGCGCCCGGCGACGGCGCGCTGAGTCGCCTTTCCAAGCGACGCACCAGCCCTCACCGTTGCCGACGACCGAGGTCCACGGTTGACAACGGCCAAGGCGCGAACGGCGGCGGATTCGGGCGTAGCTCCGTCTGGTACAGACGAAAGGCCGGGCGCGTGAGCACCCGGCCCTTGGCCGGTAAAATCGGTGCCCGACGCTATTGCGGCCAAGCCACGCCCACATCCCCGGTCGGATTACCCATCCCGACATAGCGGAACTTCTGCACCCGCTTCCCCTCGTAGGTTTCGGTCGTGTAGATGTTCCCAGACTGGTCGGTCTCGATGCTGTGCGTGCCGTAGAACTGTCCGGCCATCCGGCCCCCGCTCCCGAAGCTGTAGAGGTACTCCAGCGGCTTTCGGCGCAGGACGTGCACCTTCTCGTTCATCCCGTCGGCGACGTAGGCGAACGTCTGGTCGGGGTCGCGCGAGAACGCGATGTCCCACACGGCGCCGGCGCCAAGCGTCCTCGTCTGCAGGTAGATCTCCTCGACAAAGGTGCCGTCCGACTCGAAGACCTGGACGCGGTTGCCGGGACGGTCGCAAGCGTAGACGAGCCCATCGTTCGTCGGGTCCGCGCAGTGGACCGGGTTCCGGAATTGCGGCGTGCCCGACTTGTCCGTGCTGACCGTCCCGTGCGCCGGCGCGGTGTTGAGGTCATAGGGCGGAAGCGCCGCGTCGTCCGGCTCGTTGCCGTAGGCGCCCCAGAACCGCTTCAGCTCCCCTGTGTCGGCATCGATGACGGCGACACGCTTGTTGCCGTACCCGTCCGCGATATACACCTCGTTGTCGGCCGCGGAGTACCGCACCTTCGCGACCTGCGAGTACCGGGTCGTCGACAGGCTGTCGGGTCCCTCGTGGTCGTGCTCGCCGACCTGCAGTAGGAACTCGCCGGTCCGCGTGAACTTCAGGACGTGAGAGTCGGCGCCACCGTTGCCGCCAATCCAGACGTTGTCCATGTTGTCGAGCGCGATCCCGTGGTTCGAGTCGGGCCAGTCGTAGCCCTCACCCGGGCCGCCCCAGTGACCAACCAGGTTCCCCTCCTGGTCGAACTCGAGGACAGGGGGTGCCGCGAAGCAGCATTCCGCCGCCGATGGCGGGTCGAGCGCGGCTGGCATCTCGTTCGCCCCGAGGTTTCCGCGATGCACAACCCACACGTGATCGCGTGAGTCGACCGCGACCCCGATCGTGGAGCCGAGCAGCCAGTTGTTCGGCAGCGGTTTCGGCCAGAACGGATCGACCTCGAACATCGGCGCGCCATCGCCCGTGGTCGGGCCCGGGGCCGTTTCCGCCATGTCGCGGTCGGCATCGGCCGACGCCATCTCGCTCCCGGTACCACTGCCGCAGGCAACGGTGGCCGACAGCACGGCAACCAAGATCAGCAGGCTCTCATTCCGGATCATCGAAGGTCCTCCTGGGAATCGTTGCGGACAGCGTGACACCGACCGGACCCGAAACGCAAGCCCGAACGGGATTCTTGTCGCGTCCACCTGCGAGACCGGTCGGATGGAGCGGTCTGGCACTTCACCACCACGGGTGCCCGGGAAACCGGCCGGCGGCGTGGAGGCCATTTCGGCGCGTTCGCTGGAGGCGCTGCTGTGTTACAGACGGGCGGCCGAGCACGCTGCTGCCCACAAGCGGGACCACACTGCGATGGTCGCGAACAGCCATATGGTCCTGCTCTTGCTGCCAATGAACGTGCAGAGCTCATCAGCCTACAACTCCAGGATGTCGACGTCGCGCAACATCCGCTGGTTGAAGCGCGCTGCCGCTGTCGAGGCCCGCTCGAGCCAACGCGCGATCGTATTGCGGGAACGGCCTGGGACACTTGGCCTCAGAAGCTGTAGGCGACTCGGACACCAAACGCCGCGCGGTTGTCCCCTGCCTTCAAATCGAGATCGAGCGTAGGGAGGATCGCGAATCGGTCGCCGACGTCGATCGCGTACTGGACGCCGATCCGGAAGAAACTGTCGGACTCGTGATTGTCGTCGTCATCGTCCGCGCTGTCTCCTGGGGCTGCGTGTTCGACCTCGGTGCGTTGGAGGCCGAACCCGAAGCGGACGCGGAACCCACCAGTCGCATGCCAGGTGAAGAACGGCAGCGCGACCACCACGGTGTCCTCGTCCAACACCTGTTCGACGACCCCGCCGACACCAAACAGTCGGTGGGCGCGAAGCTCGTACTCGATGCCGATCGCCAGGGCGTCCTCGCCTCCACCGCGGGTACCAGCCACGCCGATGCTCAGCTGATTCACGCCGCGGGGCGCCTCGACTGACCGGCTGAATCCGTGGAATCCGGCGCGAAAGACGTCGGCGTTCGACAGCATACTGGGATAGTTGTGCGAGCGGGTGAAGTTCGGGATCCAGAGCATGTTCATGAAACGTCGGGGAGTCTCCTTCAGCACCTGGTTCCAAATCCGAGCCCGGAGATACTTGGTGATGTCGAGATCCGGATCGAGGTCGCTCGCCACCCCCTGGATCGTGAACAGCGATTTGACGTAGAGCAGCATGTCGCTGTGCACCGCGTAGCCCGCCAAGGCCAGACTCCCGAGCAGATCGTTGAGGGCCGTCAAGCCGACCGGCACCAGTGCCTGTTCGTCATCTTCGCGGTCAGCGGCCACTTCCCCCCGACCGGATGCCTGGCGTTCCTGATCGAGCGCCGTCGCCCGAACGAGAGCCTCGTCGACGACGTCTCGCAGCTCGGCGCGCGCCTCGTCGGTCTGCGGAACATTGGTCAGCAACCCATCGATGTTGTCTCGGAGCCGGTCGCGGTGCTTGAGATCGAGGCCAATCATGATCTGGGTAAGCTTCCGTCGCCGCTCGAGTTCGAGGCCACCCATGAGCCCCCAATCGAGGAGGCCGATCCGGTTCGGTCGTTCCTCGGTGCCGGACCAAAAGACGTTCCCGGCGTGGGGGTCGCCGTGGAACAGCGTGTCGCCGTCGGCGACCAGCACGTCGAGTACGGTGATGTCGAGCAGCCGGCGGGCGAGGCGCTTGCGTGCGACCGGGTCGCCGGGGTACGCGTCAGTGACCCTGAATCCCTCGACCCGCTCCATGACCGTGACCTCCGTGGTCGACAGGTCGTAGAGCGCCGGGACGATGACACGTGGGTCCGAAGCGAAGTACTCGCCAGCCCGCCGGAGGTTGGCCTGCTCGTCGAGCACCTGGATCTCCTGTTCGAGAGACTCGAGCACCTGACTGAACATCGCGATCAGCGCTATTGAACCGATGTCGTAGGTCGCGCGATGGTCTTCGAGAAAGACCACGGCCCGCTCGATGCTGGCAACGTCCTGCTGGATACCGACGACCGCGTAGTCCTTGATGACCTTGACCACGACCCGCAGCCGTTCCGCATCGCCTGGTCGGAGCACAGTCGCACCGATGACAGCCCCGACCGTCGCCTCGCCGAGAATCTCTGACTCGAACTCCATCTGATACTGCTGGACGACGCCATCACCCAACGCCGCCTGTACCATTGCCACCATGTCGGCGGCCTGCATGGTATTCACCTGATTCTCGAGCTGCTGGAAAGATGCCCGGATATCCGGGTCCGTCGTCGGGTTCCGGGCCAAGATCTGGCCAAGTTTTTGGAAGATCGGAGTCTTTGCCATGAGGCTGAGCATCCGTTCGCCGCGTGGCGTGCCGGCCGGCAGCCCTGCCTGGTCGGCGATCCGCTCGGCTAGGCGGTCCTCGTCCATCCCGTCAAGGATGATCAGCAACGCGTCATGGAACACGGGTACAACCTGCCGCATGTCTCCGGCAAACACGTCGAGGATCTGCGACTGATGGAGCAGAAGCTCGAGGACGTCCTGCCGCCACGGCGACAGATCGACCGATCCCAGGAGTTGGAGAACCGCGTCGGGTGGCAGGGTCCCCAACGCTTCGGCCGGATTCGGCCCCAGGCGCCCCAGCAGCAGGGCAGCGGTCGCGGGGTCGAGCGTGGGCAGGATTCGCGCACCGAGCGCGCGGGCTGCCTGCTCGATGTCGAAGCCGGCGAAGTGCGCCGCTGGAGTCGGCAGCTCGAGATCGGTATTCTGCGCTGCCAACGCCGGCGTCGTCAGCTGGATCCCGACGACAGCGGTGGCGATGCAGAGATGAGCTCGACTATGAGACATATGCCAAGGGACCCGAGCACAAATCAGTTGACCAACCCCTGATCAACCTATTTCAAGGAACGCGTCGGAGCCGTTGCCACCCTCAGTCAGACCAAATGACCTTGCGGCGAAGAAGGCCAAGGTCAACGAGAACACGCTGCGCGCTGGCTGACCGAGGATGAGACGTTCAAGGCGGATTGCGCGCAACTCGTCAGGCCAGCTTCGAGTCCCATGCCCCCCTCGCCAATGAGGGCAGAGACGGTGTAGTGCCCGAGGCGGGTACCAGCGGTCAGGGCCATGAGTGGTATGCGCGAAGGATCGGGCCATTCTACGTCCAGCGGGCCAGCAGGTGCATGGGATTACCCCTCAGAGGCGCACAGACGCACTGTCAGCGGGTCAGTCGTCGGGGAGGGATCAAGGGCCGGAACGGCAGGTCCGAAGGCGCAGGACGCGCCGAATCGACACCTCCTGGCTCCATTCAGCGACGCGGTCTGGAGCCGCTCCGTTCCGCAGGGCCCCGCAGATTACGTGCCCAGTGTGCTGGAACCCTTCCCCGCCAGACGTCGGCGAGTCCCGAGTGTGCTCGGTTCTGGATTCGCCTCCTGGCCGCCGATTCTCGCCCGTTCCGTCGGGTCCGTCGGCATCACGAACCGGAGCGGGTCGGCGTAGCACTCCCGGACCTCCTCGGCCAGGGCCGCTTCGTCGGCCAGGTTCTTCGGGATGGTGATGATGTCAGGGGCGGCGGTCACACCGTCTTCCCCTCGATCGCTTTCGGCTGGTGCTTGATGGCGCGGGCCCACCGGTCGCGACCCCTGAGCACGATGGAGAGGATCAGCTCGCGCTTGGTCTCCTCGTCTTCCTTGGTGGTGTCCTTCGAGCGCGGGTAGCGGCCCTCCACCTTCGCAACCTCGCGGCTGGCGTCGCGTTTGCTCGACATTCGCACCTTCACCAGGCGGTCGGTGTGGCCGTCCCGGCCCTCGTGGTGCCGAGTGACGATCTCGACGCCCTCCACGCAGTCCCGCAACGCTTGCGGCCATTGCCGAATTGGCAGCAGGTTGCCGGCGTCATCAAGCATCAGGGTCCGGTCCGTAAAGGCCAGGGTCCGCATGTGAGCGCAAATGTCGTCCTGGCGCTGTTGTGCTGCGTCGACGTGGCCTTAATGGCAGGCTTTGTCAAGTTCTCCTGGCCGATGCTCCGCGCCGTTTTCTTGCTGTAGCCGGCCTCCACGGCCGCCTGCGTGGCATTGCCGTCGAGGAGATACGCCGCGACGAACCGCCGCTGCTTGAGGGTGATCTTGGGCTTGGTCATATCGCCACTCCGCATTGTATTGCCCGTTTCCTTATCGACTCAGACTCGCCCGTCGACCAACGGTCGATCTGGTTGCGTATAGGTTGCACCGTGGTGCCGCTTCCTGCCACCCTGGCTGTCAAGAACGCCCATATTCATTGGGGTTTCTCAATTCACGATCAGATTCGTAATCAGCAGGTCAGCGGTTCGAGTCCGCTCGCCGGATCCAATCTAGCCCTTATAAAACGGACCGCTTCTGATCCGGTGCTGATGGTGGCGCTGTCTGATCCGACGGTTTGTGCGAACGCTATACCTGACGAAGTCCAAGGCAACTTGTTTTCACGCCGCTCTCAGTCTAGGCTACACACTCAGCTCCGTGCGGAATTCCAGGCGGTCCCCTCTTTGTCCCAGAACGGAGACTAGTATGACCGATAGAATTAAGCCGCTCCTCGGTGCCCTAGTTGCTGGATACATCGTCTTCTTTGTGGCTGCGACCTACCTATACCAGCCGGTCGCAGCACCCCCAGCGATGGACCCGCTGGTGCCAACCTGGTTGTCCTTGGCCATCGCGTTGGTCCTTCTTGTCCTCTTCTTCGACTGGATGAATCAAGCCGTCGGAAATCCGATGAAGTCAGGGCTCATCATCGCTGTCCCCCAGATCCTGCTGGTAGATTGCCTTTATGTTCTCAATGGAAATCGTGGCATCACGGAGGCCGCCGCGAGCGTCGTGGCCTTGCTTGCTACGTGGTGCGTCATCGGGTTTGTTTACGGCAAACTGTCCGATGGGCAGGGCACCGAATAGGAGGCTGACCGGAAACTGACCAACCTTCGCCAGCACCATCACATAACACGTCCGGACGGAGCTCAGGAAACCATGCTCGTGACCTCACTCCCGAGGGACGGCCCGCTTCGCCTCGACGCTACTGGTTGCTTATACGCCCGTACCTGACGCCTGCTCTGTGACAGGGGGCTTACGGCTCACGCGGGTGCGCCGCGTCCCACTCGCTGACTGTTAGGCGTCAAATAGATGTGGACCACGTGAGGTGCTGAAATAAGAGAGACTTTGCAGCCAGGGGAGGAGGTCCCCATGAGTCAAGCAAAGTCATCAGAACGGGTCGTTCGGGGCATTCGGCGCAAGACGCCGAGTCGCATTCGTACTGAACCCGGACAAGCGCTTGACGGAACTTCCTGTGAAGTTCAAACATGGACGAACACAGACAATACTGTGGGTGAACTATCGCCGGAAGAACTACTTGTGGCCGGACCGCTCGGCCGAGCTGGCGACACTTAAGGGGGGATGCAATGAACAGAAAGCATGCGTTGACGCTCGGCGCTGTCGGGCTCTCAATCGCTCTTGCCGCGCCGCCGGCGTTCGGCCAGCAGGCGGCCCCAGGTAACATGAACATCCTGATTGTCTGCGGGGACGAAAACGGCACCTACGCCAAATGCACGAGCCTTGACGACCGCTCGCTCGAGCTCCATCTGCGTCTCGACTTGGGACACCGGGTGACCATGATGCCCGATGACACCGGGGAGGCCGAAATGCAGGCGGCGGCCGACGCGGCGGACTTGATAATCATCCCCGAGTCGGTGAACTCTGGCGGGGTCGGCACGAAACTCACTGCAACGTCGACGCCGATCATCAACATGGAGGCGTTCCTGCAGGATGAGTTTCAATTCGTGGACCCGGAGGGTCAGAGTGTCGATCCCGGCTCGCCAGAGGGAGGTGCCGGGGGCACCATTGAAGAGCCGACCGGTCAGGTCGAAGTCGGCCACTTCGGCGCCATCGATGGCGAGACCGATATCGTCATCGTGGATCCTCCACACCCGCTGGCGGCAGGGCTGTCGGGCCGCGTTACCGTCTACACTCTCCCTGCGGAGATCAACTGGGCCGTGACTGAGGTGCTGGCACCCGGGGTCCACTCTGTGGCCGCTCTTCCGGACTACCCTGAAGCGCAGTCGATCTACTTCATTCTTCCAGGCGGTTCGCTATTCGACGGCTCGCCCTCGCCAAACCTGCGCATCTCGCTCTTCACCGAGAACAACAACGACCTTGGCACGTATCATCGGATGACCGAAGACGGCCATCGCCTCTTCGACGCCGCGCTTGACTGGGCGTTGACCTACGGGATGTAGAAGACAGCCTGTCGGGCACGGGAGTGTGCGAGGCGCAGGCAGCGGCACCTGCGAGCGAGATGACGACGCCGAGAATCGCGACCTGACGCATGACACCTCCTGCGTGTAGGCGCGCCACGTGGAGCCGAGCCCAGCCCGCGACGGGTTGATCCCCAATACATGCTCGTCGCAGATGAGACGGACTACTCGTCGCGACTTGGTGTCAACGGTCCGAAGGCCCATATTCCGGGCCTCAATCGCTGAGTCTGGGCACCGTCTGGTCGGAACTGGATTTGCAGCGGCGAGCAGGGGGCTTAGAAACACCCCAGATCGGGGCGAATCATCGCTCAGGGCCGCACCCGCACGTACTTCCTGAGCGTTCGGGCATTGCGATGGGGGTTGGGAACGGGCTCTCCTCCGTAAAGGTTGCCTTCGCTATCGACGGCGACGAACTCCGCTCCGTTCCCCGGAAGGATGTGGGGATTCGCCCACGGGAAGCGAATGAACTCCTTCACCCAACCCGTCTCGACTTCGCCAATGCGAATGCCCATTTCATACCCTGGGTTCTGTACGTTGTCCGACTCGGAGTCGGCGACGTAGATCCGTCCCTGGTCGTCAAAGGCGATTCCGCTCGGGCGCCCAAACTGGGCCCAGGTGGCAGTGTGGTTGCCTTCCTGGTCGAAGATCTGGATGCGGCTGTTGCTGCGATCTCCCACGAACACTCGGCCGTCCGGATGAAGGGCGATGGCGTGCAGCGCACGGAACTGTCCCGGGGCGTAGCCAGTTTCTCCCCAAGTCATGAGGAACTCGCCACGGCTGTTGTACTTCACCACTCGGTTGTTCCCGTTTGCGTTGTGGCCGTCCGCAATGAACACGTCACCGTTGGGCGCGACCGCCACATCACTGGGGGAAGTGAAATGGTTGGGACCATCTCCCGCTTCTCCGGGTGTGCCAAGTGTTATGAGCACTTCGCCCGTGGGGCTAAATTTGATGACGTGATGGCCCCGATCGTCGCCTGCGGGGATGTTGTTGTCACTCACGGCGTCCGTCACCCAGACGTTGCCGTCGGAGTCAACGTCAATGCCATGCGGCCAGATGAACATTCCGCTGCCGAAGGACTCGACCACGTTGCCATCGGGATCGAACTTCAAGACGGGATCGAGGTCTGAATCAACGCACTCCGATCCGAAGAGTTCAGGCCCGGCATCGCAACGGACCACTGCCCAGATATGGCGTCCGTCGCGGTCGACCTTCGCTTTGCCGACTGCTCCCATCACCCTTCCGCTCGGCAGCTTTGCCCACCCTTCGACGATGGCATATGGGTTCGTGGAGTTCTGCGCCACTGTTTCCTGCGGTACCAAGGACGCGAGTACGAGCAGAGCGGCTACCAATACGCTTGGGTTTCGAACAGACATGGAGCACCTCGACACGTCTTGAGTGGACCTACCTCCACTAGAGCCGCTAGCGTATAGCTCTCCGGGTCACCAAGCAAGGCGTCCGGCAGAATCTTCAGCGCGACCTGACGGTTGAGCTGCGCGTCGGTCGCCTGACACACCTCACCGATGCCGCCCTCGCTGTGGCGCTCCGCTGGGTCCGATAGTGGGCGTTATGATAACCGCCACAGGTCA
>JAPYUM010000026.1:0-42836 GCA_029940535.1 Vicinamibacterales bacterium
AGAGCCTGCAGGCGGACGTCGAAGGCGATATTGAAGCGGTCGACAAGGTGCTGCGAATTACCCGCATCCGCGTCCGCTATCGCATCCAGATTCCAACCGGGACCCGGGAAAAAGCGGAGCGGGCCGTGGCAACGCATCCCACGAAGTGTCCGGCCGCGAACAGTATCCGAGGCTGTATCGACCTGGACATTTCGGCGGAGATCGCCGAGGAGTAGCCTACGCCAAGCGGGATTTGGCTTCCCAGTAGATCAGGGAGAGGCCGAAGCCCAAGTTGAGCAGCAGCAGCACGGTGGTTTGCGTGTAGAGGTTCTCGTACCGGGCCGCGTAGTCGTTGTTGGCGGCGAGACTGGCGATGTTGGCCTCCATTTCGTCCTGCAGCCCGTCGAGCTGGCCGGTGACGCCGAGCCCCGCGTAGAGACTGATGCACAGCATCAGCAGGACCGTGGCCA
This sequence comes from Vicinamibacterales bacterium, assembly GCA_029940535.1. Lineage (GTDB taxonomy): Bacteria > Acidobacteriota > Vicinamibacteria > Vicinamibacterales > UBA8438 > UBA8438. The sequence continues at coordinate 450 of JAPYUM010000026.1, forward strand.
CTCGGATACCGATGGCCGGCGGGCGGGGAGCTTTGTAGGTTAGCGTGCCCAGACACCCCAGCAGCACCACCGCGGACCCGTATTCGAAGGACCGAAACCGTCTGAGCATCTCGCCGAAGACGTCGCCGGCCTCGAGGCGGCCGGCTGCCCCGTGGTAAGTCTCCAGCACGTCGAAGATGGCTGGTGAGGCGAATGTCCCGAGGGCCACCATGCCCCCGACCCAGAACACGAGGGCAAGCAGATACAGAGATCGCAGGACGACCATGGGCGCATTATACGTGTCGTCATGAGCCCCGAAGACGGCGAGATCAAGTGGCGGGACTGGACCGCTTCGACGTTCGCGTTCGCGGCGGCCGAGCAGAAGCCGGTACTGCTGGCGATCGGGCCCGCATGGTGTCGGGGGACCGAGGAGATGCATCGTGTCAGCTACACGGACCCGGATGTGGTGCAGGTCGTCACCGAACAGTTCGTCCCCGTCCGAGTGGACCCCGACCGTCGGCCCGATATCGGGGAGCGATACACGCTGGACGGGTGGCCCACCACCGCCTTTCTCACGCCGTCCGGCGTCTTGCTGGGGGGGGGAGGCCATCTCGACCCGGCGCGGCTGATCGTGGTCTTGCGGCAGGTGCGCGCCGCGTTCGCAGCCAGGCCAGACGCGGGTAACCCTGAAACCGATCCACCGTCTCGCGACGACGACGCCGCGCCGCTTGGCCTCGCATCGGCACGCCTGGATGCGGACGCGGCCGGACGGTGGTTCGACGACCAGCTCCGCACGCGGTTCGACCCGACCTGGGCCGGGTTCGGCCCCGGCCCGAAGCGCGCTCACACCTCCGCGTTGAAGGCCGCGCTCCTGCGGGGCCGGCACGCGTCGTCGTCTGGCGACCTCACCGACATCGTCAACAGAACGCTCGACGCCATCGCCGACGGCGGGCTCGTAGACACCGTCGAGGGCGGTTTCTTCCGGTACTGCGAGCAACCGGATTGGTCTCGACCCCACGTCGAGAAAGTGCTGACGCCCAATGCGCGGTTGGTTGATCTGTTCTTGACGGCATCGCGCATCCTCGGTCGGTCGCACTATGCGAAACGGGCCGCCGACACGATTAGATTCATTCATGACACGCTCTCGGACGCCGACGGCGGGTTCTTTGCCAGTCAGCGCGCCGACCCCGACTATTCGGCGTTGACCACCACGCCGGAGCGCGAGCGCCACGGGGCGCCGCCGGTCGACCGGAGCGTGTATGTCGATGCGACCGTCACCATGGCTTCGGCCTATGTCCTGGGGGCCGCGGTTCTGGCCGACAGCTCGCTGCTGGAGTTCGCCGCGACCGCGGTGGACCGCGTGGTGATGGAGACGTATGCACGTGGAGGTGGCGTTGGCCACGTCGTCAACGGGCGGCCACCGATACGCGGGCTGCTGAGCGACCAGGTAGCGGCGAGCGCGGCCTTGTTGGATCTGTACGAGGCCAGCGGACAGGACGTCTATTTGGACATGCCGCAGGAACTGATGGCGTACTGCCAACAGGAGATGTGGGACGAGGGTGATGGTTTTCGGGACCGAATCCGTGGGTCTTCCGATCACAGCCCACCGATCGGTCTGCTGCGCGAGCCGCACCGACCGTTCGCGCTCAACTGTGACGCGGCCGTCGTCCTGGGCCGTCTCGCGGCCCTGACCGACCAGACGCACTACCGCGAGCAGGCCCTCCGGGTCCTCGCCAGCCAGACGTCCGTGTACCAGGCCCGCGGTCTGGACGGCGCGGACTACATCCTGGCGCTCGAGCAGCTTCAGACCCTGGCGGGACCCTGATTCTGACCGGTCCGCGGCGCGGACGACAGGTGTTTCTGGCCATCGATTCCCCGGTCTCGGGACCGTCTGCCACCCGTGCTACACTTCGTGGCCCGGAGGACCCCTTTGCCAGTAGATCGCACTCCCCAGCTACCCGCTCTTCGTAACATCGCCACCCGGCTCCGTATCGAGTCGGTGCGTGCGACCGCCACCGCCGGCAGCGGACATCCCACGAGCTGTTGCTCGGCCGCGGAGATCGTAGCTGCCCTGTTTTTTGCCCAGATGCGGTTCGACCCGCACGATCCCGCGTGCGAGGACAACGACCGTTTTGTGCTGTCGAAAGGCCATGCCGCACCCATTCTGTATGCGGCGTGGGCCGAAGCGGGCGTGATCTCGCGCGACCAACTCTCGTCACTGCGGGACATTGATTCCGACCTCGAAGGGCATCCCACCCCGAGATTGCCGTTCGTCGACGTGGCCACCGGGTCGCTCGGTCAAGGCATCTGTGCCGCGGTCGGCACGGCGCTCAATGCCCGTCGCATCGGGTCAAGCTACCGCACCTACGTGTTACTCGGTGACGGGGAGTCGGCCGAAGGATCGGTGTGGGAGGCCGCCCAGACGGCGGCCAGGATGGGGCTCGACAACCTGTGCACCATCATCGATGTGAACGCGCTGGGCCAGAGCCGCGACACGCAGTGGGGCCACGACATGGAGTCCTATGCGGCCCGGTGGCGCGCGTTCGGCTGGCACACCCTGGTCGTGGATGGTCACGATCTGGTGGCCGTGCTGGCGGCACTGGACGAGGCGGCCGAGACGAGCGAACGTCCGACGATGGTATTGGCGCGCACCCTCAAGGGCAAGGGGATCTCGTTCGTCGAAGGCCGAGACGGGTGGCACGGCAAACCGCTGATGGGCGAGAACTTGGCGCGCGCGCTGAGCGAGCTCGAGGGACAACTCGGGGCGCCGACCGACAATCCTCCCATTCCGGCCGCGCCGCGCCGCGGAGACGCGTCGTCGCCACCTCCGGCATCGCCTACCCCGTTAGACGTCGCGGCCGTCCAATTGCCCGCGTATGAGGCGGGGAGCACGGTTGCGACTCGTGAAGCGTATGGCGCCGCTCTGGCGGCGTTGGGGAGCAGCGACACGCGCGTGGTGGCGCTGGATGCCGATGTCAAGAATTCGACGTTCAGTGACAAGTTCGAGAAGCAGCATCCCGACCGCTTCTATCAGATGTTCATTGCCGAGCAGGTCATGGTGGGGGCGGCACTCGGGTTGGCCAGTCGCGGCGCCATTCCGTTCCCGTCGACGTTCGCCTGTTTTCTCACCCGCGCGTCCGACTTCATCCGCATGGGTGGCATCGGCAACGTCAACATCAAACTGGCCGGGTCGCACGCCGGTATCTCGATCGGTGAAGACGGTCCCTCGCAGATGGCGTTGGAAGACCTCGCCATGATGCGCGCGGTGCCCGAGTGTGTCGTCCTGTACCCCTGTGACGCGGTCAGCGCCGGCCGTCTCGTGCTGGCCTCGGCCGCCCATTCCGGGATGACCTACATGCGGACGTCACGCCCCAAGACGCCGATTCTCTATGCCGAGACCGACGAGTTCGTCATTGGTGGGTCGAAGGTGTTGCGCGAGAGCCCGGATGATGTGGCGACGGTGGTCGCGGCCGGCGTGACGGTGTTTGAGGCGCTCAAGGCCCACGAGGAACTGCTCGTCGCCGGTGTCCATCTCCGGGTCATAGACGCCTACTGCGTGCAGCCGATCGACGCCGAGACGATGGTTCGAGCGGGCACGGCGACCGGTTCGCGTCTTATCACGGTAGAGGATCACTACGCCGCGGGCGGACTGGGCGACGCCGTGAGCGATGCTGTCGCGACGCATGGCATCACCGTGACGCGATTGGCGGTGCGGGCCGTGCCGCGGAGCGGCAAGGGTGCCCAGCTGCTCGACCGTTTCGGCATCTCGTCGAAGCAGATCGTGGCCGCAGTCCACGCTCAGGTCGCGGCGGCGTCCGACACGCCGGCAGGATAGGCCGCAAGTTTTCTACGCGGCCGGCGCCATATCGACTCGCACGAGGCGTAGAATGGCGAGGTCCGCAACCACTCCGTCACAGTGAAGGAAATGCCATGTCCATGAAATCTGACCGCGTGCGCGCCGTGTTTGGGGTCTGCGGCCTGGCTGCGGCCGTCTGTGCGGGCACCCTGGTGATGGCGCAGAGCCGCAATCAGGATGGCAACGGGCAGGCGCTGGGGCACGGCTACTCTCGGCCCGCGCGTAGTCCCCACGGCAGCCGGTCGGAGGTCATCGCCCCGCATGGCATGGTGGCGGCTTCTCATCCGCTGGCCGCGCAGGTGGGCATCGACATCCTCAAAGCCGGTGGCAATGCTATCGACGCCGCGGTGGCGGTCAACGCGGTTCTTGGCCTCGTCGAACCGCATATGAACGGGGTTGGTGGCGACCTGTTCGCCATTGTCTGGGACAACGACACGCAGCAGCTCTACGGACTCAACGCCACGGGCCGGTCGCCGTACGAGATCAATCGGCAGGTCTTTGCCCGTCAGAATTTGGAGCGCGTACCCGGGACGGGGCCGCTCACGTGGACGGTGCCCGGTGCGGTTGATGGATGGGACCAGCTGCTCACACGGTTCGGGACGATGGGTTTCCCCGAGGTGCTCGCGCCGGCCATCGCCTACGCGCGTGACGGGTTCCCCGTGAGCGAGATCATCCAGGGGCAATGGGCGGCGTCGGAAGACTCGTTGGCCCAGTGGCCCACGTCGGCTGCCACCTACCTTCCCAACGGTCGACCGCCGGCCGTTGGCGAGGTGTTCAAGAACCCCGGGCTGGTCCGGACCTACGAGGCGATCGCCCGGGGCGGCCGTGACGCTTTCTACCGGGGCGAGATCGCCCGGAAGATCGTCGCCTTCAGTGAATCGAACGGCGGCTACTACACCGCGCGTGATTTCGAGGACCACACCTCCGCCTGGGTGGACCCGGTCACGACGAGCTACCGGGGGCATGACATCTGGGAGATCCCCCCCAACAGTTCTGGCATCGTGGCGCTGATGATGCTCAACATCCTGGAGGGCTACGACATGGCGGCTCTGGGACAAAACTCGGCCGCCGCGATTCATCGCATCGTCGAGGCGAAGAAGCTTGCCTTCGCCGATCGTGATCGTTTCGTGGCCGATTCTGACGCCAACCGACTGCCGGTCTCGGAACTGATCTCGAAAGCGTACGGGGACACGCGACGCGCGCTCATCGACCCGACGCGAGCCTCGCAGTCCGTCAGCGCCGGCGATCCGACGGAGACTGTCTATCTCACGGTGGTCGACAAGGATCGGAACGCCATTTCGCTCATCGAGAGCATCTTCGGCGGGTTCGGGTCCAAGGTCGTGCCGGGGGATCTCGGCTTCGCCCTCCAGAACCGTGGCTCAGGCTTCTCGCTCGAACCGGGGCACTTCAATGCGCTCGAGCCGCACAAACGGTCGCTGCACACCAACATGCCAGCGTTCGTGACCAAGGATGGGAAGCCGTGGTTGTCCTTCGGCGTGATGGGCGGCGACATGCAGCCGCAAGGTCATACCCAGGTGCTGTCGAACATCATCGATTTCGGCATGAATCTGCAGGAAGCGGGCGACGCCGCCCGAGTGCGCCACGGCGGCAGCGTCATGGTGGAACCGGGAGTCACGGATGACGTGATTGCCGAACTGGAGCGGATGGGACACCGGGTACGTCGCGCCGGCGGCGGCGGCATGGGCGGCTACCAGGCCATCATGATCAACCCCGAGACCGGCATGCTGCATGGTGGCACCGACCCGCGCAAGGATGGGGTCGTGCTCGGGTACTAGCGGACCGATCGGGCGGTGGTTGGTATTGCTCCAGTCGTTCGGAGTGCGGTCCCGCCGCTAGCTGCAAACGCTTGTTTGGCAGGAAAGACGGTCAGCGTCCCGCTGCAACCCGTGGTTAGCCGTTGACCCCTTCGTCCGGTTGTCCACATACCGCACGTCCGGAATCTCGGAAAAGTCGGAATCCTGGGTCCATAGAGTGGCGTCCCAGGCCCTGGCGGTGGCCAGCATAATGGAGTCGGCCATCGGGATCTTCAGTTCGTGGCTAAGCCGGGCCGCTGATAGCGCCACCGGCGCTGAAAGGTCAGAGATCGTGCCCTGCTGCATCGTCGCGACGGCCTGCAGGGCCTCACCTTCTGCACTTTGTTGAAGGACGAGCTTGAAGACTTCATATAAACTCACCCCGGTCCGTCGTCGTTCGCCTGCAACTATTTATTACCGCTTGGTTTAGGTGGTAGAGCGGAGGCTCCAAAGGGTCGGATTGGCGCTCGATCTGCGCCTCAATAATGCGACCAGGGGTCTCGCCGCGGCGAGTCTTGACCTGGCAGCCTGTTACCTGACGCGGGTGGCCGACCACTCCGCGGTACCATCGTCCGTCCGCACGGTCCCGGTCATGGTGGTGTCGTCGACACGGCCCCGGTAACTGGCGGTGCCGATGATGACGGGAGCAGGTTGTCCGCTCGCGCCTGTGGGTGAGAGGAGGAGGATGCCGACAGCCATCGCCGCGCACAGCCGCCGCCGCTGGCGATCCCGTTGACCCCGACCTGGTACCTCAGCCATCACGTGGTAGCAGACGCGGGTGACCGGCGATCGTGACGGCGCCGAAGTGTTGGAGGTCCAGGGTGGCGATCGCCTCCGCCCGGAGGCGCTCCGCTGTGGCGATGACAACCGCATCCACCAGCCCGAGACGGAGGTCGGCGTACCGCTTGCAAATCAACGCGGCCGCCTCGATGTCAGTCTGTCGTCCCCACTCGACCCCGAACGCGCCATGAGCCAGGTCGGCGAGAAACACCGCCTGCGCCGCCGGGCCGAGCTGGGTTGTCACCAGGAAGTCGACCTCGGGCAGAATCGCCCCGGGCAGTACCCACGCGTCAGGGTCACTCAGGTAGAGCTCGCGTAGCGGTTTGTGGTGCCGGTCGTCGGAATCCAGCAGCGCGACGACCGCTCCGGTGTCGGCGACGATCACGGTTCACCCAGACCTGTGAGCCGCTCCTCAGCGCGCTCGCCGAGGTCGTCGCGCCCGCTCGAGAACGCGCCGATCGACCGAGCCACCCGTGTGGCGGCGTGCCGTTTCGTGTACTCGGCCACCGCCTCGCGTATCAGCTCCGCCGACGGTCGCTGTTGTTCGGCGGCCAGTCGCTTCAGACGACGGTAGTCGTCTGGATCAAGATAGACAGTCGTTTTCTCCATATGCCTGACACATATGGTAGCCCGGTATCGAGCGCGTGGCGGGTCGGCGATCTACCGGACTTCTGGCCCCCCGCGCCGGTCGTCGCGGACGAATCGGTCGCGCGCCGGCATGACCACGGCGGGGAGGGTCCGCGCGTCCATGACCGCCTCGGTGGTGATGATGTCGTTCTTGGCCAGAATCCAGGCGACCAGCCCGTAGACCTGCGGGGCGGTCAGCGAGCCCGGCGCGTTCCGTGGCATGGCCCGGTTGATGTAGTCGTAGAGGGTTGTGGCATAGGGCCAGTAGTTCCCAACCGTCGAACGGTTGCTGCTCGGATCGCGACCGACGACCGGCGCGGCGGTGCCTCCTTCGCCGTCCGGTCCGTGACAACCGCGGCACGTCCGGGTCCAGGTCCGCGCCCCGTCCGCGGCGGTGCCGCTGCCCTCCGGGAGTCCAGTGCCGTCAGGCATGACGTCAATGTCGAGGGCCTCGATCTCGCTCGTAGTCGCGGGCCGGCCCAGCCCAAAGCTGTCCGGGTGGTCCGAGGGCGGCGACGGCTGTTGTCCCGCCGCGGCGGGCGCCGCCACCCACAGTCCGCCAATGATCCCCACGACCCCGACCCACCCGACCACGTCGGCACGCCTCGTCGACTCCGAACCGCCCGTGCGCGGGCGCCTCACGACCGCAACCTCTCGGCCCCAAACAACACGCGGCCATCGTCGCCGACCGTCCAGGACGTGATCGGGTTCTGGTGATACCGCGTGCGGGGCCCGCGCGCCGCTCGCAGCGTCTCCCACGTCGGCTGCACGTAACCGGTCTCGTCGGTGGCCCGACTCATGATCTCGGCCGGCTCCCCACCCCATTCCCACCGGTGCCGAAACCGCACGTGCGCCTTCGGCAGCACCGGTCCCTGCAGCGTCGCTGCCTGCCAGGTGGTACCGCCGTCGGCACTGACGTCGACCCCCGTGATTCGCCCGCGGCCGCTCCACGCCAGACCCCGGATCTCGTGCCAGCCCGGTTCGATGACGCGTGGAAAAGCGGGGTCGGTGATGATCGAACGGGCGTCCATCACGAAGCTGAATTGGCGTGATTGGCTCCCGTCGCCCAGTGGATCGGTATATTTCGACGTTTCCTCCCGGGTCATGAACGGCTGGTCGGCGAGTTCAATCCGTCGCAGCCATTTGACACTCGAGTTGCCCTCCCAGCCCGGAAGCAGCAGGCGTGCCGGGTATCCGTTGCCCGGCATCAGCGCATCGCCGTTCTGCGCGTAGACGATCATCGCGTCGTCGAACGCTTTCTCCATCGGAATGCTCCGCGTCATCACCGCGGCGTCCTGCCCCTCGGCGAGGAACCAGGTGGCGTCGGGGTTGGCCCCGACCTCCTTGAGCACCGTCGACAACAGCACCCCGGTCCATTCCGTCTGACTGGTGAGGCCGCAGACCATCTGCGGCAGGGTCTCTGGTGTACCGCGTCGCAGGTTGCCCGAACACTCCAGGAAGCAGATGCGGGAAGTGGCCGGGAACTGCTGGAGGTCAGCCAGGCTGAACACGGTCGGTCGGTCGACCATGCCGTGGACGAGCAGCTCGTACTGGGCCGGATCGATGTCCGGAACCCCGCCGTGATGCCGCTCGAAGTGCAGGTCGGCGGGAGTGATGGTGCCCCGCAGGTCTTGAAGCGGCGTGCGCGAGGATGTCGCACTCGGGTCCCGCTGGGGGGTCACGAACCGCGACCGCTGGTCGACCTCGTTCGGACCGCGCCCGGCTCGGCGCGTGGTCGTGACCGATTGCTGTCCGGCCACCGGGGCGACCGCGGCGGCGCCCATCGCGCCCGCGGCACCAGCCAGCAACTCTCGCCGCGTCAGCCGCTCACGTCGTCTCGGCGCGCCTGCGTCCGTGTGTCGTATCCGCTCATTGGCCATGCATTGCACTCCACCCTGGTCTGGCGTCGGCTCGATGCCGGAGTCGTGCCTCATGTGGGGACGAACCGTCGTCGGGTTCTGGCCACGGTGCCAGAGCGCCGCGACGGGTCCCAGTCGTGTCGAGCGTATTATGCGTCAGTCGACGGGACCGTCGACCGGCACCAGCTCCTTGAGCTCTTCCACCCAGTTCGTGACGACGTGTACCTGCTGTGCGGGCGGCACCTCGCCGTCGGTCGATGGTGTGTCTACCAGCAAGAGGAATCGCTGTCCGTCACGACTCACGTCATAGTGCGTGCCGGTGTTCAGCGGTCGCGCATAGGGCCTTGTACGGCCACGGTGGGTCGTCCCAGTGTGAGCGCATCGCCCGACGTTATCGGGACCGTCATGATGGCATTCGGTTCGGCGTAGTAGAACAATTCCGTTCCGTCGGCCGACCAGCGCGGCCGAGAGCCACCGTCTGAAGATACCGGCTGGAGTCCGTCGTCGACATTCGGGAACGGTCGCCCGTAGACCTCGAATCGTCCCGATTCGTCCGACTGATAGGCCAACCAGCGGCCGTCGGGCGACACCTGGGCGTTCACTTCGCTGAACAACTCGTCGAGCAGGACCTCCTCCACCCCGGACCCGTCCACACCGATGATGCTGAGGTCGTTAGGGCCCGCGAACTGAGGTGCGAACACCAGCCGGCCACCGTCGTCATGCTGCATGACCGGGCGGGGCCGGTCCTCGACGTCGGGCGCAAGACCCGCACCATTCCGCCCGCAATCCGACGCGCCCTCGCTTCGCGTGACCGCCATGGCTGCTTTCCTGGATGCGAGTCCCGTCACTGCGACGCCCACCACGTGCGGCACTGGGCCGATGGCGGCGCCACTCGTCTCAACAATCTGGTACTGCTCTGCAGACGGCATCATCGCGCCGTGCACGAGGCTGGGTTCGCGGTCGCGTTGGAAGAAGACGACGAAGTGCGGTTCACCCACCCCGGCGGCTGGCCCCTTGTCCCTGCGCCCACGGCACCGCAGTGGACCTGGGCTGCACTCTCCCCGACCGCCGCGCGCACCTCGGCCCGAGGCGCCATACAGTGACGGAATAGAGTTCGAGCGTGAGGCGCTACGGAGGGTCAGTGCCTCTCGGGGCGTAGGGACGAGACGGTGTCACCGGAATTCTCGATGCCGTAGATGGATGGGGTTCCCCGATGGTTCAGGCTGGCGAGCACCTGCGCCACGAAGGGCAGGCGGTTCACGCCGGTGCGTCGCGGCGAGCTTGTATCGCTGTGATAATTTCGTCTGGTTCGGGGAACCGCTCTTCCGCTTGTTTCGAAAACACGAGATCGCCGTCGACCACGACGTCGAATTGCCCTCGGGCACCGACGACGACCTCGGCGTCAATACCGACCGCGTCCTTGATGGAGGCCGCCAAACTGGAGGCCTTGGGCAAGTAGTTTCAAACCTTGCAGTAGCTGATCGAGATATGCATGGGCGCGATGTTACTGCAGCCCTGGGATGGTGGCAATCGCGCACCTCGCCACGACCTGGCGGCGAAGCGGCCCGCGCTTGCATCCTGCGGAGCGCCTGTGAAAGCCTCGGTTCATGAAGAAGTGGATTCGGTCTGTTCGCGGCGTCGTGCTCGACCTGGACGGGACCGTGTACGAGGACGGCGAGCTCATCGACGGCGCGGGTGACGCGATCGCGGCTGTGCGCGCGGCCGGATTGGGGCTGAAGTTCGCGACCAATACCTCCCGCCACCCGCGTGGCACCTTGATCGAACGGTTGCGGCGGCAGGGCGTGGACGCGGCGCCCGACGATGTCTTCACGGCGCCCCGAGCCGCTGCCGCCTGGCTTGTCGACCACGGCATGACTCGAATCTCGCTCCATGTGTCGCCGATGACCGTCGAAGAATTCACTCGTTTCGCGATAGACGAACAGCAACCGGAAGCGGTCGTGGTCGGCGACCTCGGCGACGATTGGACCGTCGAGCGTCTCAATCGCGTCTTCCGACACGTGATGGGCGGCGCCCAGCTGCTGGCGATTCAAAAGAACCGCTATTGGAAACACGGCGGCGCCCTGTGTCTCGACGCGGGCCCGTTCGTCGCGGCCATCGAGTACGCCACCGACACCAGGGCGGTCGTGGCGGGCAAGCCAAGCCCGGAGTTCTTCGGCGCGGCGGCGGCGGCCCTGGACATCGCGCCCGGCCAACTCGTTGTCGTCGGTGACGATGTGCACACCGACGTACTCGGGGCTCAGTCCGTCGGAGCCAGAGCGGTTCTCGTGAAGACCGGCAAGTTCCGAAGCGCCGACCTCGGCGATTCGGACGTGCGGCCGGACCTCACGCTGGACTCGATTGGTCAACTCCCAGCCGCGCTGGGCTTAGCGTGGCGCCCACGGCCACTCCCAGAAAGAGGTTGAAGAACGGACATGACCGAGCACGAGGGGTTCATTCGTCAGTGCCTCGCGTTGGCCGAGGAGGCGGCGCGGGCGGGGGACGAGCCGTTCGGCGCGCTGCTCGTCGTCGATGGCGCGGTGCGACTGACCGCGCGCAACGCGGTGCTCACCGAGTCAGACCCGACGCGTCACGCCGAACTGACGCTCGTCAGCGATGCCTGCCGTCGATTCGACGCTGCGACCCTGGCTCTGGCGACGATCTACACGAGCACCGAGCCGTGCATGATGTGTTGCGGCGCGGTGTACTGGAGTCGGATTCCTCGGGTGGTCTTTGGGTGCTCGGCCGCCGCTCTCGGTGCGATCGCCGGCGGCAGTCTGGTCGCGTCGTCCCGCGAACTGTTCGCTCATGGACAGCGCGGTGTCGAGGTCATCGGCCCGGTGCTGGAGCACGAAGCAACCGATGTGCACCGCCGGTTCTGGCCGCGCTCGTGACGCGTGCAAATCGATACGGTATGGTGGAGATTCGCTGAGGCAGGAAACGAGTGAGGCCCGGTGACGCAGGCCTGTAGGCCTGCGGTCGCACGGCTAAAGCCGTGCGCCACACTGAGATTTGTGGCCCCGTCGAGGTGGGCCGGCTCCTACCTGTTGTCAGGAGTTGTGGAGGAGGAGGGTCAGATGTGGTTCAGGAGAGACACACCGCGTATGCCCGCGCCTGACGAAGCGCCGCCGGGTCGTGATGAGCCGATGGTGGTGCCGGATGCGCACTTCGTGAACGGTGCGTCGCTGCGCCCGCCGTTTCCCGACGGTCTGCGGCAGGTCGTGTTCGGGATGGGCTGCTTCTGGGGTGCCGAGCGTCAGTTCTGGCAGACGTCCGGGGTCCACACGACGGCGGTCGGCTACGCCGGCGGGGTAACACCGAACCCGACCTATCGGGAGGTGTGCGGTGGCATGACCGGCCACACCGAAGTGGTCCTGGTGGTGTTCGACCCGACACTGGTCACCCTCGACGCACTGCTTCGGCAGTTTTGGGAAGGGCATGACCCTACCCAGGGCATGCGCCAGGGGAACGACGTCGGCACGCAGTATCGGTCGGTCATCTACTGCGACGGCACCGAGCCGCCCGCCGCCGCACGCGAGTCTCGAGAGGCCTATCAGCGCGCACTCGAGGCCGAAGGGCACGGGGCCATCACCACCGAGATCGAGAATGCACCGTCCTTTTACTACGCCGAGGACTACCATCAGCAGTATCTCGCCAAGAATCCAAACGGTTACTGCGGCATCGGTGGTACCGGCGTGTCCTGTCCGGTCGGGCTCGCGGTCTCGTAGCACCTCTCATCCGCTCCGTTTTGGTCCCGGGGCTCGTCCGCCCGCGACTCGACAATAAGCCAATCATGCCAGCGGCGTCGTTGATCCGTCTCGCCCCTTGCCAGACGAACGCCTCGCCAGGAAACCGCTCGGGCGCACCAATGTGGGTACTGCGTTGCTTCGTCTGACGAGGGAGCAACGTTCGACTTCATCAACCCGACCGATCGCGTGGTTCCTCTCCCGCATCCAGCGCGTCGGTGCGGACCAGATGCCACGCTGGCGGCAATCCGAAGAGCAACGGTGTGACGACACACAAGGCGGCGATGAAGAGCACCACACCCGAGTCGAGCTTGAATTGCATCCAATAGGGAAAGGTCCAGAAGGTGTCGAGCCCGGCGACGAACCACCGCGTCCCGGCCACCGAGAACGCCACGCCGAACGCGCCGCCGACGACGGCCAGCACGAGACACTCGGCCAGCATCTGACGCAAGATGCGGCCCCGGGTCAGACCCGTCGGGATACACCACCCAGGTGTGGATGGGCACCGTGGTCCACGGCAGCGCCACGTCAACCCACTGGGCGTGTCGCGGTGAGGCGTCCAGGTCTGCCGGCGCGGTGTGACTACTTGGGGGCAGCGCGGGGTCAGACGCCGTCGGCGGGTGGGCCTCACACGCCAGACCCCCGCGCACATGCTAGCGAGCAGCCAGCGCGCTGCGGCTCCCCGCGTGTGGCCGGGGGCGATCGAGTGCATTTTCTATATTGGTGTTCGCATACTGTCTTTTTGCGCCGCCCCCGACGTAGACTCGTTCTCCCATGACCGCCCCGAAAGACACACCGACCCACGCGCCGCCGGCCCCGTCGGGCTCTGTCGAGCGTGCGTTCGGATTCAAGCGTCTGCTCGAGGCGACGCAGATCGTGCAATGGGAAGCCGATGCGCAGACTCGCGACTTCACGTATGTGGGGTCGCAGGCCGAGCGACTGCTTGGTTACCCGCTGGCCCGCTGGCTGGAACCGGCCTTTTGGAGGACTCACCTCCATCCCGACGACCTCGAACGGGTGCTGCGCTTTCGCGAGGAAGCGCTCCGCGAGCACGAGGCCTACGAGTTCGAGTACCGAATGGTCGCGGCTGGGGGGCAGAGCGTCTGGTTCCATGACGTGGTCGCGGTCCAGCGGCTGGACGGGGTGGCGGCTGTCATTCGCGGTTTTCTCATCGACGTCAGCAAGCGGAAACGCGCCGAAGCGACCGCGCGGGCCAGCGAGGCACGGGTGAGACAGCTGATCGAGCAGGCGCCGGACGCCATCATCGCCGCGCGGGCGAACGGACAGGTCGCGTTCGTCAACCAACAGGCAGAGCATCTGTTCGGCTATCAGTCGGGCGAACTGGTTGGCGGACAGATCGAGCAGGTGCTGCCGGGTCAGCGCACCAAGCAGAGTCCGGAGCTCCCTGGCGGGCAATCAGGGCCCGTCGGCCCGATGACCGTGGACGGCAGCGGGCCGGCCACCGCCCGCTGCGCCGATGGCCGGACGTTCCCAGCCGCCGTCAATTTCGGTCGGCTCGAGATAGACGAGGGGCTCGTGGTCGTGACCACGGTGCGCGATGTGTCCCGTGAGGTCGAGGCCGAACAGGCGCTGCGGCAAAGCGAGGAGCGCTTTCGGATTGCCGCGACGCTGGGCGCCGACATCATTGCCGAGGTGGACATCCCCACCGGAGGCGTGGTGTGGTTCGGGAACGTCGACGAAGCGATGGGGTTCGAGCGCAGCGCATTCCCACGCACCATGGATGGCCTGCGCGAACAGCTCCATCCGGACGACCGGGACCGGGTGCAACGGGCGATCGAGCGCGAGGTCTTCGCGCGGCGGCAGGCGGTGTCGTTCGAGTGCCGGATGCGGGCCAAAGACCGGTCGTATCGGCACTGGACGGTGCGCGCGGCGCCCCGATCGGACGGCGACGGCCGACCCAAGACATTCGTGGCGGTCTGCTCGGATGTGACGGAACAGATCGTCGCGCGCGCCGAGGCGCTGCAGCATCGCGACGCGCTGGCCCATGTGGCTCGGGTCAGCTCTCTGGGCGAGTTGACCGGAGCCGTGGCTCACGAGCTGAATCAGCCGCTGGCGGCAATTCTCAGCAACGCCCAGGCCGCGGTTCGCCTCTTGGATCGCGCCGCGCCAGACCTGCGACAGGTCGGCGAGGTACTGCATGACATCGTGGCGGACGATCGCCGCGCCAGTGCCATCATCCAGCGGCTCCGAGAGATGATGCGCGGCGAGTCTCCGTCGCGCGAGCGCATCGATCTCGGCACCGTTGTCCGTGAGGTTCGGGAAATCATGCGGAGTGGCCTGTCCATGCGCGGGATCGCGGTGCTGTCCGAGTTCGCGTCGGACCTGCCGGCCGTGGTGGCGGACCGTATCCAGATTCAGCAGGTCGTCGTGAACCTGGTGACCAACGCCATGCAGGCGATGGAGGAGCTGTCCGAGGCTCGGCTCACGTTTCGGGTGTTCCAGCGGGACGATGGGTGGCAGGTGGTGACGGTGTCCGACACTGGTCCTGGCATCGCCCCGCCGATGCTCGCCACTATGTTCGATCCGTTCAATTCGTCGCGCGAAGGTGGTCTGGGCATGGGGCTGTCCATCTCTCGCAGCATCATCGAGGCTCACGACGGCGAAATGCAGGTCGAGCATCTGTCGGCGGGTGGGGCGACGGTCGGGTTCGCGCTGCCACCGACGCGGGACGACCGCCGATGATGGAGGAGCCCACGGTCTTTGTCGTGGACGACGACCCCTCGGTGCGGCGCAGCGTGGTGCGCTTGCTCGAGTCCGCCGGGCTGCGAGTCGAAGGATTCCCGTCCGGCGAAGCGTTTCTCGAACGCGAGACGCCCAGGGGGCCGGGGTGTGTGGTGCTCGACGTGCGGATGTCGGGCATGAGCGGGCTCGAATTGCAACGTCGTCTCCACGCCACCGGGCGGCCGATGGCCATCGTCTTCATCACGGGGCACGGCGACGTGCCGATGAGTGTGGCGGCCATGAAAGGCGGCGCGGTCGACTTTCTTCTCAAGCCGTTCGACGACGAAGCGTTACTGGCCGCGATCGAGCGGGCCATTGGACGTGACCGCGAGTGGCTCCAGGCCCAGCAACAGCTGGCCGTCCTACGGGCCCGCTACGACCGCCTGACCCCTCGCGAACAACAGGTGTTCGCCCTCGTCACGACCGGCATGCTCAACAAGCAAGTGGCGGCTCAGTTGGGCACCACCGAAAAGACGATCAAGGTGCATCGAGCCCGGGCGATGGCCAAGATGGAGGCCGGATCTGTCGCTGATCTCGTTCGCCACGCGGAGCGTTTGCAGATCACGGCCTCGCACCTTGACTGACCGAGTTGGACCAAGGTCCAATAGCGCCGGAGGCTAGGCTGAGTTACATTGCACACATTGAAGTCAACGGTGGTTTTCGACATCGTGGCGACGTTTTCATAGGGTGTATGGTCTGGTCGCGGCTTGCGTGTAAATCGGTCGCTCGTCTGAGCGGCTCAAGCCGGTGGGTCCGGTTCTCAGAGTGTCCGGATCCCGTTTCTACGAAGTTCCGTTCCTCACAGTAGCACTCGGCTACACGATCAACCTTCCTCTGGAACTATCCTCTTGAATTCCGGGCAGTGACCAGACCACCGCCTGACGGACCGGGCGGGGGCCGGGACAGGTGTGTCCCGCGATGGCTCGCCGAGAACGCCACGGTTACTTGATCCGTGCGACACTGGTCGCGCTCGGTCCGGCGGAGACACCACGGTGGCGCGCTGAGTTCGAGCACGTCCGGGAGTCGGATCGACAGAACGTCGGAGAGAACGAATGACCGAGGGGCGCCAGATAGCGAACGTGGTGGGGCAGGAGATTCTCGACAGCCGGGGGAACCCGACCGTCGAAGTCGAGGTGGCGTTGAGTGGGGGAGCCACCGGGCGGGCGGCGGTGCCGTCTGGCGCGTCGACGGGGGAACTCGAAGCGGTCGAACTGCGAGACGGCGATGAGGGCCGCTACCGCGGCAAAGGCGTGACGCGAGCCGTGCAGCATGTGAACACCGAGATTCGCGAGGCGCTCGTCGGGCTCGATCCGACCAGCCAAAGCACGATCGATGGCACCCTGCGGGACCTCGATGGCACCAAGAACAAGGGGCGGCTCGGCGCGAACGCCATCCTCGGCGCGTCGCTGGCGGTCGGGAAGGCGGCGGCCGCGGCGGCCCACCTGCCGTTGTACGAATACCTGGGCGGCGATGGGGCGTGCGATCTGCCGGTGCCGATGATGAACGTGCTCAACGGCGGCGCCCACGCCGACAACAACGTCGACATTCAGGAGTTCATGGTCATCCCGGTCGGGGCGCCCACTTTCTCGGAGGCGCTGCGGATGGGCACCGAGATCTTCCACTGCCTGCGTACCGTGTTGCAGGAGCAACACCACCAGACCGCCGTGGGTGACGAGGGCGGGTTCGCACCCAACCTCGAATCGAACGAGGCGGCCCTCGACATGCTGCTCGTGGCGATCGAGCAGGCTGGGTATCGCCCCGGTGACGACATCTACCTTGGGCTCGACGTCGCGGCCAGCGAGCTGTATGACAAACAGACCGCACGGTATCGACTGTCAGCCGACGGCGATGCGGAGCGCACCTCGTCGGACATGGTCAACTGGTGCCGGCGGTTGGTGGACGGATACCCCATCCTGTCGATCGAAGACGGGCTCGACGAGAGCGACTGGACCGGGTGGTCCGAGCTCACGGCCGCACTGGGCACCCGCGTGCAGCTGGTCGGTGACGACCTTTTTGTGACCAACACCGAGATCTTCGAGCGTGGCATCCGCGAGTCAGTCGCCAACGGCATTCTCGTCAAGCTGAACCAGATTGGCACCCTGACCGAGACCCTGGCCGCGATCGAGATGGCACAACAAGCCAACTACACCGCGATCATTTCACACCGCTCGGGCGAAACGGAAGACACCACGATTGCTGATGTGGCGGTGGCGACCAACGCAGGACAGATCAAGACGGGGTCGCTCTGCCGCACCGATCGGACCGCGAAGTACAACCAACTGCTCCGAATCGAGCGTCGGCTCGGCGCCCGCGCCAGATACCCGGGGGCGGCGGCGTTCTATAACTTGCCAGGCCTACCCGACTAGGCTCACTGGTCACGATTCCGTCCTGTAACCGCGGCCTGGTTGAGCGCATCGTAAGAGGTATGACGGTGAGGATCCTGATGTCGATCAGAGTTCTTCGCGGTGACCCGTCTGTACTTGGACGGTGCCGGTCGAGAGTTGAGTCGCATCCATGAGACGCAGGATCACTACACCCGCCGGTTGGACGCTCGCCTGCCTGCTGGCCGGCGTCGGCTGGCCCGGGCCGTCCGTGGCTCAGACCACGACCGAGATTGCCGCCGGGCAGGAGAACGACGCCCCTGCCACACGGGAGGAGATCCTGCGGCGCAAGCGGCAGGAGAAGGCCGAGGCGATGGAGCCCTACGCCGTCTCGAACGCCGAGTCCCGCGTGCTGGGCTTCGAAGCGATGAACTTCCCCGCCAACCTGTTTGAGCGCGGGTGGCGTCGGTTTGTCCCGGTGATCGGAGGGATGCCGTCCGGGTCCGGTTTCGTTGGTGGCCTCGGGTATCACAACGGTCTCGACAACGAAGCGTTCGAGTTCGACGCGTCGGCGCGAATTTCAACCCGTTTATTCACTGCCACCCAAGCCGAAGTGCGGTTTCCGACGGCGCGTCACGAGTCGCCGGTGCGTGGTCGGGTGACGTTTCGGAACAGCGACTACCGCGAGCTCCGTTTCTTTGGGCTTGGTCCTGACACGCGCTCCAACGAGCGGTCGACATATCAGCTACGCCAGCGGGCGGTCGAGGCCGGGGCGGACGCCGAGGTCGGTCGGTTCGTGAGTGTCGCGGCGCACGGAGGCTGGCTCCGAGCCGAGGCCGACGAGGGCTTTTTTGGTCCGTCCCTCGAGGAACTGTTCGAGCCGGCCGGTGTTCCCGGCTTCGAGACGACGACCGACTATCTGCACTATGGCGCCACGGTCGAGCTCGACCTCCGGGACACGACCGTCCCCGAGGCTGGCGTCGTGCTGCGGGGCGAGTTCGCACGA
Organism: Vicinamibacterales bacterium; assembly: GCA_029940535.1. Taxonomy (GTDB): domain Bacteria; phylum Acidobacteriota; class Vicinamibacteria; order Vicinamibacterales; family UBA8438; genus UBA8438. Next base: position 19,177 of record JAPYUM010000026.1, read on the forward strand.
TATGACGACCGGGACTTGAACCGGTTCGACTTCAACCGGGTGGCGGCTGAGGTCCAGGTGCACGTGCCCCTGGGCGTCCGCAGTCGGGTCCTGGCGCTACGGGCCCGCACTTCCCGATCGGTCGCGGCCTCGGGCGGGGAGGTGCCGTTCTATCTCATGGAGACCCTGGGTGGCGGCACGACGATCCGGGGGTTCCGCGAGTTCCGGTTCCGCGACGCCCGCACGCTGCTCCTCAGCGCCGAGTATCGCTGGGAGCTGTGGACGTATCTCGATTTCGCGCTGTTCGCCGATGCGGGGAAAGTGTTTTCGGAGTCGTCTGAACTCGACCTGCACAACCTGGAGACCGCCGTCGGGTTCGGCCTTCGCGGCCACGGTCCGGCCGGGACCGTTGTTCGGTTCGACTTGGCCCGCAGCCGTGAGTCGATCAAATTACACATCGGAGGGGGGCCGTCGTTTTGACAAGTAGCCACAACAGACACATTTGGCTGCTCCTGGTGGCGCTCACCGTCACACCGGCGGCCCTGTCGGCCCAGGAGCCCAAGTTCTATCTTGACGACCCGGTACTCGCCGATACCGTCCTGCTCGACGTGCCCGATGAACCGGCCGAGCTCGAGTTGAGCGACATGTTCGACCGCCTCGGACACATCTTCGCCGAGGTTGGCGAAGGCAGCGGCGAGGCGCAGAACGTCAACACGCTCGACGAAGTGCCCGACGGCAACTGGTTCGTCAATCGCCACGGGGTCAAGCGCTTGACCCTCGACGAACTGACCCGCGGGCCGAATACGACCGACGGCCCGAACCCGGGCGCGCCCTGGCGCGTCTTCCAGAGCAAGAGCCAGGGACTGACGCCCGGGTTTCAGATCATCGACGACGTCGGTGACCGGTACATCATCAAGTTCGACCCCCTGGACGTCCCGGAGCTCGCGTCGGGCGCCGAGGTGATCGGCACCAAGCTCTTCTACGCCATTGGCTACCACGCGCCGCAAAACCACATCGTGCGGGTACGTCCCGAGAACTTCGTCATCGAGGCCGGTACGACGCTCGAAGACCAGTTCGGTGACGAACGAGAGCTGACCGCCGAGCGGCTCGAACGCGTCCTCAGGGGCGTCCCCCGATTGTCCGACGGGCGACTGCGTGTCACCGCCAGTAAGTATCTCGACGGACAGCCGCTTGGGCCCTTTCGCTACTACGGCACCCGCTCTGACGACCCGAACGACGTGATTCCGCACGAACATCGGCGCGAGTTGCGCGGTCTCCGGCTGTTCGCGGCCTGGGCTAACCACGACGACACGCGGGCGCAGAACACCCAGGACAGTTGGGTCGAAGACGGTGGGCGCCGGTACATTCGGCACCACCTCCTCGACTTCGGGTCCACGTTCGGCAGCGGCAGTGTCGAGATTCAGCTGGCCAACCTGAGTTTTCAGTACTGGCTCGATATGAGCGAGGTGACGGCCAACTTCCTCGGGTTGGGCCTGCGGGCACCCAAGTATCGTTCGGTGGAGTGGCCGGAGTTCCCCAAGTATCAGTCGATCGGGCGGTGGGAGTCGGTGGCGTTTGAACCGGAGGAGTGGAAGAACGACTACCCGAACCCCGCCTTCGTCCGGATGACGGACCGGGACGCGTTCTGGGCCGCAAAGATCCTGATGCGGTTCACCGAAGAGGAGCTGCTCGCGATCGTGCAGACCGGCGAATACAGCGACCCGGATGCCGAGCGCTACTTTCATCAGGTGCTGGTCGAGCGACAGCAGAAGACGGGCCGGTATGCGATGGCCCGGGTCAACCCGCTCGACGAGTTCGCGCTGCTTGGGTCGAGGTTGGAGTTTGCGAACCTGGCCGAGCGCTACGGGTTCGCCGCCGGCACCCGTTACGAATTTGCCTGGTCGGTGTATGACAACCAGACTGGTGACGTCCGGTCGCTCACCGAGCCGGCGACCGGCGCCGAGCCGGGGCTGGCGCTACCCGCCGGAGCCACGCTGACCGGGGATACCTACTTGATGGTCGAGATTCGGTCGATGCACGCGGACTTTCCGGCCTGGAATCAACCGGTCACGGTCTATCTGCGCCCGACCGGCGCCAGTTTCCACCTGGTCGGTATCGACCGCTACTAGGTTTCCGAGCGAGGCATCCGCCTGGCGGCGTTGCTGCGTCGGTCACAGCCCGCCTGGCTGCTCCCTCCTTGCGCCTGGCCAGACGAACGCCTCGCCCGGAAACCACCCCTCAGCGTTTCTTAGCACCCAGGCCGTTACTGGATGGTTTGTAGCTGATTGTCGACCCGCAGCACGCCCTGGGTCATCCGAGCGATTCGCTCCATCTCGCGTCGCTCGATCTCTCCCTGGACCCAACCCACCAGCGTGACCGAGGACCGCTCCACGATGATGTGGAATGGCGGGTTTCGTGCGCCCTGAAAGCGCTCGAAGTGGGTGCTTCGGAAGATGGATCTGGAGATGCTCCGCCGTAGATTGGTGTCGCCGGTGGACGGCGTCATCGTCTGGATTTCGTTCTGTACGTCCTGCACGCCACGGATTCTTGCCACCCGTTCAAACAGTTCACGCGGTTTGTCTCGGTCCGACGTCACCCGTCCCCACAGGGACACCACCCCGGCGTCGACGGCGCCGTCGAGATAGTCGAACAGCGAGTAGTGTGGGTAGTCCTGGACCGCTTTGGCGACTTGCTCGGCGAGCGCCTGGTCGCCCTCGGCCGGTGGAATCTCAATCTCGGTGACCACCGTGTCGACGCTATCCACCTCGAGACTCATCCGAATGGCCTCACTCTTCTGCCAGAACGAGTCGAGCTCCCCGGTGAGCGTCACCTCGGTGCCGACGACGGCCACCTCCAGCCGCCGCAGCGACCGCTCTCTCCGCAGCGCCTCCCGGACCTCCTGCTCGAGTTGGGGGCCGGCCTGCGCCACCGCCGAGCTGGCCGGAAGACTCAGGGCGCAGACGAACAGGACGGCATGTGCGGCCGCGGTGGCATGACGCTGCATAGCGATCTCCTTGTGGCGTAGCTCAAGACGGTTGTATCACACTGGCGTCCCTGGCGGAGACAGATCTCGGCGGCCGACTCGGGGCGCGGTCGCTAGGCGCGGCTGCGTTTCCCGAACAGCGCGCTGAAGATCTGTTGGAGGAGGTCAGGCCGTTGCCCCAGCAGATCGTAGAGGTCGTCGCGGTCGATACGCAGGGCGCTGCCGGCCTGAGCCACCACCGGGCGGCGGGGCTCCGCCCCGGCCTCACCGTCCTGGCCGGCCAGTGCCGCCAGTAGTCCGATGACGTCCCCCGGTCCGGCAGGGATCGGCGGCACGGACGTATCCGGCACCTCCAGCGAGAGGGTCCCGGAGAGTACCACGTAGACCATCGGGGCGTCGGTGTTCCCGGAGACCACGGCGTCCGCTTCAAGCTCGAACTGGTGGGCGATCGCTGCGAGATGGCGCATCTCGATGGCGCTCATTCTCGAGAAAACCGGAACCCGCTGCATGGCCAGTACTTTCTGAATCGGCGTCAGTGGCTCTCCGACTGGTCGAATCAGCGCGGTGTCGAGGTTCCCCTTGATGACCGCTGCCCTCTCGGGCGCCCCGCGGCCGGCAAGGGTGCGGAAGAAGCCTTGCACCAGGTCGATGTTGTCCGCGAGCAGGGTGCGCATCTCGTCGGTGCCCAGCCGCAAGGTGACACACGGCTCCAGCGTCTTGACCGTGTGGGACATCAAGTGCCCGTTGAGCACCTCTTCGAACCCCAGCGTGACCGGTGGTGAGATTTCGTGCGGCGTCCCGCGACGCGCGGTGGACACGATTCGGCCGTCGAGCAGCACATACAGCACGTCCGGCACGGTGCCCTCCTGAAAGAGGGTCGTGGCCGCCTCGTGGCGTGTCTGGTGGCCGGTCCCGGCGATTCGAAAGAGTTCGTCGATACCGACCGACGCGAACATCGGGATCCCGCGCAGCCGTGCGACCAGCGCCACCGCCGGCAGCGGCTCGAGCCACAGTTCGCGACGACGATCGCTGGTCAGACGGCGCGACGCCAACGTCCAGGACGCGGCCTCGAATACATACCAGTCCGTCACGTCGCGGTGTGCCAGCACGAATTCGACGTCGTCGGTCAGGCTCCAAATCTCTTTTTCTCGGACGAGGTCGATCGCGGCGGCGGCCACGACCGGGTCGTCGTCGTTGATCAACTGGAGCAGCGTCTCTTCGACGTTACGCGGACGTGTCTTGAGCACCACGTTGGCCCGGCGGACCTTCTCGTCGAGCGGCATCTCCTCGAGTACCGGCATCAACCGTCCGCGGAGGTGACTGGACAGAATGTTGTCCAGATACTCGAAGGCATTCGATCGCGCCCGTGCGTCACCCCGCTCGACGGACCACCGCGCGGCCGCAATGTCCTTCCACGGATACAGCAATCCAAGCAGACGATAGATGCGGTCAAGACCGCGACGAGACTTCTGATCCAATGTCATCGCCAGCACCGAGTTGGTGGGCAGTCCCGCTCGAACGAAGAGGTTGTAATGCAGGGTCAGTCCGTTGAAGTAGGTCCTGCCCTCCTTGAGGGCGAGCACTTCGAGTGGTTCCGGTTTGAACGTCAGTTCGGGGTGTGCGCGGCTCAGCTTCTGAATCGCGCTGAGCACTTTGTAGCGCAGAAATCCGTCCGTCTCGGCCAGGCCCGTAATCAGGATGTCCATCGAGGCCTGGGAGGGGATCCGTGCCAGCGTGGCTGGGATGTGTCGCCGGACCCAGATGTCCTCGCTGGGGTCGGTCAGGAAGTGGCCCAGCATGTCGATGGCCGGTTCGCCGTAGCCCACCAGGGTTTCGCGGGCGCCGCTCTTCAGGCGTCGGTGCCCGAGGAGCGAGATGAGTGTCGGCCCGAAGAGGTTGTCTGTCGACGGCAATGCGCGAACACTGCGCATCGCCTCGGCCGCGACGGTCGGATCCGTGTCGTGCAGCAGCGGAATCAGAATGTGTCGGCAGTCTGCTCCACCTACCTGTCGAATGGCGGCCGCCAGGTCACGTCGTGCCCGCGGGTCACTCTCGTCGGCCGCGGCGGCCAGCGCGGATAGGGCGTGGTCGGCCGCGTCCTCGTCGGCGGCTTGACCGCTCTGAGACAGGGCGACCGCCGCGGTGGCGACAATACGTGGGTCGTCGTCAGACAGCAGGGTGCGCGCGTACGCCGACGCGTCCTGGTCGTTGATTCTGGCCAGGGCGGCGACGGCGGCGGCTCGGACGTCGGGGCTCTCGTCCTTGATCATCTTCGGGATGAGAGAGGCCCATCGTTGGGAGATGTCACCCATCGCTGACAGCGCGCGGGCCCGGACCGCCGGGGAGTCGTGGTGGAGCAGCAACGGCGTCACCAGATTCCGCTTGTCCAGTGACTCGAGCATGTCGATGGCGTACAGCACCCGCCCTTCGTCCGGATGGGCCAGCTCCTCGACCAGCGTGTCCACCGTGGACAGGTCCGCCACATCCATCCGCACTTCGGCCGGTTGGACGACGCGTTGCTCGATACTGTGGCGGAAGGCGGCCAGGTAGCCGTTTCGGGCCTGGACCGACATGTAGACCCACAGGACCAGCAGGACCAGGCTGGCGAGGCTGAGGTAGGGCCAGCTCAACCCCAGGCCCCACGGCTTGATGAGCACCAGAATTAGAATATTGACGACGGACTTGGAGACGCGATCGACCGTCACGTCGACAAAGGGCTTCGCGTGATACTTCAGCTCGCTCGGGAGCGGCATGAACAGGATTTCGCGGCTCGTCTTGTCGACCGAGTAGCGCAGGGACGTGTCCACGGTCCGGGCGAGCATCGAGGACCAGAGCTGCTGGCTGAGCAGCATGGCCACGGCGGTTCCGCCGAGACTGATCGGGAGGAGTAGCAGGGCAACGCCGATGCCCAGATACCGGTGGATGCGGGCGGTGAGCCAGATCTGGACGACGAAACTGACCATCGACGTGTAGATCTGGACGGTGGCGAGCAGCCCGGTGATGCGCGCGTCCGCGCCCGCGCCTTCGCCGACGAACTCGTCCGCCGCCATGTTCAGCTGCTGGTCGATCAGCGCGGCGCCCATCGCCGACAGCGCGATGACCATCGAGATGACCTGCAGATGCTTCGACTCGCGCAGCATGCGCCAGGACTCGTTCCACGCCACGCTCTTTTTCTCGCCGGTCGACGTGATATCCCTGAGCCCGACGTGCTTCGAGCGGGCCAGTACCGTGGTCACGATTGCGATGCACCCGGCAATCAGGCCCGCGCTGACGAGCAGCAAGTTGTCCAGACCGACCCGATCGACCGTTTGGCGGACCAGGAACGAGGCGGCCAGTCCGCCCAGCGCCGCCCCGCCGCCGATGAACCCGAAGAAGCGTTTGGCCTGTCGCGGGTCGTAGATATCGTTGGCTAATGTCCAGAACTGACTGAGCAGCAGTACCCCGAGGATGAGGCGAAAGAGATACAAACTGGTCGCCGAGAGCCAGTTCCCGCCGACTCGGAAGACCACGGAGAACCCGAGCAGCAGCGCGACAATACCGACCTGCGTAATCTGGATCACCCAGCGTTTCGGGAGCCGCGCAATCGCCACCGTGTACACCTGCATGATCCCGGCGGTCAGCGGGCCCGCCACGAGGATCATGAATGGTAGATTCTCGGCCCCGAACTCCGCGATGAACACCCCCGCCGCCAGCGGCTTGAGGATGTTGTAGGCGGTCATCGCCAGGAACGAGTAGAGGAACATCAAGAGGAGCGTGCGGCTTTCCTCTTCACGAACCTGAACGACCGGTGCGAGCAGGCGATGAACGATAGCCATGGGGCTAGGGCGCGCTCTCGGCTCGTGTCGTCGCCGCCGCGTGGCGCTGATAGAGGTAGGACGCGCCCATGAGCAACAGTCCCAGCGCGATGCTGCTCAGGATGCGATAGATGGAGTCGAGCTGGGAGAGATCGACCGTGAACACCTTCACCACGGTGACACCAAACACCGCAATCGCGAGATACCGAATGGGGGCGTACCTTCTCTTGAATCCGGCCGCAGTGAGGGCGGTGGCATACGCCCCCCATGTGGCTGACAGCATCATCTGCCAGATCAGCTCCGCGTTCGACCCAAAGCGCGGCCCGGTCGCCCGCAGTTCCCAGAAGGTGTAGATCTCCGTCGACAAGGTGACGAGCATCAACACATTCGCCGTCACCACCGCCGTCGCCACCGCGACCGGGTGGGCTTGGCGACTGTCAGTGACGGTTCGCGCGTGAAGCCAGGCCACGTAACCCAGCATGGCCACCACGAAGAAGCCGAGCAGCGCGCGGCGGTTCAGGATGACCGTGTAGGCGGCGGGCACCGGGTCGAACTGGACCGCGAGAAGCCGCGTGATGGCGATCGCGAGCAGCAGTGCCCCGACGGATCGAAGCCAGGCGCGGTCTTCCCGCAATCCGATCCAGACCAGGCCGGCCGCCTGCGTGGCCAACAGGATCGGTGTCCACGCGCCATCCAGGAACACGGCGCCCGCGACCACGGCCAGCGTCACGGCGACGCTGAGCGTGTGTCTCGCTGCTCGCGGATCGAGACGCCGGACTGCGACCGTGACCGCCGCGTACGCGGCGGCAAGCGCCGCCGCCACGAACCCCGTGAGCGCGTACCGTGATGGGGCGAGCACGGCGTCCAGACCGACGAAGAGCCCGAGTCCGACGGCCGGTATGAGCAGGACGTCGGCCGCCTGTATCCGGGCTCGGACTCGTCTGATGAGCTCGACCTGCGCCGCGACATGGATGCCGGCGACCGCGAGCCAGGTCACGGCGGCCGGCACCAGCCAGGACTGGTCCGGCCGGCTGCCGGCCCAGTCGAAGAGCGGCACCGCGACGGCGACCCACAACAGCAGGCGGGTCCACATGCTTTCTCGGCGGACCGAGAGGACCACGCCCACACCGGTCCCGATGATCAGATACACGAGAAAAGCGAGTCGGTGCGGCGTCAGGACCGAGAGCGAGGCCAGGTGATACCAGGCCGGGGTTGTCCAGAGCGCGAGACGCACCCACCTGGCCTGCGGATGCGACGACCGTCGCATGCGATGCAGCACCCACAGGAACAGCGCCGCGTAGATGGTGAAGAACAGCTCGGTCGTCAGGTAGGCGTCAGGTAGATAGAGTCGGACGTTCCAGATCGGGACCGTGAGTCCGGTGAGCAGGAAGCTCGTCAGGTTCAAGGACGGCCAGTCGCGACGGTGAGCGAGGTAGACGATCGCGCCGAGGAGCAGGGTCGTGTAACAGAAGAGGCTGAGGTGGCTCCCGGTGTTGACGCCGACCAGAAACGGCGTGCCAAAACCACCGACCACGGCGACGGTGGCGAGCGGTTGTGACCGCAGACGGTCCGCCTGCGCCGCGGCCAACCCGGTGATTGAGACCAGTAGCCCGAACCCCATGACCGCGTTCAGCAGGCCGTACAGATTCAACGCCGCGTACACCGCCAGATACCAGATGGCGATGGCGCCTCCAATGAGCGTCGTGCCGAACCGGGCGTGTCCGGCGGTGACGGCACGACGACCCGCGACGAAGACGAGCGCCCCGGCGAGGCCGCCGAACGCTACGCGAAGCGGCGGGGTGACCCACTGACTCGCGAACGCGTACCGAATGAACAGGCCGACGCCGATGACCAGGGCGGCCACGCCGACGTACAGCATCCACCGCGTCCCGATGCGGGCCTCGAGTCGGATCGCCGTCGACTCACGGGGGGGTGAACTGGGTGCGCCCTGCGCCATGGACGTCGCGACGGTCGTGGGCGCGGCGGTCAGGTGTTTCGACGCACCAAGGTCGTCGGACGCGGCCGGGATGCTTGTCTCGTCGGATGGACGCGGGGCCGGGTGATCGTGACGGAGCTGATCCTCCAGTGCCGCGATGCGCCGCTCGAGTCGAGCCATGGCGTCGCGCGCCGCCGCCGCACGGCCCAGCGCCACGAGGGGCAGCACCACGGTCAGCAGCAGCGCCAGGATGATCGCGATCAGAAATCCAAGCATCGGCTACCCAAGTCGTCCGAGCGCTTCGGCGGTCGGTGATTCAGGCCAGACCGGGGTGGAGGCGGCGACGTAGCCGACATGGGCCAATTGGCTCTGGAAATAGGCGGTTTCCGACGCGTAGAACAGGAGTCGGCCGGCGCACCGCGCCACCAGACCGAGCAGCGCTGCGGCCAGCGTGAGCCAGTCGATCGGCGTTGTTCCCACCGCCACGAGCGGCGTGGCCGCGACCGCGGCCACGAGCAGCAGCCCGTTCGCGGCATACAACCCAGCGCACGCGACCGGCCGTCGTTTCACGAACCGCCAGCCTGCCAACACCGCGCCGATCATGCTCCGGCGGTCCTCGACGACCGCACGCACCCGCGCATAGTCGAAGACGACTCCGGCCAGACCGACCAGCAGGCCGAAGACAAGGTAGAGGCCGATCCGTACGGCGGTCTGGCCGGCGGTGGAGATACCGCCGCCGAGCCACGCGAACAGCGTGCCAAACAGCACGCCCTGGACCAGACCGAACAGCACGCCGTAGGTCAACCCGACGATGAGGCCGAGCCGGATCAGGCGCGATCCATAGAGTCCGCAGGCGGCAAAGAATCCGGCCGTGCGGGTGGGCCGATCGCGCGCGAGCCGGTCCAGAAAACCGCCGGACAGGAATGTCCACAGAACCAGGACGCAGCCAAGCAGGTAGCCGACCAGGAGGGTCTGGTGCGGTTGAGCGTCGGGGACTCGTGGGGTCAGCCCGGCGAGTTGAGCCGTGCATCCGATGACCGACGATGCCAGTGACCGTGCCACGCCAATGGCGGGTGCGGCACACGGTCTCCACCAATGGCTCGCCCCGTCAAGGTGGATATCCCCGCGAGTGGGAGAGGGCGCCCCGCCATCCAACACTTCGTGGACTGGCAGCGCGAGCGAGAGTATGAGCACGGCCGCGCCGGCCAGAATCACCGGTGCCCCGAGCACCCGGCTCACCCCGTCCCGGAGGGAAGACACGATCGGCATCACGCGGTTCCCGGGCGCTTACCGGACGCCCGGCCGTCGACGCCCCCTCGCCGTCAGGACCCAGTTCTCATCGATAGTCGTCTCGCACGGGGTGGAAGACATCGATGATTCGGCACTCGGTCACGGCGCGCCCCGAGTGGCTCACGTTCGGCGGCACCACGGCCACCATGCCCGGACCCAGTCGTTGGGTTTCGTCGCCAATCGTGAGCTCGAACTCTCCGGCGAGCACATGGGCTATCTGCTCGTGCGGGTGTGCGTGCTCCGGCAGCGTCGCGCCGGCCGCAATCGTCCAAGTGACCGAGGTCATCGTGAGCCCGGTCGAGAACTTCCCCACGAAGCCTGCCATCGGTTCGCGGCGGGTCTGCTCGCTCGGCGAGAGAAACGGCACGGTCTCAGTCCCTGAGTCCGAACGTGTAGACCACGTTGCCGGCGGCGATGGTGATGTACTGCTTACCGTCGACGGCGTAGCTCATGGGGGACGAGTGCACCATTCGGCCCACGTTCATGTGCCAGAGCTCATCACCGCTCACCGCGTCGAGCGCAAAAAAGTAGCCGTCAATACTGCCGCTGAAGACGAGGTCGCCGGCGGTCGCCATGATGCCGGCCGTCGAGCGCGGCTGAATCTCATACTCCCACCGGAGGTTGCCGGTCTTGGGGTCGATGGCCCGGATCGCACTCTGATAGTTGTCGACGGGTAGCGGTCGTTGGCCACCGCCGCCGGTGAACTGGTCGCCCTCGACGTAGTCCTCGTCCCGTTTGTAGAAGATGTCCTCACCGTCGTAGGCCTGCACATAGAACAGCTCCGTGCGCGGACTGTAGGCAGGAGAGAACCAGTTGGTGCCACCACCCACCGGCGGGGACACGGTGGTGCCTTCGGCGGTCGGAAACGTGCCCGGAATCCGGATCGGTCGGCCGTTCGAATCAAGACCCTCGGCCCAGGTCTGTTTGGCGAAGGGCTTGCCCACCAGGAACTCACCCGTTTCGCGATCGAGGGTGTAATAAAAGGCGTTCCGGTTCGCCCACATCATCACCTTGCGCATCTCACCGTCGAACTCGAGATCCGCCAGAATCGGGACCTGAATGGCGTCCCAGTCGTGCACGTCGTGCGGCGTGAACTGGAAGTACCATTCCAATCCCCCGGTCTCGTGGTTCAGCGCCATCGCGGAATCGGAATAGAGGTTGTCGCCCATGCGGACGTCGCCGTTCCAATCCGGTCCGGGGTTGCCCGTGCCCCAGTAGACGAGATCGAGGTCCGGGTCATAGGCGCCAGTGATCCAGGTGGCCGAGCCACCGGTGCGCCAGGAGTCGCCGGCCCAGGTCTGGTTGTCCGGGTGGTCAGGACCGGGAATCGTGTCGGCGCGCCATTCGAGCTCCCCGCTTTCCGCGTTGTAGGAGTCGATGAACCCGCGCACCCCGTACTCGCCGCCGGCCATGCCGGTCACGACTTCGTCCTTGACGATCAGCGGGGCGGCGGTCTTGCTGTAGCCCGCCCGGTAGTCCGCCAGTTCCTTGTCCCAGACCAGATTGCCAGACCGTGCGTCGATCGCCACCAGGTGGGCGTCGAGGGTGCTCATGTACAGCGTCTCGCCAAGAATGGCGACCCCACGGTTGTTCCGACCGCAGCAGATGCGCAGATCGTCCGGGAGTGGGTAGTTGTAGCGCCAGTACTGCCGGCCGGTCGCCGCGTCGACGGCCACCACGTTGCTCGGCGCCTCGGTAATGAACATCACGCCGTCGACCACGACCGGGACCGTTTCAGCGCGGTCCAGCTGGGGAATCTGATAGGCCCACTTCAGCTCGAGGTCGCCTACGTTGCGATTGTGCACCTGGTCGAGGCCACTGAAGTGTTGGCTGTCCAGTGTGCCGGAATACATCAACCAGTTCTCTGGCTCGTCGGCCGCGTTGAGCAGTCGCTCCCACGTGACGGGTGAGAACGACGGCGTTGCGCCGGGCTGCGACTCGGTTTCTTGGGCCGCGGCCGGCGTGATGCCGGCGGCAACGCTCAGCGCGATGACAATAGCAAGCCGTTTCATGTTCAGCTCTCCTCCCGCCGAAGCGAGTACAGATACGCGACCAGGTCGTCTACCTCGCCGTCGGTCAGGACGCCGTCGACGCTGGGCATGGTCGACGTCTTCACCCGGTCATACGACCGCACGCCGCTCTTCGAGAATGACCACAGGTCTTCGTTCTCGTCCATCAGCCGCATCGAGAAGGTGTCTTCGTTCATCCGCAGCCCCTCGACAACCGACCCATTCTCCCGGGTTACCCGCAACGTCCACCACCGCGGCGTCACATCCTCGTCCGGTGAGCGTAGGGCGCTCACCAGCTCATCGAGTTCGCGACGGTTGCCCACCCGGCTCAGATCTGGTCCGCGCCGGCCCCCGTCACCGTTCACCATGTGACAGCTATTACAGTTGCCTTTGCCCGCAAAGAGCTGTTGCCCGCTGGTGGCGCTGCCCGGCACGTCGACATCGGCAGTGTCGTTCAGCGAGTTGAGGTAACTCACAACCATCCAGACCGACTGGTCGGTCGACCGTCGACTGATGCCGATCATCTGGGTGTTGGGGATGCCTTCTCGCACGATTTGGAACAGCCCGGCGTCCGTGCTGGCGCTGCTCAGGCCCTGTGTCAGGTCGGGTCCCAACTCGCCGCCCGCCCCGTCGCGCCCGTGGCAGCGGCCGCACTGCTGTCGGAACACACGCTGGCCCATCCGGACATCGAGTGTGCCGGTAAAGACGTTGTCCGCCGTTGCCTCTTCTCGAGGTTGGGCGTGCACGGCGGCCGGGGCCGTCGTCAGGACCAGCAACGCCACGAGCATCGGCGTGACGGTCGCCCACAGACTACGCATCGACATAGTGCCCTCCAGGGGATCAAATATTTACCACGTGCTGGCCGAGGCCAGTCCCCCAGCCCCAGCATCATAGCTGTTTCGGGGAAGACGTTCCGGCGCCTGGGCTGATCCGGGCGACGATATCACGCGCCCGGCGCACGATGCTACGCTCGAACCGCCCGATGGCTCGGTACCGCTCGGCTCGGCGCTGCACCAGCTTCTTCGGCTTCAGGGTGGACAGTTCGGCGAGGTGGTGGACGACCCGTTCAAGTATCTGACGGGCCGCCGCGTCCACGTCCCGGTGGGCGCCACCGGGCGGTTCTGGCACCACGTCGTCAATGACGCCCAGTTCCAACAGGTCGTGCGACCGGAGTTTGAGGGCCGGCAGCAGTTCCTCGCTGCGGGCGGCATCGTGCAACAGGATCGCGGCCGCGCCCTCCGGGGCGATCACCGAGTAGATGGCGTTCTCCTGCATCAGGATCACATCGGCGAGACCAAGCGCCAGCGCGCCGCCGGAGCCGCCTTCCCCGATCACGATGTTGACGATCGGCACTGGCAGACGGGCCAACATACCGAGGCACTCGCCAAGGGTTAACGCAATTCCGCGTCGCTCCGCCTCCATGCCTGGAAACGCGCCGCGCGTGTCGACCAGTGTCACCAGCGGCAGGCCGCACTTCGCCGCCAGTCGCATCAGCCGCTGGGCTTTCCGGTAGCCCTCGGGCATCGGCATCAGCTGTCCCGCCTGGGCAATGACCACGACCGGGTGTCCCTGCAGGCTGGCGATGCCGCCCATGATGGCCGGGTCGTCACCAAAACACCGGTCGCCGTGGAGCTGGCTGAACGATTGAAAGACCCGCTCGACATAAGCATCCGCGCGGGGGCGCGTCGCGACGCGTGCCAGTTTCAGCACCGCGCTGGCGGTCCGGGTGGACTTCGGGGTCGGGGCGAGCTGGACATGCGGCCAGGCGTGCGGGCGACCAGGCGCGAGCTGCGAGACCAGCACCGCCAACCGGTTTCGCAGAAATGGGCGCTCGACAATCATGTCGATCATCCCGTTCTTGATCACCGCTTCGGCGCGTCGCTCGTCCTTCGGGATTCTCTCGTCGATGGTGCCTTCGACCACCCGCGCGCCCACAAATCCAATCTGCGCGCCTGGCTCGCCGATGAGGATGTCGCCGAGTGAGCCGAAACTGGCAAATGTGCCGCCAAAACTGGGGTTCGTGAGTACGGAGATGTAGGGGAGTCCCGCGGCCTGATGCTCCGAGACGGCGATGGCCGTCTTCGCCATTTGCATCAGGGCCAACACGCCCTCCTGGATCCGGGCCCCGCCGCTGGCGATGATCGAGACCACCGGCAACCGGCGTCGGGTCGCGACCTCGAACGCCCGGGCCACTTTCTCGCCCACGACCGAACCCATCGTGCCGCCGAGAAAGTCGAACTCCAGAGAGATGAGGACGACCGGTCGGCCATCGAGTTGCGCCTCGCCCGCGAGGGCCGCCTCCTGCATACCGGTCCGTCGCTCGGCTTCGCGGAGCCGTTCGCGATAGGGTCCGCTCACATTGAAGTCGAGTGGGTCGGTCGAGAACAGGCGCTTGCCAATTTCTCGGAACGAGCCGGCGTCCGCCAGATGGTCGATCCATTCCTGCGCGGTCAGGGCGCTGTGATGCCCACACCCGTCACACACGCGTAACTCCGCCGCGAACCGAATCTCGTCCACCTCGTGCCCACATTTGCGGCAGGTGTGGGTCTGCGGCGCTGGTGCGGACTCGACGACGACAGCCTCTTCTGTGACAGCCACGGCGAACCTCGTTTCGAGGAGCTCCCGCGACGACACGGGAGAAAGAAGGCAGGTGAGGTTCGGACGATGTAGCGCTGCCTCACATGCGGGTGGGTCCCTGTCCGTACCATCGGCTCAAGACCTGCCCGTCACAAGTTACGGGAGCCCTGGGTGGGTCTTTGCTCCGCCCCGGACATTCCAGGCTATCAGGTCAATGCGCCTGGACGGCCGATGACGATGTAATAGTTGTGTAATCCTGGCTAGAACAGCCCCTTGAGCAACTGGAGCCCGATCAACAGGACCATCGGCGAGAAGTCCAGACCGCTCACCGGGGGCACGAGCCGTCTGATAGGGGCGAGCGCCGGTTCAGTGAGCGCATTCGCGAACTGCACGATCGGGTTGGATGGCGGCAGTCGCATCCACGACGCGACGATCGCCACGAAGACGATCAGCGTATACAACTCAATGATTTGGACCATGGCTGTTGCAACTCGTGGTGCGAGCACCCTGCGTGCCTAGAGTACCGCATCGCTGGACCGTCACGGACACACCCTGCGCCAAATTCGGGCCGCCAACACGCGCTTCGTCACAACCCCATCCGCTCCACGCCGGCGGCGCGCCGCGCATCGGCACCGGTCCAACCCACGGGAGGTCATCAATCGTGACCGCAACTCGGATTGGCGCCGCGCGAGGTTGGGCTGGGAGCGGGGAACTGGTTACGCCGAGAACGGCAACCAGCGCCGCTGCTCCGATGAGAGTCGCAGACTGCAGTCTCATGTCGATCTACTTGCCACAGTCTGGTCTACGGTAGTGCCAGGGCGATCAGCGACGGCCGGCTCTCGCGGCCGCCGCCGCCGGTAGCGACCACGAGGTACTGCGTCCCTTCGTGCAGATAGGTCACGGGGTTGCCCCAGGGCGGCTCCGGGAGCGCCACGGACCCCAGGTAGGCGCCCGTGTTCTTGTCATACGCGGTGATGGCTCGGGCCACGTCGGCGTCATCGTCGACGTCGCGCCCGCCGTGGTTGACCACGAGGAGGGTCCTTGTCAGCAGTGGCCCGCTGTACAGCGCGCCGCCGCCACCGCCCAATGGAGGCAGGTCGAGGTCGCGGAGGGCGGGGTGGTTTCTCGGGCCATCTCCGTGCGCGCTCATCCACTCGTGCTCGCCGGTGTTGAGGTCGATCGCGGTGATTCGTTTGTACGGTGGTTTCACGAGCGGCAGCCCCTGGGGGCCGGGCAGACCGGTGACCCAGGTCTCTGGCGCATAGCCGACCGTCGCCGGTAGCTCGTACTTGATCAATTCCGCGACGCGGAGTCTGGTATGCGATGGCACGAATAGCCGGCCCGTCTCGGGGTCTACCGCCGCGCCGGGCCAGTTCGCGCCACCGGCGTCACCCGGCATCAGGATGAACGGCTTGACCCCGCGGAGGGTGGGTGGGGAGAAGAGTGGTCCAAACCGCGCCCGCTCTGTCAACTGGAGCGCTTCGGCGCGCAGCGCCGGCGTGAAGTCGATCAGGTCGTCGACCGTGATCCCTTGCATGTCGTAGGGCGCCGGCCGCGTCGGGAACGGCTGCGTCGGGGAATACCGCTCTCCCGGAACATCACCCGCCGGCACGGGACGTTCCTCGATTGGCCAGACTGGCTCGCCCGTCACGCGGTCGAACACATAGGTGAACGCCTGTTTGCTGATCTGAGCCAGCGCTTTGATCTCACGGCCATCAACCGTGATGTCCAGCAGGTTCGCGGCCGTCGGGAAGTCGTAGTCCCAGAGCCCGTGGTGCACCGCTTGGAAATGCCACACGCGTTGACCGGTCTCGGCGTCGAGACAGACGATGCTCTCGGAGAACAGGTTGTCCCCCGGCCGCATGCCGCCATAGAAGTCGTTGGTCGGCGTACCGATCGGCAGATACACGTAGCCCAGTTCCTCGTCGGCCGCCATCATCGACCAGACGTTGGTGTGGCCGGTATACCGCCAGGAGTCGTTCTGCCAGGTGTCGTTACCGAAGTCGTCGCCCTGCGGAATGGTGCGGAAAATCCACTTCATCTGGCCGGTCCGGGCGTCGTACCCGCGTACGTGTCCCGGTGGGGCTTCCCGGGTCTCGGTGCGGTCGGTGACCACGCTCCCAACCACCACCGTGTTTCGCACGATCGCGACGGGCGACGAGTGTGTAATGCGTGTCGGGTCCACGGGGCGACCCAACGTGCCGCTCAGGTCCACGGCGCCGTTTTCGCCGAATTCGGGGTAGAGCGCGCCGGTACGCGCGTTCAGGGCCACCAATTGCAGGTCATGCGTTGCAATGAAGATCCGCGTATCGTCAGACTCGCGGTCGGCCCAGTAGGAGACCCCGCGGTGCTGCCACCCTGAGTTGGCCGGACGTTCGAGCCGCTCGTAGGCTCTTGGGTCATACGTCCACACCGTTTCACCCGTGCCGGCGTCGAGTGCCGCCACCTGCGAGATCGCGGTACTGACGTATACCAGTCCATCGATCATCAGCGGCGTGGCACGGAACTGGCCGACATGAAGATTCTCGCGCTGGCTCGTGACGTCCGTGGAGATGGAGGTCCAGCGCCAGGCGATCTCCAGGTTCTTGAAATTCTCTGGTGTGATCTGGTCGAGGGGTGAGTATTTTGTGTTCGTCGCATCGCCACCGAACGCCCGCCACTCGCCTACTGGGGCGGTCTGGGCCGATGCGGACCCGACTCGGGTGGCCACCACGGCCACGAGTGCCATCATTCGCAGTCCCCGCCAGAGGTCCGATTGTGCGCCGGTGTCCATCGACGATGCTCCTGTGAAGCCCGTGTCCGTGGGCGGCACGAGTCGCGATTATGGCGTCCGACTCCGTTGTCTCGACTCCGCCGCCACCTTGTTCGACACGCCCGAATTTGTTTCAATGGCGTCTGCGTTCGCCTGGTTTCTGTTGTTCTTCCACGACCCTGTAGAGAGGCATCATGACATCTCCTGTGTTGAGTCGTGTGTTGGTCGCGTCGGATGAGAGCACGGTCGCGATCCCTGCCGATTTCAGGGAGAAGTACCAGCCGGTGGGCCACGGCGTGCATATGAGCTGATCGTGTCTCTTCGAGTCAAGACGGTACTGGCGGTGCTGATGGCGCTGGGGCTGCTGTGGGCGTATCAAACCCGCGAGCAGCGGGCCCAGGAGCGATTGGCCTCGGAGCGGTCCGACTTCGTGCCGACCGAGGTCGTCGACATGGGGCGGATGCCGACCGAACTGCGCGAGTCGTCGGGTCTTGGCGTCAGTCGGTCGTACCCCGGCGTGTTCTGGACCCACAACGACTCGGGTGATGGCCCTCGGCTGTACGCCATCGACGACTCGGCGGCGCTGCTGGCGACCGTGACGGTCGAGGGGGCCATGGCTCGTGACTGGGAGGCGATGGACCTCGGTCGGTGTCCGGCGGCGGCCGACCGCTTCTGCCTGTACGTCGCCGATATCGGGGACAACCGGTCGCAGAGAGACTCAGTCGTCATCTACATTATCGAGGAGCCTGACCCGTTCGCCGGCGACCATGCTGCCGCCCTGGTGGGGGTCGTACCGTTTGTCTATCCAGACGGACCCCACGATGCAGAAGGGCTCGCCCTGACCGCAGATGGCGATGTGATCGTGGTCACGAAAGAGCGCGAGCAGGGGACCTGGCTGTTCGAGATACCGGCCGCCGACATCGTGGACGCCATCGCCCGCGGCGGGATGCTCTCGCTCGGCCCCGGGCGGCCGTTGCCGATCTGGCCAGACGTGACCGCCAGTCGCTATGTGACGGGTGCGGCGCTCAGCCCCGATGGAGATGTGCTCGCCGTTCGGACCTATGCCGAGATCTATCGTTTCCGGTGGCCTATCGGTGACACGCCGGAGCAGATCGCCGAGGCCTGTTTCCTCGGTAATGCCGAACCGCAGGGCGAGGCAATCGGATTTCGGGGCGATGCTGAAGACTGGCTGGTGCTGACCAGCGAATCTGACGTCGACCAGGCCGGCTACCTACGCGCCGTGCGCTGCAGGCTAGGGCAAGGTCAGCGCGAGTAGTTCCGCCTCGTCCCCGGTGCCGACCGCCACCACCAGATACTGTTTGTCGTCGTACATATAGGTGACCGGGTTTCCGCCCGGTACCGCCGGGAGGTCCAGCGATCCGAGATGCTCGCCACTGGCCTTGTCATACGCGCTGATGGTGCGGACGCTCGCGGCGATGTCCTCATAGCCGCGCCCGCCGTGGTTCATGATCAGCAGCGTCGGGGTCACCAACGGGCCGGACGTGATGCCGCCACCGCCGCCGAGCGGGGGAAGGTCCAGGTCTACCAACGCGGGGTGGTTTCTGGGGCCGTCCCCATGTGCCTGCATCCAGGCGTGGTCACCGGTATTCAGGTCAATCGCGGTCACGCGCTTGTAGGGTGGCTTGAACAGCGGGAGCCCCTGCGGTCCTGTCAGGCCTCTGCCCCACGGATCGGTGAAGTACCCGATGGTGGCCGGTGGCTCGTACTCGATCAGGTCCGCGAGGATCAGGGTCTTCGAGGACGAGACAAAGAGCCGGCCGGTTTCGACGTCGACCGCGGACCCTTGCCAGTTCGCGCCGCCCCCAGCGCCTGGGGCCTGAATGAACGGCAATTCACCTCTGAGCACGGGTGGGGAAAAAATCGGTCCGAACCGCGCCCGGGGTTCGATGATCTCGAGCGCTTCCGCCCGCAGCTCCGGGGTGAAGTCGATGACGTCTTCGAGACGGCTGCCCTGCTGCTCGAATGGCGGCGGTTTGGTCGGGAACGGTTGGGTGGGCGAGTACCACTCCCCGGGTATGTTGCCCTGCGGCACGGGACGCTCTTCAATCGGCCAGACCGGCTCACCGGTGGCACGGTCCAGGACGTAGGTGAACGCCTGCTTGCTGACCTGCGCAATCGCGTCGATCTCGCGGCCGTCGACGTTGATGGTCAGCAGGTTCGGTCCCGTCGGGAAGTCCCAGTCCCACAGCCCGTGGTGAATCGCCTGGAAGTGCCAGGCCCGCTGGCCGGTCTCGATGTCGACGGCCACGATGCTCTCGGCGAACAGGTTGTTCCCAGGGCGCATCCCCCCATACCAGTCGTTGGACGGCGTGCCGGTGGGCAGATACACGAGGCCGAGCTCTTCGTCGACCGCCATGTAGGACCACACGTTGGCGTGCCCGCTGTATCGCCAGGATCCGTTCTGCCAGGAATCGACCCCGAACTCGTCCCCCTGGGGGATCGTGTGGAAGATCCACTTCATTTCCCCGGTGCGCGTATCGTAGGCGCGCACATCGCCAGGTGAGGCTTCGCGCAGTCTGATGTTGGTGTCCTGGACGACGCTGCCCGCGATGATCGTGTCACCCGCGATGGCGACCGGCGACGAATAGGTCATCCGCGACGCATCGATCTCCCGACTGTAGCCCTGGGTCAGATCGATGTACCCGTTCTCGCCGAAGTCCGGGTAAACGGCGCCGGTCCGCGCGTTCAACGCGACGAGTTTCAGGTCGTGATTCGCCATGAAGATTCGCGCGTCGTCGCTTTCACTGTCTTTCCAGTAGGTGAGTCCACGGTGACGCCATCCCATGTTCGGCGGTCGGTCCATGTAGTCGTAGATGCGGGGGTCGTGGGTCCAGACCGTCTCGCCCGTGCCGGCGTCGAGCGCCGCCGCCTGGCCGAGCGCGGTGCTGACGTAGACCAGACCGTTGGCCATCAGCGGTGACGACATGAAGGCGCTCGGGCGAATTTGCTCGTGCTCCGCGATCACGGCTTGCGAGAGCGACGTCCACCGCCACGCGATTTCCAGGTCTCCGAAGTTGTCAGCCGTGATCTGGTCGAGTGGCGAGTACTTGGTGTTGGCACCGTCTCGGCCAAACGCATGCCATTCGCCGTCGGGGACTTGGGATTGGGCGGCGGCGGCCCCGCTATCCAGCGTCGCGACCAGACCAACCCATAGCGCACAGCGAACGAGATGACGAAGTTGTGGTCCGGCGTGCATCTGGTGACGCTCCTTGAGAGGTCCAGGGAAATGCCGCGATTATAGTTGACGCCTCCTGAGGAAACTGTAGGAGTCGGCCCACCTCAACCGGGCCACAGATCTCATTGTGGCGCACGGCTTGAGCCGTGCGACCGCAGATGGGATGAGAGGGCCAGCTTCCAACGGGGTATCTTGCGATCCCCAATGGATGAACGGGCTCGAAGCCCAAAGGAGGCTGGCATGGCGCAACGTATCACGACCGAAGCGATGGTGACGATCGGCTTGGACCTGGGTGACCGGCAGACAGCCGGCTGCGTCGTCGATGAGGGCGGCCAGATTTTCGAGCGGTTTGAAGCCCGCACGCCCCCCACGCGGTTGCTGGCGGCGGGCTATGTGGTCGTGGTGGCCAATGCCCGGCGAGTCCGGTTGATTGCGGAGAACGATGCCAAGAGCGACCGGCTGGATGCGGAGCTGTTGCGGCAGGTGCCGGGCGTGGGCCCCCTGACAGCGCTGACCTACGTGCTGACGCTCAAGGACCCGACGCGCTTCCCCCGGAGCCGCACGGTCGGCGCGGCCTGCGCCTGGCCGGGCGAGGGGAAAGGGCGCCAAGAAACGGGCGGTCGTGGCGGTCGCCCGCAAGCTGGCGGTGCTACTGCATCGGCTGTGGCTGACCGGCGAGGTCTACGAACCCGTGGGCGATCAGACGCCGGTGGGCCGCGCCGCCTAACCGGCGGCGAGCGCGCCACGCGACGGGACGACGGACGGACGGCCGATCAGGGAGACCGTGTCCGGGTGACTGCAATTCAGGCCTTGGTCGTGAGAGACCGCCTCGCAGAGAGCAGCACCCGGCCACGTTCGGACCTCAACGTGCACCGGGCTCGACAGAGCACCGAGAGTGCGGATGGAAGCCGGGGGCCCTGATCGACCACACGGGCTTGACACCGGCTGGCCCTCTCATGGAAGGCCTGAAGGCCCGCGCCACAGGGTCAGCCGTTTCCTGCCCGAAGCTTCGTGCCGCAGGCGGACGCAACGCCAGGAAAACCTAGTTGGTGTCGCTGAGACGCCAGAGGTGGGACCGAGTGCGGATGAACAGGCTTCCTCGGGCGATGGCCGGGCTCGACATGGCCACCTCGCCCAGATCATTGCTGCCGACAACGTTGAAGTCATCCGCCGGGTTGATGACGTAGGCACTGCCTTCTTCGCTGAGCACGAAGATCTTGTCGTTGTAGGCCCAGGGTGATGCCGTGAACCCGCCGGCGCCGACCGCGACGCGCCGACGTACTTCCTGGTTCAGCACCTGCTGCTCGCTGTAGTACTGCTCTTCGCCGGTATGAGCGTCGTGCACAGTGTAAAACCCCTGGTCGAGCAGGGTGAAGTAGTAATCGCCGTAGACCAGCGGCGTCGGGTGATACGGTCCGGCACGGTCCTGATACCAGACGACCGCGTCGTTGCTCGCCTCCCCGGCTTGCAGCGTGATATCGCCTTGGGCCCCCGGGCGGATCGCGAACACCGGCCGAACCGCGTCGCCGACATATCCGGACGTCACGTAGAGCAGCCCGTTGGCACTGAACGGTTGGGGAATCGAGATCGTGTTCAGGCCGCTGAAGCGCCACAGCTCGTTCCCGTCGAGGTCGTACGAACGCACGTGATCGCTGCCGGCGGTTACCAGTTCGGTCCGCGCGTCGTGCTGCCACACGAACGGTGTTGACCAGTTCGTGCCCTCGTCCCGGTCGACGCGCCACCGCTCGGCCCCGGTCGCGGCGTCGAGCGCGACGACAAATGACTGGTCGTCGTTGTCGTTGACGATGAAGAGCGAGTCGTCGTGCAGCACGGGTGAGGCCGCGGGACCCCACCCCAGCCGGGTGACGGCCGGGTCGAACCGCTGCTCCCAGACCACCTCACCCGCCATGTCGAGGGCAAACACCCCCACGTTGCCGAAGTAGGCGTACACCCGCTCCCCATCGGTCACCGGTGTCGACGACGCGAAGGTGTTCTTTAAATGGCGGTCGAATAGCGGTTCACCGACGTTGACCTCCGAGGTCCACTCGAGCTGGCCGGTGTCGAAGTCGAAGGCGTACACCAGCCAATGGTGGACGTCCACCTCGCGTTCCATGAGGTCGCCCGGCTTCGGGTCGGGGAACCGGCCGTCGTCGGTCGTCTCGGGGGAACCAAAGGGGAAGTAGAGCCCCATGCGTGGCTCCTGGCTCTCGCCGTCGCTCACGACCGTCGTGAGGAAGATCCGGTTGCCCCAGATCACGGGCGACGACCAGCCCAGGCCATCGACGGGCGTTTTCCAGACCACGTTCTCCGTCGCGCTCCAGGTGCTGGGCAGCCGCGCGTCGTCCTCCGCGATCGGCAATGCGTTTGCGCCGCGGAAGGAGGGCCAGTTGTCGTTTTCGGCCGAGAAGGTCGTGACGGTCGCGACGACTGTCAGCAGCAAGAGCGCAAGAAACGGTGTTCGGATGGAATGCGGTCGACTGGAAAGCATGGAGTGTCCTTCGCGTGTGGAGGTCCTTCCGTGATTATACGCGGGCCATCACCGCCGCGGACTCGGTCGGCTGCGCGAGTGACCACTCTAGGGGACATTCGATGGTCCGTCGAACGATGACTGATATTGATGTAACTTCTTTTACGTCATTAGTTACATGCGTCCTGTCGTTGTTGACGACGCTGGCACGCGCCGTGAAGGTTGCTCCCCCGCAGGGTCGGCCGAGGGCCGGCTCCAATGATTGGTCGGCCCTCGAGCCGGCCGCGATGCCGGAAGCAAGGGGGGAACGCCATGAGATCGATGACATTCGCACAATTGAACGGACGATGGCTGGCGATCGCGATGCTGACGATGTTCGTCGCCGCGCCCAGTGCTGCGGCGAGCACCGCCGACGCGGACCTGCAACGCGAGGTCGAGCAGCGTCTTTCGAAGAAGGAGGCAGTCGCGGCCAAGATCGACGTGGCCGTCGCCAACGACGTGGTGACGCTGACCGGGGTGCTCGCGTCGCTCTGGGAGACCGAATGGGCGGTCGAGCGGGTCGAGAAGACCGATGGGGTGGTGACGGTCGTCAGTCAACTGACCATCGTGGTGCCCCGTCCCGATGCCGACCTGGCCGCGTTGGTCGCCGACGCGATCGGCCGCTATCCCTATTACAC
>JAPYUM010000026.1:42936-50414 GCA_029940535.1 Vicinamibacterales bacterium
ATGCCGACCTGGCCGCGTTGGTCGCCGACGCGATCGGCCGCTATCCCTATTACACCGTGTTCGACCATGTGACCGCGTCCGTCCAGAACGGTGTCGTGACGCTGAAGGGCGACGTGACGGCCACCCCGGACAAACCAGCCGACATTCGGGAGCGCGTGTCGAAGGTGGTCGGCGTCCACCAGATCGTCAACGACATCGAGATACTGTCACCCGGCATCGGTGACGGGCGGCTGCGGTATGCTCTCGCCCGCCAGCTCTTCAGCCACCCATCGCTGGGTCGCTACAACGGCTACAACCCTGGCATCCACATCATCGTGAAGACCGGGTATGTCACGCTGAAGGGCACCGTTTACGATGAGGGAGACAGGCTGATTGCCGATAGTGTCGCTCGCCGCACGTTTGGCGTCATCCGGGTCTACAACGAGTTGAAGCTTCGCAATGAAGTGGTGGTGCCGGCCGCGGCTCCCCCGACCAGATCCGGCGTCGTCAACTAGTGCTGCACTAGTCGACGGGTGGGCGTCTCACCCAGAGGCGCTCACCCGTGTCACCGGCGGCAGCACTCCGAGTGCGCCGGATCCGGACTGACCGGCGCGCTGCGGGGGCGAATCGAATCTGCTCGCCTCGTTGAACCATCCCAATATCGCGGCGATTCCCGCCCTGGAAGAACAGGCGCCATCCGCGCCCGAATAGCGATCCCGAGCCTTCACACCCACCCGGCTCAGCGATTCGGGCATAATGCGACCAATATCGACCCACACGGGAGAACACACCATGACAATCACGTCCAAGACATCGATTGCCGCGTTCGCGTTGCTCGCCGTTGCCGCGACCGCGGTCACCGTTGAGACGCAGGAACCACGGAACCCCCGCAACATCGAAGAGTTCAACGCGTTGTTCCAGGAATACAACAACTGGGGCCGGTGGGGCGCCGATGACGAGCTCGGCACCATGAACCTGATCACCCCCGAGAAGACCCGAGAGGCGGCGGCGCTGGTTCAGAAGGGCATCACCGTGTCACTCGCGCACAACCCGATCCCCGGGGTGGCGCCGGATAACCCGGACGTCGCGTTCAACCACACCATGGGGCGGACCTTGCGCAGTGATACGTACGAGTTTACGTATCACGGCTACGGCGTCAGCCACATCGATGCGCTGTGCCACTTCCTCTGGAACGATCGGCTCTACAACGACACGCCGCCATCCGCGAGCACGACCGAAGGGTGCGGCAAGTTCGGTATCCAGAACCTGAAGAGCGGCATCGTCACGCGCGGCATCTTGCTCGACCTCGCGCGGCTGAAGGGTGTGCCGTATCTCGAGCCGCAGACGCCCATCTACGTCGAGGATATCGAGGCGTGGGAAGAGGAGGCCGGCGTCACGGTGTCGCCGGGGGACATCATCTTTGTGCGAACCGGTCGCTGGGCCCGCCGCGCCGCGCTCGGACCGTGGCAGGTGTCCGGCAACAGCGCTGGTCTTCACGCATCGGTCTTGCCATGGATCAAGGAACGAGGAGTCGCGGCGGTCGGGAGCGATGCCGCGACCGACGTCATGCCGTCGCTGGTCGAGGGTGTCGTGCAGCCGGTGCACACCATGCTGATCGCCGGCTTCGGTTCGAACATCTTTGACAACATGGATCTCGAAGCACTCGCCGAGACCGCCGCGGCCGAGAACCGCTGGGAGTTCATGCTCACGGCCGGTCCGATTCCGGTCGAAGGCGGTACCGGATCGCCTCTGAACCCAATTGCGGTGTTTTGAGAGCGACGAGATTATTGGACTCTGGTCGGGAGGGTTGAGCATGAATGTTCGAGGGACGGTGTGGACGTTGATGGTGTGTGCCTTCTGGGCGCTCGGTGTTGCCGGTCCCCACGCCCAGGCGCGGCGGGCCGAGATGCCGCGCACGGCGTCCGGCGCCCCAGACCTGCAGGGAGTCTGGGACTTCCGGAGCCTGACGCCGATGGAACGCCCCGGTGACCTCTCAGAGAACGAGGTGTTCACCGAGGAGCAAGCGGCCGCGTTCTCGGCCGATGAAATCGGACGACGCAGCCGCGACTCGAGTACCTCGGATCGGGCGGCGAGAGTGGCCCAAGGCGACATCATTCCCTACAACGACTTCTGGTTCGACGAGGGGACGGTGGTCACGACACAGCGGACGTCACTCATCGTCGATCCACCGGACGGACGGTTCCCGTCGCTCACGCCAGCCGCGACGGCGGCGGCGGCCGCGTTAGCAAGTGCCAGGAACGGCGTGTCCAGCCACGAACCGACGCCCGGAGGCTTCGTCGAAGATCTGGGGCCGGGCGGGCTGCAGGTCCGGTGCATCCTGGGGTTCAACTCCGGTCCGCCGATGACGCCGAGCGCCTACAACAACAACGTCCAGCTGTTTCAGACAGAGGACACGGTCGTGCTGCTGGCCGAGATGAATCACAACGCGCGGGTCGTGCCGCTGACTGGCAGCGACCATGCGCCCAGCTCCGTCCGGCAGTGGACGGGCGATTCGCGGGGCCATTGGGACGGCGATACGCTCGTGGTCGAGACCACGAACTTCCTGCGCGAGACTAACTTCATGCGGGGGGTGACGAGCTCCGATCTCACCCTGGTCGAGCGGTTCACGCGCGTCGATGCGGACACACTCCGATACGACGTCACAATCGACGACCCGAACGTGTGGACCGCGCCCTGGACGTTCTCGGTGCCGATGACGAGGAACCCGCAACCGGTGTACGAGTACGCCTGTCACGAAGGCAACTACGGGCTGTACAACATCCTGGCTGGCGCCACGATGGAAGCCGCGAAGTAGACGGCGCGGGCGTCAGCCACCGGTTCCGGTCACACCACGGCCCTCGCGGCCATACGCAGACCGGTGCGCTGCCTACGGGGTCGCCGCGGCGCGCTCTTCAGACCGCGCACCATTGAGAATATTGTAGAGACCGTAGTTGCCTTCGTGGCACGCGTATTCATACAACGGCAGGTCGCTCCGGGCCATCGGGAATCGGGCCGAGAAGGTTCGGGCAAAGACCGACGGATTCGCGACCGTAAATTCGTAGGCCAGCGTGTCGGCGTTGACCCGGGTAAACCGTTCCGTCAGACGCAGGTCCGCCCCGGTGCCCCACGATTGTCCCGTCGTGCTGAAACTGCCGATCCGATCGGTGAAGTTCGTGGTTTCGACCACGAGCGTGTCGCCCTCCCATTGACCCCGTGAGTCGCCGAGCCATTGCCGGACGTCGGGAGCCACGTGCCCGGGACCGTCTAGCGGAATGATGCGCACGTCGTGGATCATCTCCACCACGAGGGCGACGTACCCGGGGGCCTGCAGGATCTGAACGTTGTTGTTGTAGCCGGCGGGCAACATCGGTGGGCCGGTGCTGAACCCCACGATGCATCGCTCGGCCAGGCCGCGGTCCTCCGCGCGGTCCGTGCCGATACCGCCGGCGCGGGTGCGAACGGGACGTCCACCGGATGACTGGTGTGCGGCCACCCGGCTCGTTTCGGCCGCGGTCAGCGCGGGAATCTTGCCATCGGGCGGGTCGACGATCAGCGACGGCTGTGTGAGCGCCGTGGCGCGCGACCGCTCGGTCCAGACTTCCTGCCCGTACGCACCGGGATTGCCGGGGGCGGGCCCATCCCGGTCTGTCGCCAAGGCGGCCGCTCTGCCTTGCGCACCGATGAGCGCCGCTTCTTCGTCGGTCAGCGCGTCCCGGCCGGCGAACTCGTCGGCACGTTCGAGCGGTGTGAACGTCCAGTAGTCCCAGACCCCCTGGAGATCCGGATCGCCCCATGGCGTCGTCGGAGCTTGACCGGCGGCCGTGCGCGGCAGGATCAGGACCATGACAAGGCCGACCGCAACCACCAGCCCGCCGAGCCGTGTGCCGGGAAAGCGTGTCATGGCTGGATTATATCGGCTGTCTGCGGCGCTGGCCCTCTCATCCCATCTGCGAAGCGCATGACTGAAGCCATGCGCCACATAGAGTGGCGAGTGCCACGCGAAACGCTCGGCGTCAGGGCTACTCGCCGATGGCAACGATCTCGTCGACGGTGCGGACGTACCACACTCCGTCGACCAGAGCCGGCGAGGCGAGCGTGCGGGCGCCGATGTCGTTGGTGTGCAGTAGCTCGAACGTCGGACCGGTCTTCAGGACGTAGGTCACCCCGTCGTCGTTGGTGATGAACAGCTTGTCGTCGACCACGACCGGCGAGGCCGAGATCGCTTCCCGCTGCGGTCGGCCCAGCCGCTCCTGCCAGACCGTTTCGCCCGTCCGGGCGTTCAGGCAGGTGACGATGCTCGACATGTCGTTGAGTGTGTAGAGGTAGTCGCCGTAGAGCAGTGGTGAGGGGACGAACGGAGAGCCTCGGGTCGTCTTCCACGCGACATGGCTCTCGGTCACGTCACCGCGGCCGCCCGGGCGGATCGCCAGCGTGGGGCCGGCCCTGCCGGACGTGCAGAAGACCAGGCCGTGCCCGACGACCGGGGTCGGGATCACCTCGAATAGATTGCCCCCGCAGCGCCACAGTTCCTCGCCCGTGCTCGGGTCGTAGGACTGCACCTCCCGGCTGCTGCTGACGATCAGCTCGTCGTGGTCGCCGAGCGAGATCGCGATGGGTGAGCCCCAGCCCACGCTGGCCGACCGCGCGGTGCGCCAGCGGGTCTCGCCGCTCTCGGCGTCGAGCGCAATCACAAACGCCCCGGCGGCGCCCCGGTTGATGCCGCCGGCGCCGAACGAGGCTCCCTGGTCCTGATAGATGATGACGGTGTCGCCATACAGCAGGGGAGAGCCGGCCGGGCCGTGGTAGTTCTGGATCTGTCCCAGGTCGCGGTACCAGGCCACGTTGCCGTCGAGGTCGACTGCCAGCAGCCCCCGGCTGCCGAACGACGCATAGACCCGCTCGCCGTCGGTGGTCGGGGTGGCCGAGGCCGGTGTGTTCTTGCCGTGATGCCGTTCCACGCGGCCGTCGGGCGCGTCGGTCTCCCACAGCTGTGCTCCGTCGGACCGACGAAAGCTGAGTACGGAAAGCCGCCGTCCGCCGTCGCGGGAGGTGGTCAGAAAGATCTGATCGCCCCAGACGATCGGGGACGAGTGCCCGGAACCCGGGACCGGCGTCCGCCAACGGACGTTGGTAGTCTCCGACCAGGCGTCGACATAGCCGCTGCCGTCGACCACGCCTTGCCCGGACGGGCCGCGCCAGCGCGGCCAGAAGCGTTCGCCGTCGTTCGGTGGCGGCACCATCCGCACGCCGGACGGCGCCTGGGCTGCAGCCGGCGCACCGGCCAGCACGGTCAGCAGCACGAAGGTCCACGCCGCAGTTTGCGAGAATTTCATCAGTTTCACCGGTCTGCTCTCCAGTCTAGCAACTGGTTGCGAGCGTGTCGCGGCGAGTCCCTCGTCGCATCACCCTCTGCTATCCTCCAGTGAACCGTGGACCCCGTCATCGGAGTGGAATCATGAGAAGGCAGACTCTGGTCGTCATCGGCCTCGCGTGCGCGCTGGGTATCGGACTCGCCGGCTGTGGCGCGCCGCCTGCCGGCGTCGGTCCGGCTGCGGACCTGATCTTCGTGGGCAGCAACATCGTCACGATGGACCCGAGCCAGCCAACCGTCGACGCGGTGGCGGTACGGGGCGAGACCATCACCGCGGCCGGCGCGCTGGACGACGTGATGGCGTTTCGAGACCCCTCGACCCGCGTGGTGGATCTCGGAGACGGCGCGTTGCTGCCCGGCTTCATCGACGCGCATGGTCATTTCCTCGGCGCGGGGCGTGCCTTGGATGCGTTGTCGCTCCACTCGCCACCGGTCGGCGACGTCACCAACATCGATGACCTCGTGCGGAAAATCCAGGCGTGGATTGTCGAGAAGGACATCCCGCCAGGCCAGGCGGTCTCGGGGGGCGGCTACGACGATTCGCTGCTGGCGGAGGGGCGCCATCCGACGGCGGAGGACCTCGACCGAGCCTCGACCGACCACCCGATTGTCCTCACCCACGTGTCGGGGCACCTCAGCGCGGTGAACTCGGCGGCGCTGGTCGCCAGCGACATCACGGCCGACACCGCCGATCCTGACGGTGGCCATATTCGCCGAGTCGAGGGCTCCGGGCGACCCAATGGCGTGCTGGAGGAAACGGCAAGCCGCCTCATCAGGGTTGACCGTGGTGCCCCGCGGACCGCGGACGAGACCGACGCGCTGATTCGCAGGTCCATCGATGTCTACACCTCATACGGCACCACCACGATTCAAGACGGCGGCACGAGCACACAGTTCGCGGAGGCGCTCCATGCGGCCGCCGACCGTGAACCGTTCAAGGCGGACGTCGCCGCGTTCGTCCGAGTCGGCTCGATGGAGGACATCGACGCGCTGCCATACGAGGAGACCTATCGCGGCGGTGTCCGTGTGGCCGGGGTCAAGTTCGTGCTGGACGGTTCGCCGCAGGGCCGCACGGCCTGGGTGACCGAACCGTATGCTGAAGGACCGCCGGGAGCCGCACCCGACTATCGCGCCTACAGCACGATGGACCCGGAGCTCTACAAGGCGAGGGCGGCGGCGCTGATCGAGCGCGGTGTGCCGTTCCTGGCCCATGCCAATGGCGATGCGGCGATGGACGTCATGTTGGACGGGGTCGATGAGGCGCTCGCCGGCATGGAGGTGGCACCGGACCATCGGTCGGTCATCATCCATGCCCAGCTCATGCGCGCCGACCAGCTGGACCGCGCCGCCGCACTCAACGTGGTGCCCTCCTTCTTTTCAGCCCACGCGTTCTTCTGGGGCGACTGGCATCGGCGGAGCTTCGGCGAGGTGCGGGGTAACAACGTCAGTCCAGTGCGCTGGGCGATCGACCGGGGCGTGAATTTCACCGTGCACAACGACGCCTCGATCGTCCCGCCGGACATCATGCGGCTGGTGTCGATCACCGTCAATCGGAAGACCCGTAGCGGTCATGTGCTCGGACCGCATCAGCGAGCCACGGTTCAGGAAGCACTGCACGCCGTCACCCTCGGGGCGGCGTATCAGTACTTCGAGGAAGACACCAAGGGCTCGATCACGGTCGGCAAACAGGCGGATCTGGTCATGCTCGAGACGAACCCGCTGACGACCGATCCGGCCGAGCTCGAGCACATCCAGATACTCGAGACGTTCTCCCGGGGCCGATCGGTACACCAGCGGTGAGTCCGCTCGACGAGCTGCGTTGGAGCCGCTACTGTGTCACGGTGACTGCCACGTCGTGCCACGCCTCAAACAGACGATCGAATGCAATCGCCCGGAGCACGTAGTCTCCCGGCGCGTCGAACTGCACGTCCGTCCAGGCCTCCACCGGCTTGCCGTACTCGCCGACGGCGGTCGGGCTACGAAATGTGACGGTTCCGGGGCCCCGATAGTGGATCCAACGCAGGCGGCATACGCCCGGCGTGGCACTGATGCCGCGGCCGGCCCGCGTCGGGGGCGACGACGGGGGCAAATTGTGGATCTGTGGCCGAGGAGCAACGTAGCTGCGTGG
>JAPYUM010000128.1 GCA_029940535.1 Vicinamibacterales bacterium
CCTGGCGAGAGGTGACCTGCGTCTGAAGCTGAAGAATGGGTCATCGCCTCATCGGGGGCGGAGCCTGCCTGTTCAACGTCAACTTGACAATGCCATTGAGGGCGCCCTAATGGCGTCTATCGTCGACGACGATGGGCGTGGGGGGTCGGTCCCCTAGCGGGCGGCCGCGGCGGCCAGTTCGTCGGAACGGGCTCCGCCGAGGATGCCGTCCATGCTGTAGTTGCCCTCGTGACAGGCGTACTCGAACAGCGTCAGGTCGTTGCGTCGCATCGGCTGCTGGGCGGTCCAGGGCGCCGTCCATATCTCGGGATCGGTCACCGTGAATTCGTAGACGAGCGTGTCGTCGTCCAGACGCGTGAATCGCTCTGTCAAACTCATGTTTGCGGACGACCCCGTACCCGCGGGCGCCGTCCCAAGAGGAATCCACTTGCGGTCGGGGTGGAAGTTCGCCGTCTCGACCACGAGGGTATCGCCGTCCCAGTATCCCCGTGAGTCGCCCGACCAGAGGCGAATATCGTCGTCCAAGGCGGGACGGCCATCGAGCGGCACGACCCGGGAGGTGTGCACCATCTCGGTCAGCAGCACGACATGGTCGGCGGTCTGAAACACCTGCATGTTCTGGTTGTAGCCGAGCGGCGTGATGGGCGGACCGGCGTTGAATCCCACCAGACAGCGATCCGAGGTATTGCGGTCTGTCCAGGAGTCGGCCGGATTTTCGGCTAGATGTGCGCGTTGCGCGTCTACGACGCGCCGCGCCTCGGGCGTCAGCGCCGGAATCCGGCCATCGGGCGGGTCGATGACGAGCGACGTGCGCCCGGTGGACGTTGTGCCGCCGTCGAGCCAGAAGTTGTTGTAGAAGCCGGGCGCCCCTTCCTCACCCTGGTCGACACTGCGTGTCGCCTCTGTCCGCCGAGACTCCCGACTGGCCAGCTCAGCGTTCCGATCGACAGTGGCGCGCTCCAGATTGGCGACCTCCTCCGCGCTGAGGAACTCCTGATCGGCCGCCGAGACGGGCCGCTGCAAGGGCGTGATGGTTCGGAAGTCCCACACCCCTTGCAGGTCAGGCTGGCCCCACGGCGTGCGTGGCGCGGTCTGCGCCCCGGCAGGCATCGTCCCGACCATGATGATGATGAGTGCGAACAACACGCCCGACACCGCGATGCTTCGATAGTCCATCTCGTCCTCCCGCGTTGTGCGAACCTGTCAGGCACATGATGGCTTCATCGCAAGCGAGGCGCAAGCTGTCGTCAGAACTTGACCGTCAAGTCCCATTCGGGGAGTATTCCGGCATGCATTCGGCTGTCGTTTGGCGCGCTCGCAGCCAGTGCTCACCGTGGCGCCATTTCCTCCGACGCTCGTACGGAGTCGCCTGCCCGAGGAGAACAATCATGACGACGAGTGCGATGACGAGAACGGGTCCGGGCCACCACGCCCCTCGACGGCATCAGGACACGGAGCGACCAACCATGCGCAGGGCAACCTTCATTCTGTCTCTCGCCAGCGCGCTCGCACTCTCAAGTCCCACCGGGGCGCAGGCGCAGCGTCCGCCGACCGACCCGGGGACCGGCCCGTGGGAGCTGGTCGAGGCGGACGACGTCCGGGAGGTCTGTCGACTGGATCCTGAACGTCTCCAGCAGGTGACCATGCGCCAGGACATGTCGTTCGCCGTTGTGCGTTACGGCCGGCTGTGCTTCGTGTCGGGCGAGAACGCGTCAGATGGCCCCGGCGTGAGCCACCTCTACTCGGCGACGAAGACACTCGGCGCACTGCTGACCGGCGCCATCATGTTCCAGACGCGCGATCTGTCTCCGGGCTCCTCCATGGGCGGCCCTCTGCGGGAGTTCGATCGGATGGACCAGTGGCTGGACCTGACCGCACTACCGCCACGAGCCGTCATCAACAAGGACGCCACCGTGGCCCACGTGCTGGCTATGGTCGGATACAGCGACGACCTGGCCTATGGCCAGAAGACACACGAGTACGACGCCTCGGGACGACGGGAGATCAACCAGCTCATCCGGGTCATCGACACCGTCGTGAAGCAGGATCCCCAGCGCCTTGGCTCGAACGCCGCGGTGGCGAAAGACCGGCTTTTCGCGGCATTGGGGCTCGAGCACTCGCGATGGGAGGTGGAGTTCTTCGGATACTCCTGGTACGGCTCGCTGCTGGATATGGCGCGCGTCGGCCAGGCGATCCTGCGTGGCGGCGTGTACAACGGTGAGCGCCTGGCCGATAGCCGCTACGTCTACAACATGACGCACCCCGCCTTCGAGGATGGCTCCACGCGCTACGGTTATCTCACGTGGATGAACAACACGACGTGTGCGCCTCGCGCGATCCATCGTAGCTATCCGCACGGCATCTCCAAGTCGAGCGACTGCGCGGACGGCAACTGCGATCAACAGCACGACGTCGGCGTCTGGAACGCCGCGGGCGCCGGTGGGCAATACATCGTCGGCCACCGAGGGCTGGATATGGTCGTGGTCGGGAAGAACTGGGACGACGGGGGCTCGAGCCAGCTGTGGCGCGCGGTGCTGCCCGCGGTGGTGGCGGCGGATCCCAAGTTCATGGGAGACGAGGACGCGTTTTGCGACGCGTACTCGAAGGGGGAGTACGCCCCCGATCTCGTCAAGTGGGACGACGGTCTGTAGCTGGTACCGGTGAAGCGCTCCGCGACACATATCCTGCCCCTTGCAGATATCCGGACCCGGCAAGGGCGAATCGTATCGACGGAGGCACACCAATGACCATCTCCTCACTCAGTCGACGAGAGCTGTTCGGACTGGCGGGCGGCGCGGCGGTCGCGACGGCCTCCGCCGGGTGCCGGCTCGGGCCTCCTTCTGTCGAGGCGCCCGGACGAGAAGCCACGCCGGCGCCGCCGCTCGCCGACCCGATTCACTACTCGTCCGTCCGCGCACTGGCGGCGGCGATCCGCGACGGGAGGGTGACGTCGGCCGAGGTGGTCGATGCCTGTCTCGCTCGCATCGACGAGGTGAACCCCGCTCTCAACGCGGTGGTCCAGCTTCGAGCCGACGCCGCACGCGACGAAGCGCGACAGGCCGACGCGGCGGTGACGGCCGGAGACCCGCTGGGACCGCTCCACGGCGTGCCCATGACGATCAAGGACTCGCTCGACACCGCGGACCTGATCACCACCGGCGGGTCGAAGGGACGGGCCAGCTTCGTGCCGGCCCAGGATGCGACGGTGGTGCGTCGTGCGAGGGCGGCCGGGGCGATTCTCCTCGGCAAGACGAACACCCCGGAGCTGACGCTGTCCTTCGAGACCGACAACCTGGTCTACGGGCGGACGAACAACCCGTGGGACCTCACCCGCACCCCCGGCGGCAGCAGTGGCGGCGCGGCCGCGATCGTCGCCTGCGGTGGCGCGGCGTTCGACATCGGGAGCGACTACGGGGGCAGTATCCGGCTGCCGGCGCACTTCAACGGCATCGCCGGCATCAAGCCGACCCACGGTCGAGTGCCACGCACCGGGCACATCTTTCCGTATGGCGGCACCCACGACAGCTTCCAGCAGATCGGGCCGTTCGGCCGCTACGTCGACGACCTCGTCCTGCTGCTGCCGATCCTGGCCGGACCGGACAACGTCGACCCGGGGGTCGTGCCGATGCCGCTGGGCGACCCGGCCGACGTCGACGTGGCGGCGCTCCGGGTCGGATTCCATGTCGACAACGGCATCCGCACCCCGACGCCCGAGACCCAGGCGGTGGTGCGGGCCGCCGCGGCGGCGATGGAAGCGCTTGGCGCCCAGGTGGACGAGTCGCGCCCGGAGGGCATCGAGGAGTCGTTCACCATCGGGTTCGGAGTGTTCGGCGCCGACGGCCGGGCCGCCGTCCGCCGGCTGCTCCTGGAGGCCGGCACCAATGAGGCCTCCATCCCAACCGCCGGTGACGGGCTCACGGCCGACGAGCTGGATCGGTTGCTGGTCGACTGGTATGACCTGCGCAGCCGGATGCACCGGTATCTCGACGACCACGACGTGATTCTCTGTCCGGTGAACGGGAAGCCGGCGGTGCCGCACGGCGCCACCGACCTGCCGGACTACAGCTACACGCTGACCTACAACGCCACCGGCTGGCCGGGTGTGGTGGTGCGCGGTGGCACCTCGCCCGAGGGGCTGCCGGTCGGCGTGCAGGTGGTGGCGGCGCCGTCGCGGGAGGATGTCGCGCTGGCCGTGGCGCTCAGACTGGAGGCGGCGACCGGCGGGTTCGCGCCGCCACCCATGTAGGTATCGGGAAGCAGTTGATCTTCATCTATGGAAGATCATTTCTGAAGAACATCGACGCGAGTTGCTCGCGAATCTGCCCGAGTGCCGTCTGCCATCGTGGACACCGTATCCGCCTTTCGGACAGTGTCCACGAGAACGGATCAGGCCCAGCAGCACGGGTTCAACCGCCCAGGTCACCATCGTCCTGAACTGGTTCGAGGAGTTCGAGCGTCTGGTGCCTGTTCCGTAAGACCGTACGACGAGGAGGAAACGATGAAACTTGTGCAGGCGGCGGTGGCGGCGGGTGTCCTGGTGGCGGCGACCGGGGCGATCGCGCAGGAGAGCGGCATCCATGTGCGCACCATCCGGGTGCTGGCGACAGATGCCGAGGCGGTCGCGGCCTTCTACGAGACGGCGTTCGGCATGTCCGAAACGAGGCGCCCCGTGGAGACGCCGACGTTCACGGAGATCGTCATCAACTCGGGCTCGACGGCCGAGCTGGCACGGGCGGCCACCACGACGCCCATCGTGATTGCGACCCGGCCGGCAGACGCGCCGGCTGGTGCGATGGCCGCGCTCATCCTCCAGGTACCGAACCTCGACGAGGCGATTGCCGCCGTGGAGGCGAATGGGGGCGCACTGCTGCGCCCAGCGTCCACCTCGGGGAGCCTCCGCTTTGCGTTCGTCACGGACCCGGACGGCAACCAGATCGAGCTGATCATGTCACCCTAGGGCACTGTCAAGTTCAGGCAGTAGATGACAAAGTCGCCCGATGAGCCAGCCGACCAGCTATCGTGGGTACCGCTTTCCCCCGGCAATCATCAGTCAAGCGGTGTGGCTTTATTTCCGTTTCGGCTTGAGTTTCCGCGATGTCGAAGATCTACTCGCCGAACGTGGCGTCACCGTGACATACGAGACCATTCGATAGAGGTGTCTGACGTTCGGGCTTGAGTATGCGCGGCGATTGCGGCGGCGCCGAGGCCGCCTGGGCGACACCTGGTATCTGGACGAGGTCTTCGTCAAGATTCAGGGGCGGCAGCAGTATCTGTGGCGCGCGGTGGAGGAGGACGGCGACGTGATCGACCTCCTCGTGCAATCGCGGCGGAATCGTCGGGCGGCGGAGCGCTTCTTCCGGACATTGCTAAAGGGACAAGGCCACACACCGCGTCGTCTGATCACGGACAAGCTCGCCAGCTACTCAGGGGCCCATCGCACGGCGATGCCGTCCGTCGTGCACTGCACGGACCAGTACGCGAACAATCGCGCCGAGGTCTCCCACCAACCGACGCGCCAGCGCGAGCACCAGATGCGGCGTTTCAAATCGGCCGCCCACGCGCAGCGGTTCCTGTCGGTGCACGGCCTGGTGCAGAACCTCTTTCGAGTCGGCCGCCATTTGCTACGGTCCGTCCACCATAGACTGTTGAGAGGGCAAGCGTTTCAGGTCTGGCATGCGGTGAGTTGCGCCTCCTGAACGCCTGCCTTCGGTCGGATTCGAGGCAGCAAACTGGATTGATTTCATCAAGTTGACAGCGCCGTCTATCGTCGCGCGGCATCGCAGGACCCAGTTCCTCCCGCTACAATGGGCGCGGCTCCGACCGGGACGGGGTAAGGGAGCGATGATGAGGAAGTGCGTAGCGGTGTTGACCCTGCTTGTGGCGGGAGCCTGCGTCCCGGTGACACCGGACGACGGCAACACAGACTGGTCAGTGTATCTGGGTGACTCGGGGCGCCAACACTACTCACCGCTCGACCAGATCACCCCGGAGAACGTCGACCAGCTCGCCGTGGCGTGGACCTATGACTCCGGTGAGCCGCGGGGGACCATGTACACGAGTCCGCTGGTGGTGGACGGCGTGCTCTACGGGTTGTCGCCCCAACTGGACGCGTTCGCGCTGGACGCCGCGACCGGCGAAGAGCTGTGGCGGTACGAGCCCGAGGATGTCGGAGGGGCGCAGCGAGGGCTGATGTGGTGGGAGGGCGTCTATGGCGCGCGTCTGTTCTACACGGCGGGCCGGGAACTGCTGGCGGTCAACCCGACCAACGGGACTCCCGTGGAAGGCTTCGGCGAACAGGGCCGCCTCGACCTGACGCCGCCCGGCGAGCACGACGGGTCGTTGTCTGTCACGGTGCCTGGGCTCGTGTTCGAAGACCGGCTGATTCTCGGGTTCTCGACCAGCGAGAGCGCCGACGCGTACCCCGGAGCGATCCGAGCCTTCAGTGCGCTGGATGGGTCGCTGCTCTGGCAGTTCGATACCATTCCGGCGCCGGGCGACGCAGGGTCTGAGACCTGGGCCGAGGGGGCGCTGGCGCGCGCCGGTGGCGCCAATGTGTGGACGGGGATGGCCCTGGACGAAGGCCGCGGGATCCTGTTCGCTCCCACGGGGTCGGCGACCCCAGACTTCTACGGCGTCAAGCGCCTGGGCGACAACCTGTTCGCGAACTCGCTGGTGGCGCTCGACGCCCGATCGGGCGCGCTGCGGTGGCACTACCAGGTGTTTCGCCATGACCTGTGGGACCGGGACAACCCCTCGCCGCCAACCTTGGTGCAGCTCGAGCGGGATGGTCGGATGGTCGACGCCGTCACCCTGACAACCAAATCGGGGCATCTCTACGCGTTCGACCGCGACACGGGTGAGTCGCTGTATCCGGTCGTGCAAGTCGGGACGCTGCCGAGCACCCTCCCCGGGGAGATGCCGGCGGCCACTCAAGCGGTGTCGACAGTCGCGTTCAGCCGGCAGACGTTCGAGGTCACGAATCGCACACCGGAAGCGCGCGCGCATGTCGAGGCGGAGATCGAGGGGTGGGACTTGCGGCGCTGGGCACCGCCGCGTGTCGGCACTGTTCTGCTGCAACCGTGGTACGACGGTGGCGCCGAGTGGGGCGGCTCGGCGTTTGACCCGGCGACGAACTCGCTGGTGGTCAACGCCAACGACGTGCCGGGTATTCTCACGCTGAGCGAAGTGCCGTCGGGGACGAGCGACTACGGGACCTACGCGCGCCACTGCGGGAGTTGCCATGGTCTCGAACTCGAGGGAACCGACACCGCGCCGGCGCTGCTCGGCATTCGCGACCGGATGGATGGCGCCGAGATACGCGAGGTGATGGACGCCGGCTCCGGTCGCATGCCGTCGTTCGCGCACTTCGACGATGCCGAGCGGCGGGCCGTCATGCGGTACATCTCATCGGAGGAGCCCGAGCCGGACGAGCCGACCGACGAGCTGTCGTATGTGCTGGGTGGCTACGTGAATCTGCGCGACCACGAGGAGCTTCCCGGCAACACTCCGCCCTGGGGCACGCTGAACTCGATCGACCTCGCGAGTGGAGACATCGCCTGGTCGGTGCCGTTCGGCAACTACCTGTCCCACCCGGACCTCGGCTATGGCGCGGTGAACTACGGCGGGCCGGTGGTCACCGCGTCCGGGCTCATCTTCATCGCCGCGACACCGGACAAGTTGATTCGCGCGATTGACACCCGGGATGGCGGCACGCTGTGGGAAGCCGAGCTGAGCGCGGCCGGGTTCTCCACCCCCGCGGTGTATAGCGTCCACGGGAAGCAGTATGTCGTCATTGCCGCCGGGGGCGGGCGTCTGGGGCCTCCGTCGGGGTCGGAGTATGTCGCGTTCAGCTTGCCTGAGACACCGTAGGTCGGGCGTGCAGGCTCACACTGGCTGTCGACCAGCGGCGTGTCCCAGAAACCCCTTTGACGGCACGTCGACGGACCCACTAGAACTGGTCGGAGTGTTCCAAGAACCTTCTATTTTCGCTCCACGAAAACGCCCGCCAATCGACGACTTTCGCCCCTTCGCCTGACTGTCCCAGAACCACCTTTATCGACCACCCGACCGAGCGAGTCCACCACTGAGAAGCTGGTGCAGGTCGTCTCCGCCGGCCTCTGCTCGGGAGCCCTGCAACCCCCACCGTGAATCCCAGTTTCCACGACCGCTGCCCCAGCTCAAAAGGCATCAACAGACACGCGCCTGGTCCGGTACACTGCGCCGTGTGGATCATCGGTTGCATCATGACGCTCCTTTCTGGTGTTGCATCCAAGGGGGCGTAGCAACCATGACCCGCACTTCCACGGCCTGCATAGGCTCTCTAATGTCGTCTACTGTCCCGTCCAGCCAGCATGTCTGACACCGAGACCATCAAGCAGACGGCCGAACGCGCCGGTGAGAGCAACGCCGAGCACGCTGCCCGCCCTGTCGTCGACACCTCTCGTACGGACCGGCTCCATGATTTCCTGGATCACCCCACGCGTGCGCTTTGGACGATGGCGCTGCCCATGATGGCGGGGATGACGGTTCAGACGATGTATATCGTGGCCGATACGGCGTTCATCGGGTCGCTCGGAACCGATGAGCTCGCGGCGGCCACTTTCGTCGCTCCGCTGTTCTTCTTGATGATCGCCGTGACGATGGGAATCGGCACCGCGGTTACGGCCTTGGTGGCTCAAGCCGTGGGGCGAAGCGACGCTCGCGGCGCCGATGCGGCCGCCGGCACGGCGATCAGTTCCAGCCTCGTCCTGGGCGTCTTGTTCGGTGGCGTCGGCCTCGCGGGCGGCCGGTGGATTCTCGCAGTTCTTGGAGCCGAGGGCCCGGTCGTCGATTTGGGCTGGGAATATTTTCAAGTGTTGGCGTTGTTCATGCCGTTGTTTTTTATGTCCGCCGTTCTGCGGTCGATTCTCACCGGCGAGGGTGATGCAAAGACGCCGATGATCGTCCTCGCGATCGCGACACTGGTCAACATCGCCCTCGATGCGCTGTTTATTCTGGTGCTCGGCATGGGGCTTCGAGGTGCCGCTGTCGCGACCTGCGTGGCAGCCGCGATCTCGGTCACAGCGTTCTCCGTACTGTTGCTGCGCCGGAAGTCGGCGTTTGTTCGTCTCCGCGTGTCGGCTCTGGTTCCGTCGCACCCGGTTCTCATGAAGTTGTACGGTTTGGCGGTCCCGATCGCCGCGAGCATGGTGGTCATGTCGGCAGGGACGATCTTGTTCAATTTGATCTTGGCCGATTTCGGCTCTGTCGTGGTCGGGGCCTACGGCGCGGCGTCGAAAGTGGACATGATCGTCGTGCTCCCGATTTTTGGACTCTCGGGGGCCGCGGTCACCGTGGTGGGCATGTTCGCCGGGGCGGGACGGAGCGATTTGGTCCGCTCTACCGCGCTCTACACCTATCGGTGGGCGATCACACTTGCCGCGCTGATCGGTGGTTTGGCGTTCCTGACTTCGGAGAGCATCCTCCGCGTATTCACATCCGACCCGACCGCGCTCGCGATCGGGTCGACGTATCTCGGCTTCATGATTTTCACCTATCCCATGATGGCCGTGGGCATGACTACCGGGCGCTTGCTCCAGGGACTCGGGCATGGCTTTCCGGCACTCTTCATCACGACGGTTCGCGTGCTGTTGGTCGGTGTGCCCGTCGCGTGGCTCGCGGTGAACGTCTTCGACCAGTCCATCAGGGGCGTGTGGATCGGCATCCTCACGGGCGGCGCGTTTGCGACGATCTGCTCGATTGTGATGGTCCGGCACTTGATGTGGCAGTCGGATCCGACGCTGAAATCGGGCGCGGCGCGAGCCTAGCGCTCTCATCCCCCAAGTAGGCCTGCTCCAGGGGATGCGGGAGCGTGTTGTCAACTTAACGACGCAAGCCCTTCTTTCCTCGAGCCCGTGCCCCCTCGCTCGTCAAACAGGCGCACGTCACCGCATCCCAGTCGGCGAACGCGCGCGTGCGGAGGAGGCGACGCCGCAATTCTCGCAGGGGACGCTTTCG
>JAPYUM010000129.1 GCA_029940535.1 Vicinamibacterales bacterium
CAGGACCGGGGTCTTTTTCTTAGACGGGGCGTTGCCCCGAACCCCACGCGGGCCCTCGCAGGGGCCCCATAGCCCCACTCCGGGCCCGCGGGGCGCGCCTGGCTCCCGCTCGCCGGGCTCGGTCGCCCGCTTGGCAGGAGCGGTTTCCGCAGCCACCTGGCCGGTCACCTGGTCCTCGCCGTGACGCCCTGAAGCCCGAAGCCTCCCGTACGACGTCTTTCTAGTATCCCTGAAGCTCCGGAAAACGCTCGTCGTCCGGGAGCGGCTGCACGCCGAGGGTGTTCAGCGTCATCGACACCTTGCGATAGCGAGAGACGATGGCGGCAATGCTCATCATCTGGCGGCTGTCGTAGGTCTCGGAGAGCGCGGCCCAGGTCTCGTCCGCGATAATCGTGTCGCTGTACATCTGGTCGGCGGCGTCGATGAGCAGGCGCTCGGCGGCGTTCCAGCCCCGCGCATCGTTACCTTGCGCAATCCACTCCGGCTCGAGCCCCTGGTCGCGAGCGCGCCCAACGCTCCCCACGTGCTTGGCCCACTCGTAGACCGACTGCGCGTTCCAGCCGGTCCGCAGAATGAGCAGTTCGCGGTCGTGCGGTGTCATGCCGGACCGCTCTGGACTCTGCACGTAGCTCGGATTGGCATACCACTGGTCCGCCATCGGCGGATGCTGGCG
Source organism: Vicinamibacterales bacterium (assembly GCA_029940535.1). GTDB lineage: Bacteria > Acidobacteriota > Vicinamibacteria > Vicinamibacterales > UBA8438 > UBA8438. Next base: position 674 of record JAPYUM010000129.1, read on the forward strand.
TAGCGTCCGGCCCACCCGGATCCCGTCGCCCTCGATCGGGTCGATCCGCGGCGCGGTCAACGGGGGCTCGGCTCGGGGCACGTCGATACGGTAGGCGACATCGGCACTCGGAATCAGCTCGGTGGCGCCGGCGTCCGGCTGGATGCCGAGGGCGTTGAACAGAATGGACGACGACGTTGTCTCGCTCACGGTGACCACCGCGTCGGCCAGATTCGGCAGATCATACATCCGCGTCAGCTCCGCCCAGGTCCTGTCGGTGACGGATGCGTTCCTGAACATCTCGTCGGCCAGGTCGATCAACACCTGCTCGAACGTCGTGAACCCATCGCCCGCCCCCTCGGCCAGCTGCCGGATCTCGGTGGCGCTCAGCCCATGATCGCTTCGATCGGCGTGCGCCGACCACAGATAGCCGTTCTGGGCGAGCCAGGCCGTGCGCAAGATCAAGATCGCGCGATGCCGCGCCGACAGAGTGGAGTCGTTGCTCACGTAGGTCAGCAGCGGCATGAAGCGATCGGCCAGCGCTGGCACCCGGATCAACGTGCGAAGCGCGTTGCCGGCGTTGCCGTCCGGTGCGTATTTCTCGACCAGGGCCCGCTGCTCGGCGGTCCATTCGGTCTCCGGCACAGGCGGCACTCGAGCGTCGGTGAGCCGGTCGATGAAGATGGCGCTTCCGGGCGGGTCGGGGATGGCGGTGGCCGGCTCGATGCGCAGCAGCACCCCGTCGTCCTCGTCGGTCAGAACATAGAGATATCCGTCGGGACCCTGCCGCACGTCGCGGATCCGTTGTTTGAGCTCGGTGAGCAGCGACTCGCGCCGAATCTCCTCACCGCGACGGTTGAACACGATGCGCTCGATGTGTCCGGTCCGCGGCATCCGGCCTTCCATCATCGAGCCAACGATCAGATTCCCCTGCCACTCCGGAAAGTGCGGGCCGGTGTAGAAGGTCAATCCGGAGGGCGCGATGGACGGCCACCACAAGACGTCGGCATCTTCGAACTCTGGACGCCAGGGCGTCTCGGTGACCCTCACGCCGGAGTACTCTCGGCTGTAGGAGGCCAGCGGCCAGCCGTAGTTGCTGCCCGACTTGATGATGTTCGCTTCGTCGCCCCCCTGGGGCCCGTTCTCGGTCGCCCACAGGTCGCCGGTCTCGGGGTGCCACGCCAGCCCGAGTTGGTTCCGGTGCCCCATCGAGTAGATCTCGGGGAGATAGCGGGCATCACCCAGGAACGGGTTGTCTGAAGGGGCCGTGCCATCGTCGTTCAACCGCATCAATTTGCCAAAGTGGCTGCCCGGGTCCTGCGCGTAGCTGCCGGTGTCAGCGAACACATACGAACCACCGACGGTCATGAACAGCTTCCCGTCCGGCGCCCAGATGAGCCGTGATGCGGCGATGCCGGTATCGAGCCCCTGCGCCACGAAGATGTCACGGACCTCCGTCAGGTTGCCGGAATCGAGGCGCCCGCGCGCCAGCGCCACGGTGACGCCTGGCTCGCCGTCGACCACGATCGGTTTCGAGTACGTCAGATAGACGATCCGGTCATCCGTCGGATGCACAGCGACATCCATCAGTCCCGCCCGATCAGATTCCGCGGCCACCAGGGGAACGCCCGGAATGTCGCGGTCGAGTAACTGGCCGTTGCGCACGACCCGCAGCATGCCCTTGTCGCGCTCCGTGATCAGGATGTCGCCATTCTGGCGAAACGCCATTCCCCAGGGATGCGACAGGTCGCCCACAACGGGCACCACCCGGATGCGCTGCACCTCGCCGGTGTAGAGCACGACCGGTTCGTCCGGCGCCGGGACCGGCGGAATAAAGTCGCGCCGCTGCGCCGCGGCGACGTTGGCGACGAAGAGGCACGAGAACGCGAGCGCGGCCACACGAGATCGAAGCAAATTGTTCATTGGTCCTCCCGGACACATCAGATGCGGATCAAATCTATCCGATCCGGCTAGGCAAACGCATCACAAACCCCGGCACCGACCCAGATCGTGCTACCCGGCGACGAGAGCGCCGGTCGCCCACACGTAGAACGCGACAATCGGCAACTCGCCCAGGGCGACACCGGCCGCGAACTTGCCCACGTGCATACGCAGCGTCCCAGCTACGTAGCAGATGGCGTCCGTAGGCACGAACGGAAACATCGACCAACCGACCACGAGCCAGAAGCCCTTCAGGTTCATCTGCCGTTCGAGCCACCGTACCTGCTTCGCATGTTTCCGCTCGAAGACCGCGCCGATGCCGAGAAAGTCGAAGAAGTAGTAGATGAGCACGGCCGACAACACCACGCCGCCCAGCGAGCTGGTCATCACGAACCACGGCCGATCAGGAAACAACAGGGTCCCGACGATGATCAGCACCGTGCTTGGCACGAGCGTGAACGCCCGCACGATGCTGAGCACGACGTAGCCGAGCACCACGGACTGTCCAGAGCCCCGCAAGGTCTGCACCACCCGCTCCGGTTCGAGTAGCTCCGGCCGTATGACGTACAGCACCGAGAGGGCAAGGGCGAGCGACACCCAGACCACCAGCGCGATCAGGCGAATCTTCGGCACTAGCTGGGGCCTGTCCGGGGCGAGCGCTGCATGGGGTCGGGGCGCGCGGGGCTCCTCAATTCTTGGAAAGACCGACGAATACAGTGACGGCCTGGGTCACGACGGGGCCCCGCCGCCACGGGTCGCAATCTGCCAAGTATTACCCCACTCGTCCCTGACCATGGCCCGGCGATCGCCGTAGGGCATGTCAGCCGGCGCTCCCGTGGCGGCAAAGACCTCCTGAAGAAACAGGACGAGTTTGTGGGGTTCGCGGACAAAGATTCGTGGCGTGAGCGTGTGCCAGCCGTCGGGCAAACATCATGGCCACCTCTCGACGGTTCGAAGCAGCTCCTACCGTCCGGGCGTCCGAATGACCAGATTTCGAATCTCGGTCATGTCTTCCATGGCGAAACGCACGCCCTCACGACCGAGACCACTGTCCTTGACCCCGCCGTAGGGCATGTTGTCGACGCGCCAGGACGGGACGTCACCGATGATCACACCGCCGACGTCGAGCTCATCCCAGGCCTGTTGCATGTGATAGAGGTCGCGGGTGAAGATGCCGGCCTGCAGCCCGAACGTGCTGTCATTGACCTCACGCAAGGCGTCGTCGAACAAGTCGAATCGGCTCAGCACCGCGACCGGACCAAACGCTTCCTGCGTGCAGACATCCTGGTCTTTGGGCACGTTCTCCAGCAACGTCGCGGTGAGCATCGCACCCTCGCGTGTTCCACCGCAGAGCAGCGTGCCGCCGGCGGCGACCGCCGCCTGGATCCACGCGTGCAGTCGTTCCGCTTCCCCGGTTGAGATCATCGGACCGATGAAGGTCGCCTCGTCTTTTGGATCTCCAGCGACCAGTCGGGTGGTGGCGGCCACCAGCCGTTCTCTCAGGTCGTCATAGATGCTGTCGTGCACGATGATGCGCTGCACACCGATGCAGCTCTGACCAGACTGGTAGAAGGCACCGAATACCAACCGTTCGACCGCGTCGTCGAGGTCCGCGTCCTGGTCGACGACACACGCCGCGTTGCCACCCAGCTCGAGCACCACTTTCTTCTTGCCCGCCCGGGCTTTGAGGGCCCAGCCGACGCCGGGCGAGCCGGTAAAGCTGAGCAGCTTCAGCCGTTCGTCGACGGTGAACAGGTCGGCCCCGTCTCTACGAGCCGGGAGAATCGAGAACGCGCCGGCTGGCAGGTCGGTCTCGGCCAGCACTTCCCCGATGATGAGGGCGCCGATCGGGGTGCGGCTGGCCGGCTTCAGCACGAACGGGCAACCGACCGCCAGCGCCGGGGCCACCTTGTGGGCCACGAGATTGAGCGGGAAATTGAAGGGCGAGATAAATGAGCAGGGTCCGATCGGCACGCGCGTGAACATGCCCCGGTAGCCGCGCGCGCGCGGCGCGATCTCCAGGTTCATCACTTCGCCGGTCATACGCACCGACTCTTCAGCGGCGATGCGAAAGGTGTCGATGAGACGGCTGACCTCCCCTTTCGCGTCCTTGATCGGCTTGCCGGCTTCGACACAGAGCGACAACGCGAGCTCGTCGAAGCGTTCCTGGAACCGAACGACGCAGTGGTTCAAGACATCCCGGCGCTCATACGGGGCCATGCGCCGCATGGGTTCGGCCGCATCGACCGCGGCGCCGATGGCACGGTCGATACTGGCCTCGTCGGCCAGGGCGACCCGGTAGGCGACCTCGCCCGAGTATTTGTCAGTGACCTCGAGGTCGGTGTTCGGCTGCTCGGGTCGATTAGCCAGGTAGTACGGAAAAGATGCCATAGGGTCCGAATCTAATTCTAGCCTTGCAGAACGACCGCCTACACCAGCGCGCTACGGGCCTGGATCTCGCGGTTCAGGATGCGGTCGTTCTCCGAGTAGTCGACGGCCACGTCGATGACATGCACGCCCGGTTGATCGTACGCAGCCTGGAGGATGCCGCGCAGGTCGGCGGCGCTCTCGACCCGATGGCCAACGGCGCCGTAACTCTCGGCATAGCGCACGAAATCAGGGTTGCCGTAGTCGAGCCCGAAGTCGCGAAGCCCCATATTGGCCTGCTTCCATTTGATCATGCCGTAGACGTCGTCGCGCAAGATCACCACGACAAGGTCCAGCCCGAGGCGGACCGCGGTTTCCAGCTCCTGGGAATTCATCATAAAGCCACCGTCGCCACAGATTGCCATCACCCGACGCCGGGGATGCACGATCTTGGCCGCGATGGCCGAAGGCGGCCCGGCGCCCATGGTGGCCAGCGCATTGTCGAGCAGCACGGTGTTGGGTGCGCACGCCTTGTAGTTCCGCGCGAACCAGATCTCGCTCGTCGAGCACGCCCTTGCCCATCTGGGTGGTGACAAACGGGATCCCGAACGAGCTGACGAGCCGGCGCAACATGCGGGAGGTCTGCTTCCGGTTCGCGGCGGCCCCCACCACGAGCACCGGTCGCCGCGCCTGCTCGAGTCGGAAGACCGCGGCGGCGATCGACTTCGCTTCCGCGGTCGGTCGTCGCACCAGGCTTGCGCTGAGCAGCGGCTCGTCGACCTCTTCACGGGCGATGTCTTCGGGTAGCTCGAGGTGCACGGCGCCGGGCTTCTCTTCCTGGGCCACGCGGAACGCCTCGCGGATCCGCGAGGGGATGTTCGCGCCGCTGACGAGCTGTCGCGTGTACTTCGTCAGCGGACGCATCATGTCGACGATGTCGACTACCTGGAACTGGCCCTGCTTGCTGGACTTGACCGGTTTCTGGCCAGTGATCATCAACATTGGCATGCCGCCGAGCTGGGCATAGGCGGCGGTCACGAAATTGGTCGCACCGGGCCCGAGGGTCGACAGGCAGACGCCCGCTTTTCCCGTGAGCCGCCCGTAGGTCGCGGCCATGAACCCGGGCGCCTGCTCGTGACGGGTCAGGATGAGGGTGATGGAATCAGACCGAGAGAGCGAATCCAGGAGGTCGAGATTCTCCTCACCCGGAATGCCAAAGACATACTGCACGCCCTCGTTTTCCAGTGCCTTCACGAACAGGTCGGACGATTTCACGGATGGGCCTCCCCAAGTTGGTGCTTCCTACAGTTGGATGCGTCCCCAGACCGAAGGTTTCGTTCGTGTTGACCGGTCTTGGCCCGGCAGACAACGATAAGCTGGCCCAAGGGTCCGAACAACCAACAGCACGCTGAACGGAAGCGCCACGCGTGGAGACCGACGCACACGACCAGCGGACGGACACTGTCGACGAGGCCCAGCTCGTCTCGGCTCTCAAGGCGGGGGACGATGCGGCGTTCGAGACCTTGGTCCGAACATCGAGCCCGCGGCTGCTGGGAGTGGCACGCCGGTTCGCGCGCAACGAAGAAGACGCGCAGGACATACTACAGACCGCCTACCTGAACGCGTTCCGGGCGCTCAAGAAATTCGAGGGCCAGTCACAGCTCTCGACCTGGCTCCACCGCATCGTCGTGAATACCGCGCTCATGAAACTGCGAACGCAGCGGCTCAAGCCAGAAGAGTCGATCGAGACCCTGCTGCCGACCTTCAAGGCGGATGGACACCATGGAGAGCAGTTCCGCGACTGGAGCGTGCCGGCCGACGCGCTAGTGGAGCAGGCGGAGACACGCGCGACGGTGCGTGGATCCATCGCGGAACTTCCAGCGGCGTACCGATCCGTGCTGCTCCTCCGCGACATCGAAGAACAGTCGACTCGTGATGTCGCCGACGCGCTGGAGATCACGCCGGCTGCGGTCAAGACTCGCCTCCATCGGGCCCGTCAGGCACTCTCGACCCTCCTCCGGCGACGATACGTCGCGATGGGCGTAACCTCCCCCGCAGTAGCGGCATCCAACAACTGATGCGGAAGACGCCACGGAGTGGGGCTCTCGGGGTCCCCGCGGAGCGGTCGCGTGGGGTTCGGGGCGCAGCCCCGTCTGAGAAATAAATGACCTGCCGAGAACTCACCGACTTCATCGCCGATTACCTGTCCGGCGAAACCCCGCCGGACTCCCGACGGGAATTCGAGTGCCATCTCAAGATCTGCCCAAACTGCGTGACCTACTTGCGTGGCTACCAAGAAACGATGCGGTTGGGTCGCTCGGCGTTCGACGATGAAGCGGCGACGGTGCCCGACACCGTGCCGGACGAGTTGGTCGAGGCGGTGCTCAGCGCACGGTCGAAGTCAAACGCGGGATAGGCCCGGGCGGATTCCAGCACTCCCGGCGCGAGCGGAACCCGGCCGCGTTATTGTCCCAAGGACAGCCAGCGGTGGAAGAGACGTTTGACCACGGGGGTCAGACGGGTGCGGTTGTAGGCGTCGCCGGTCTGCCGAATCGCTTCCGCCGTGGTCGGGTAGGGGTGGATGACACTGGCCAGGGTGCCCAGCCCCATACCGGCCCGCATGGCCACGCTGACCTCGCTGATGAGGTCGCCCGCGTGACCCGCGACGACGGTGGCGCCGAGAATCTCGTCGGTGCCTGCTTGACGTGAATTCTCACGAAGCCCTCCGTGTCGTCCTCCAGAATCGCCCGGTCGACATCGGCCAGCTCGCGTGTATAGGTGGCGAACGCGATCCCGCGTGCTTCGAGGTCACGCTCGTAGAGTCCGACGTGGGCGACCTCGGGCGCGGTATAGGTAGCCCAGGGCACGAGCAGGCTCGAGACCTTGTCGCGTCCCAGGAACAGGGCGTTGCGGATCACCATCCGCGCCATGAAATCGGCCATGCGCGTGAACTGATATCGGCTCGCCACATCGCCGACGGCAAAGACGTTCGGGTTCGATGTCTGGAGCTTGTCGTTGACCTCGACACCTGATCTGGGGTCGAACCGGATACCGGCGAGGTCGAGCCCCAGTCCGGTCACGTTCGGCTTCCGGCCGGTCGCCACCAGGAGGGCGTCGAACTCGAAGGACTCTTCCCGACCGTCGCGTTCGACCACGACGGTCACTGGCGGCTGGCCCTCCGCACTTTCAACCCGCAGATACTTCACCTCGAAGGCGAATCGCACGCCGTCGCGGACCATCGACGCATGCACGATCGCGGCCGCGTCCGCGTCTTCCTTTGGCAAGATCTTGCTGTCGCGCGAGAAGGCGGTGACATCTGACCCGAATCGTCGGAACGCCTGAGCCAGCTCCATCCCGATCGGACCGGCGCCGATGACCCCGAGCCGCTTCGGCAACGTGGTGAGGTGGTTTTCGTCGATGAGCGCCGGGACCGCGTCACGGCCGAGGAAGCGGTTCCCGTAGGTACGGGGCGGAAACCCGTGGCGTCGGTCACGAATGTCGACGAGCGACCGGAGACGCTCCCCGAGCGCAGCAGCGTCGGCGGCGTCGAACGACGCCCGAAGTTCGGCAGAGTCAGACATGAATGGTCACGACGCCTCTCGAGGCGGCGGTTCGGCCGGGCGAATCCGCTTCATGACGGACTTGACGACCAACGGAAACACGCCCAGCAACACGAACGCCACCAGCAACTGTGGCAACAGAATGCCGCCGACACCCTGTTCACTCAGCGTCTGGAGATCGGGCACCGTCGCGCCCGCATAGACATAGACAGCCGTGCCGGGGAACATGCCGACCTGACTGACCCACCAGTAGGTGCCAAGTGCGAGGGGCGTCAACCCCATCACCAGATTGATCACGAAGAACGGCACCGCTGGCACCAGCCGCAGCGTGAACAAGTAGAACGCGCCGTCTCGTTCCAGCGCGTCGTTGAATGTGGTCAGCTTGTCGCCGAACTGCGACTGGATGGAGCCGCGGAGGATGTACCGGCTGCTCAGGAACGCCAGCGACGCTCCGGTCGTCGAGGCGAAACTCACTAGAATGAGGGCCGGGACAAAGCCAAAGTACCAGCCGAAAACGAGCGTCAATGCGGCCGCACCCGGCAGTGACAACCCCGTCACAGCCACGTAGACAACGAAGGCCATCCCGTACACAAGCACCGGATTCGCCGACTGATACGCACGGAGCGACGATTCCTGCTCGGCGATACGCGTGAGCGACAGCGAATCGCCGAACTGCGTGTACCCGACGACAATGGCCGCGACGAGCGCGCCGAGCACGGCCAACTTGCTCCACGGTGTGGATTTGGGCTCCGGGACGGCGTCTGTCATCTCGTGTCCTGTCATGGAGTTGTGTCGCGGGGTCTCGCCACTCAGTTGGATGCGCCTCCCACGAAAGGGTTTCACCTGAAACCGACGCCGGGCTCTCGGCATCAGACTCACATTCCCGTTACCCGCGGCGTGTTGGCGGCGTCGCCAGAAAAACGAAAGCGAGTGCACCCATGGGTCTCACCACAGGCGACCGTCTTGGCCCGTACGAAGTCACCGGCCGGATCGGCGCCGGCTTTGGCGTCGCCGACCTCGACGTCAGCCACAGCTTCGTCCACGGACTGGCTGAGGCCACCCTCATCCTCGTGCTGTTCTCCGACGCCGCGCGGATCGATCTCCCCGGTGGCGGGCATCCTGGTCGGCTGGGTCAGCGCGAAGCTCGTCGACCGGGCGGTGAACTCGGGCTGGATGGCGGAATCGTACGAAGGACCGGCCGTACTCGGGGTCGCCGTGCTGTCCTTCGCGGGGGCGGAGATCATTGGCGGCAACGGTTTCATCGCC
>JAPYUM010000027.1:0-9631 GCA_029940535.1 Vicinamibacterales bacterium
ACATGGCACTCGTGCTCCGCCCTGGGCTTGTGTTCGACGCCTCGCGGCACCACATGCATCTCGCCCGCCGTAAGGGCGACCGCGCCATCGCGGAGTTCGATGGTCATCGCGCCGTCCAAGACAATGAACGCCTCGTCTGTGGCCTCGTGACTGTGCCACACGAACTCACCCTGGAGCTTGACCAGCTTGAACTGGTAGTCGTTCAGCTCCGCGATGACCTTCGGCGCCCACTGCTCACCGAACGTGGCCAACTTGTCCCGCAGATTGATCGCGCTGTACTTCCTCATCGTTTCGTCCAAGAGCGATCGTGCCCCGGGTCAGCCCCGGGCGCGGGCCATGGAGCATCCGGCGCGGCGCGGTCGCGGCGGGGCAGCCCATCCCGACTACTGGGTAGGGCGATGTTGCTCGCGGATGGCTCGGAACTCGCTGGTGGCACTCCACTCCGGCCAGTCGTCAGACGCGGCCAAGACGGCACCCATTTGATACATGAGCGTCAAGTCATCCAACGCGCCGCTGAGGTCCCAATCTGGTTTCACCTCGTCGGATACGGCGTGGTAGTCGTTGTTGGTGTATTCGTCACGCTTCTCCAGGCCGTAGCCAGCGGGCTTGTCGAGGTAGTCGACACCGGGGTCCGCGTAGAAAGCGGGGACACCGACTCGGGCGAAAGAGAAATGGTCGGATCGGTAGTAGAAGCCCTTCTCCGGTTCCGGGTCTGGATTGAGGACACGACCGAGCCGGATCGCAACCTCGGCCGCGACGTCGTCGAGAGCGGACTGTCCCATCCCAACGACAGTCATGTCCCGCGTCCGGCCCCACTGGTTGAGGACGTCCATATTCAACGCCGCTACGGTCTGTGCGGCGGGGTAGAGCGGATGCTCGCCATAGTAGCGAGAACCGAGGAGTCCCTGCTCTTCGGCGGTCACGGCGAGGAAGAGGACGGACCGCCGCGGCGGTGCGCCCTGCGAAAAGGCGCGGGCGAGCTCGACAAGCCCAGCCGTACCGGTGGCGTTGTCAGCGGCACCGTTGTAGATCTGGTCGCCGGTCAGGCTGTCGTCTTTCCCGAGGTGGTCCCAGTGAGCCATGTAGAGCACCACGTCGGCCGGTGCCTCGGCGCCGGGGAGGAGCGCGGCGACGTTCTGGGAATCGATGGTGCGTAGCGCGTTGCGCACCCGTGTGCGTCCGGTGACACCGAGCGCGACCGGCTGGAAGTCAGGGTCGGCCGCCTTCCTTTTTTCGGCTTCGAAATCGAGGCCGGCCATCTCGAAGAGGGCGGCCGTGGCGTCGCGCTGAATCCAACCTTCAATCGCCGCCCGACTCATGTTCCTGTCGTCGGCAACGAGGTCGAATGCTTCTCCATACGGGCTGCTGCCGATCACCTCCCATGGATAACCCGCGGGGCCGGTTTCGTGAATGACCAGCGCGCCGGCGGCGCCTTGGGCCGCGGCTATCTCGTGCTTGTAGGTCCACCGGCCGTAATAGGTCATCGCGTCGCCACCGAACAGGGTGGCGCTCGGCGGGTCGTTGACGAGGAAGAGGAGAATCTTGCCAGTGACGTCGACGTCCTTGAAATCGTTCCAGTCGTACTCCGGCGCCACCGCGCCGTACCCGACAAACACGAACTCGGCATCTACCTCGACTTCGTCGACGACGCGTTTCGTGTACGCAACATAGTCGACGCCTGGCTGATACTCACGCGACTCGCCGCGACCGGTGATCGTCATGGTGTCGCCGTCGGCAGGGGTGATCCCGACCAGCGGGACGTTCTGCACCCAGGTGCCGTCGGGGTTCCCCGGTTCGAGGCCCAGCCCCTGGAACTGCTCGATCAGATACTCGACGGTAAGCGTCTCACCGGGCGAGCCGGGAGCGCGGCCTTCGAATTCGTCAGATGCCAGCCGTTCGATGGCGGCCAGCAGGGTATCGGCGCTGATACCGGCGGCAACCGCCGATGGGGCATTGCCGGCGTCAGAAGCGGCTGACGGTGCCGGGGTCTCGGACGGACCCTGACAGGCAACCAACGCCAGACAGATGGAAGCAACGATCAGTCTCCGCACGACTCACCTCCCTGTGGCACTCGACTGGCGGCATGATACCCCCTGTTTCACATAGTGTCTGGGGGGTCTCTGCTGGCGTCGGCGATCGGAGCGCCTCGCGGTGGAGACGGGGAGGCCAAACCTGCGGACCACTCTCGTCTCCTGGACCAGTGACTCGTGGAATGGGTTCTCGGCGCGGCGCGGCGAATCTCTATTCGCGATGGCGGGGGGACGGTTCGGGTTCGAATGCGAAGCTGGCGAAGATGGCTGGCGGTACACGATGAGCAGTACCAGGGTCAGCAGGAGAGGCGCCGCTTTGATGAGCGCTATTCCGAAGTGCACCGGCCACGTGGCCCCGATCGTCCAGTTCCAGACAGGTCGCGTCAGAGCCTTCAATCTGCCGGCGCCGCAGCCAAGTCCTATTACTGATCGGTTGTCTGCGCGTCCCGAACCTCTCGAGCGGCCACGATCGCCTCGTAGTCCTCCTGGGTGAGGTAGATCATCTGCTCGTTCAGGTGCGCCATCTCATCGACCGTCCGCTGTCCCGAGGTGACGAACTGGTTCGGGTCGGGGTTGTTGGGATTCGCCGCGGTGTTGTCGAACCAGGACGTGACGGTGAGCACCGTGCCCTTCGGGAAGATCGGCGCGTAGTCGGGGTCGTAGACGTAGTTGACGTTCCAGGTGTTGTCGAACCGATCGGTGAAGTTGACCACCTCGCGCCGGCCACTCGGGTAGACCGCCTCCAGCATCTGGCCCTTCCCCCGGTAGTGCATGTGGGGCTGGAAGTTGTGGAGGATGGTGGGCGCCGGGAGCACGAACGTGCCCTTGTGCGAGGACACCGTGTTGGGCTCTATCTCGAGTGGCCCCCCGGAGCCGGCGCCCAGCGCCATGAACTGAGCGTTGTACTTGGGCGGAGACGCTTTCGGATGGAACCAGATTCCCAGCTCCATACGGGCCGTCAACTGTTCCCCGACCGCATGGGTGTGGACGTCGAAACCGAAATCGGCACCGGCGCGGACGATCTTGCCCACGTTGTCAGGATAGACCTCGCCCTGCTTCCCGACCGCCCACTCGGTGAAGAACTCCCGCACTTCCTCGGCGTCCTCGTCGGTGGGCCGCTGAATCACCTCGATGACCGCCTCGACCCCGACCTCACCGCGACGCATCGCCTGCTCGGCTTCCACGACCGCAGCGGACTTCCGCTGAAACACGTAGCTCGAGGCGTGATGGGTAATCCGCCGCCCCGGCCCGATGGTGGGTTTGGTCTCGATCGCCCGCACCCATCGTGTCTCCGGCAGGGTGGCGTCGACACGCTGGTCCATCCATTGATCCTGTCCCTCTGCCGGCATCGTCCACTCTGGGCCGGTCACGACCAGGTCCGGAGCGCCGATCTGATCCTCCAGCAGGAATCGGTCGCCCACCGGCCACTCCACCGGCGACGGGAGGTCATCCGGGTCCCCGAGCGGGGCTCCGGCATCGACCCAGCGCACGACCATGTCGATCTGCTCGTCGGAGAGTGAGGTGTCGTTCATGAAGCGCTGATAGCCGACCGTCTTGTCCACGTGCCAGGGGGGCATGCTGCGGGTCACGACCCGGTTCTTGATCGACCGGGCCCAGGGACGGGCTTCTTCGTAGGTCATCAGCGACATCGGCGCCAGGCTTCCGGGCCGGTGGCAGGTCTGACAGCTCGTCTGCAACAGTGGAGCGATGTCCCTGGCGAATGTCACCTCCTGCGCAGAGGCAGCCCCACCCGTTCCGAGGCCCATGCCAACCAACGTGATACCCACGGCCATTCGTCCAAGCACGGAAGCTCTCGTCATCATCTCCTCCAGTCCATCACGCCGGCCGGGTTCACCGAGCGGCGTCAGCGTGTCACGTCGACCTGCACATACCCGTTGGTCCAGCAGCACTGGAACCCTTGGCGCGAGCCATCCGATGCCATCATATACAGAGTATGCTCGCCCGGCGTATCGAAGGACACCGATGTGCTCGCGCGTCCGTCGGCGACCTCCGGGCTTGTCTCCGCGAACCTGACCTCCCCCGGGCCCCGAAAACTGCTCCACGTGGCGCTCAGACGATGCCGTGACCCGACGCCATCGTCCGTCATCCAGACGTGCAGCGCAAGCGGTTCGCCGACCGTCGCCGTCGTCTCCCACGTCACGCCGGTCGGTCCACTCCCCCAGTCACCCTCTTCACTCAGACGCACACTCGGCGGTGTGTTCTCCACGCCACCCCCGGTGTCCTTCCGAAACGGGGTAATCAGATACTCGACGTCGAGGTTGATCGGTATCCTGGCCACGTTGCCGGCGACGTTGAGCGTCCAGACGATCGTGTCGGAGATGCCGGCCGGCAGCGCGAACGCGAACACGCCGGTATGACGTCGGGGTAGAAAGTGGGTCGGCTGGCCCTGGTCGGCTGGCCCGGGCGAGAACATGTTGTCCGGGCCCACCTGGACGCCCACCTCTTCCTTGTGGTTCTTGTTGAGATAGCCGAAGGCGGCGTAGGCCGTGCCGTCCTCCTCTACCCAGTATCCTTCGTAGACTGGCCACACCGGCTGCCCGGAGTCGTGGACAACGACCGCGCCAGGCAGCCGAAGCTGCGCCCACACCACCGCGTTCGAGCCCAGAAGAAGGACCGCCGTCGCGACAACCCCGGCCAGTCTCATGTTCATCGGTGTCCTCCCATCAAACCCAATGTGCGGGGTCCAGCTCCGAACAATTATAACAACCGTCTTCGGTCAACCGCGGCGCGAACTGGGGCGTCACGGGCCCGCCGGCGCCATGCCCGTGAACGTGAACTTCTGCGCCCGCTGGCCTCGTTGCGCCTCGGCCGTGTAGAGGTTGCCGTGGCTGTCGCTGGCAATGTGATGAAGCGCCTGGAAGTCGCCCGGCTGCTCTCCGTTCCCTCCAAACGAATCGAGTACCTCGAGCGTCATCCGGTCGACCACGTGGATGTGCGAGTTCCCCTGGTCAGCCACATACATGAACTGTTGCTCCGGGTCCGGCGAAAACGCCAGACCGGCCGCCGTCAACGCGCTGTCCGCGCCCGGGTTGATGAACGCCTGCGTCGTGAAGACCCCGTCAGTCGTGAACACCTGAATCCGGCCGTTATTCCGGTCGGCCACGTATACGTGACCGTCGTTCGAGACCTCGATGCCGTGCACCGTCCCGAACTGCGGGGGCCCCTGGTCATCGTCGCCGGGTGTTTCCGGCGGCTCGTCGAGCGGGGCATTGCCGAACCCGCCCCACATCCGCTTGAACGCACCGGTCGTCGCGTCGAGCACGATGACGCGGCGATTCCCGTAGCCGTCGGCCACAAACACTTCATCGGTCGCCTCGTAGGCGAACGCCTCGGCCGGCCGCCGTAGGTTCGCCGTATCTTCATTGCCCCCGCTCTGCCCCGGGCGCCCCACCTGGAACAACAGTTCGCCGGCGGCGGTGAACTTCAACAGCATGTCGTCCGACTCGGGCGCCGTGCCGTTCCCACCCACCCAGACGTCTCCCCGATAATCCACGTGAATGCCGTGCTCGTTTGCCGGCCATTCGTAGTCCCCCCCGGGACCGCCCCAGGCCTGAACGAACGCGCCGGATTCGTCGAATTCCAACACGGGCGGGGCGGCGGCGGCTTGCTGTTCGTCGGGCACCGTGCGCGGCCGGTGCAAGACCCAGACGTGATCACGACTATCCACCGTGACGGACGACACCTGTCCCAGCACCCACTCGGCCGGCAGCCCGGGCCACGATGGATCGGCGGCAAACGTGGGGATGCCACGCTCCTCCGCGGGCGCGGCCGGCGCGGGACTCGGGTCAACGGTCGACTGAGCGCCGCATGAGGTGAGCAACGGCAGCATCACGGCACATTCGCACAGACGTTTGCAGTGCATGGCTCCTCCGGCATCCTGCCCGACTTCTGAGGACGGCACATCGCGGGTGGCTCCATCCTAGTGTCCTGTAACCGTGATTCGCAACATAAGTCGCCAGCGGAGCATCACGCCGCGCTACCGACCTATGCAGCGAATCACGGATACAGGACACTAGCTCGGAACCACGATTCGCGACAGAAACGGGATGGCTACGAGACGATGGTCGGGTGCGCGCGACCCGCGTGGGAATCAGGGGCCCACTTGCCACAAGAGGAAGCTGACGGTATCGACCATCTGTTCGATCTGTTGGGAGACCGGCTGGCCGCCGGAGTGGCCAGCGTCGGTATGGTAGCGGAGGAGCACGGGGGTGGACTGGCCGTGGGTCGCCTGCATCAGCGCGGTCATCTTTCGGCCGTGCAGCGGGGCGACGCGGGTGTCTCCGTCACCGGTGATGTACAGGGTGGCCGGGTAGTCGGCGGTGACGTCGACGTTGTGATACGGCGAATAGTCGTAGATGTAGGCGAACTGGTCGGGGTCTTCACTGGAACCGTACTCGGGCACCCAAAAGCTGGCCACGAGGAACTGGTGATAGCGGACCATATCCAGCAAGGGGTAGGTGCAGACGACGGCGCCGAACAGGTCGGGACGCTGATTCGACACCGTGCCGACAAGGAGCCCCCCGTTGCTGCCTCCCCGGATCGCGAGATGCTCGGGACTGGTGTAGCCGTCGGCAATCAGATGCTCGGCGGCCCCGATGAAGTCGTCGAAGACGTTCTGCTTGCGCTCGAGCATGCCGTCGCGATGCCACGCCTCACCGAACTCGCCGCCACCGCGCATGTTCGCTTCGGCGAACACCCCACCGTTTTCCAGCCAGACGGCCGCGAGTGACGAGAATGCGGGCGTCATGCTCAAGTTGAACCCGCCATACCCGGTCAGCAAGGTCGGGTTGGTGCCATCGAGCACGGTGTCGTCGCGATGCGTGACGAACATCGGCACCCGGGTGCCGTCTTTCGACTCGAACCAGGTCTGGGTCACGGTGTACCGGTCGGTGTCGATCGGCACCTCGACCTGAGCCCAGACGGTCCGGTCTCCGGTGGCCAGGTCAAGACGGTAGATGGTCGTGGGCCGGTGATAGGACTGGAACGTGAAGAACGCTTCATCGCTGGTCCAGCGACCAGCGCCCCCGCCGATCGTGCCAACGATGTCGAAGGCGATGTCTCTCACATGCGCGCCGGACAGCTCGTGGATCGCCACGCGGGGTTGGACGTCCTGCAGGAACGACACCGCAAGGCGACCGCCCAGCCCCCTCGCATCCTGAATGACGCGGTCACGACGTTCGGCGATGACCTCGGTCCACTCCTCGACCGCGGGATTGGCCGGATCGGCGACCACCACGCGTTTGTTCGGGGCGTCGAGATTGGTCGTAATGACGAGCTGGCCTCCGGCGAACTCCGCCCAGGACTCGGTCACGCCGTCCTGAATCACAGTGACGAACGGGGCGTCGGCGGCGAGATCCTTGATGTGGATCTCGGTGGGACCGGACGATCCCTCGATGACGTGGACCAGCAGCCAGCGGCCGTCGTCCGAGAGCAGCGTGACCGGAATGTGTTGCAGACCGTAACCGTCGCCGAAGAGCTGCACGTCCGCGCCCAAATCCGTGCCGATGGTGTGATACATGACCCGAGGCGTGACATCTCCGTAACGCTCGTAGAAGAACCCGGTCTTGTCTGGCGTCAGATTGACCTGCCCGTAGCGCGCGGCGGGCAAGCTGTCTGGGAGGTCCGCGCCGGTGTCGACATCGCGAAGACGAATCGAGACCTCGTCGACACCGCCCGCACGCACCGCGTACACCACGAGCCGACCGTCCTGTGAGATGTCGAGCAGGCTGACGCTCACAGTGTGATCGGGGCTCATCGGATGGGGGTCGATCAGCACCCGGTCTTCGGCCTCGAGCCCATCGCGCACATAGACCACCGACAGGTCCTGGTCGGCCCTGCGCTTGCTGTGGAAGTAGCGCCCGCCGCGCGAGCTAGGGAGCCCGATGGCATCTACCCGCAATACGCGCGCGGCGACCGACTGGAGTACCTCGCGGCCAGGCAGCAGCGCGAGCACACTATCGGTGTACGCGTTCTGCTGGTCGATCCAGGCCCGTGTCTCCGGCGCGTCCTGGTCCTCCAGCCAACGGTAGGAATCGGGGACCTCGACGCCGTGTAGTGTCTCGACCAGGGACTCGGTTCGGGTGTCCGGCGGCAACGGCACGTCTGCTCCTGGGTCCCCCGGCCCGCACGCGGTGAGCGCAAGGGCGATGACGGTGGCCAGCGCTCGACCAGCGCCGGGCGAATGCCGCGGGCTGTTTATCACGGACTGCTACTCCCCGGTGTCTGCCGCCATCGCAGACTCCGGTCGTGGGTGTCCATCGGCAGACGTCAGGACCCCCGTGAGAAAGCGGCCAATCTCCTGCACTTCTTCCAAACACACCTGGTGCGCCATCTCGTATTCGTGCCAGTCGACACGATAGCCGGCCGCACCAAGGATGTCCGCCGTGCTGCGCCCGAGACCATACGGCACGACGTTGTCGTGTTTTCCGTGCGCCTGAAAGATCGGAACCTGGTGGTTCCCCGGGCTCGCTTCCGCCGGGAGCGTCTCGTGGAGCGGCAGATACCCGGACAGCGCCACAATGCCAGCGAGCGGAGCCGCGTGACGCAACCCCGTGAACAGCGCCATGGCGGACCCCTGGGAGAACCCGGCCAGCACGATCTGGGAGGACGAAACACCGCGCTCGACCTCACGCGCAACGAGCGCCTCGACCGATACCGCCGACCGCCGAATACCAGCGTCATCCTGTCCGCGCGCGTCCATGGTGACGATGTCATACCAGGCGCGCATGCGCGTGCCCATGTTCACCGTGACCGGCATGATCGGCGCGTGCGGAAAGACGTAGCGAATCGCGATGTCAGGCGAGACACCAAGCTGCGGGGGCAGGGAAGCGAAGTCGTGCCCGTCGGCACCCAGACCATGGAGCCAGATGACGGAGGCCTGTGCCGGCCGGTCCGGCTCCTGTTCGACGGTCTCGAGAAGCGGTGTCGTCGAAGTCACGTTTATCGTCTAGATAAAGAAAACGCGGCGGAACCCCGCCGCGTCTCTCTCGCCGATGCGCAATGTGTTCCCGAGCGGGTCCTTACTGCTGCTGGTCAGCCAGCAACTTGAAGTACTCGTTGATCTGGTCACGGAACTCGTCAGGCACCTCTTCGCTTCCGGCCAGAAACAGATCGTCGCTGTCACCGTCGACCTCGCGTCGGAGTCGGTACTCGAACCGCTTCAACCCTTCGAGCACAAATGACTGGAGCCTGGCAATCTCTTCCGCGTCCCGGTAGGCGCGAGGATCGTCGAGCTGCCGCATCGCCTGGATGATTTCGCCCAGGTCACCGACCTCACCGAAGTTTTCGGCATTCAAGAGCCGCTGCAGTTCCTGGGCCTCGGAGCCACGCTCACGGAACTCGCGTTGCCACTGCCGCACGTCCCGCGGATCAAAGACTTCTCCGGGCCGTCGATTACCGGCACCGCCACCGCCGAACGGCGACCCCGCCACGTTGCCACCACGTCCGTTTGCCGCGCCGCCCTGCTGGCCTTGCTGACCCTGGCCTTGGCCCTGTCCCTGTTGGCCCTGGCCTTGTTGCCCCTGTCCCTGCTGACCCTGTCCCTGCTGGCCCTGACCCTGCTGGCCCTGACCCTGCTGGCC
>JAPYUM010000027.1:9731-45758 GCA_029940535.1 Vicinamibacterales bacterium
GTCCCTGCTGGCCCTGACCCTGCTGGCCCTGACCCTGCTGGCCTTGCCCCTGCTGGCCCTGACCCTGCTGACCGTCTTGGCCCTGCTGACCAGACTGACCCTCCTGGTTCGACGCCTGCTCGCTACCCTGCTGAATCCGCTGTTCGAGCGACTCGAGGCCCCGCATCAGGTCCCGGGTCCCCTTGAGCGCCTGTTCCAGCCCTGTGCCCTCTGAGTTCCCCACCGCGTCAGCCGCCTCGGCCAGCCGCTGTTCGAGATCCTCGATGTCGCCGCCGATCTCCTGTTCGAACTGTTGCGCGTACTCTGGCGAACGGGCCCGAACCAAGCCACGCGAATACCTGATCTTCTCTTTGAGCTTGCTCTCGCGAATACCATTCGCCGCCTCTTGTAACGCGCGCGAGGCACTCTGTTCGTCGCGACGGAATTCGGCCGACGTGGAATCGAGTTCGCGCTCGAGGTCAGCCACCTGCCCGAACATCTCGTCCTTCCGCTCCGACAGCCGGCGAGCGCGGTCCTGCCGATCTTCGTCCGACAGGTTGGCCAGATTGCCGACCTGGTCGGCAATGTCAGCTTCTTCCGCCGCCAACTCGGCCGCCCGTCGCTGGGCCTCTTGGATGTCACGCGACAACCGGCTGCTCTGCTCGCCCTCCAGCTGACGCTGCACCTCCCGCAGCCGATCCAGCGCCGCCCCCGCCTCGGCGAAGCCCTGGTTGTCGGCGTTCGCGGCCGCTTCCCGCATGGCGTCAGCTGCTTCTTGCAGTCGCCGGGCGGCCTGCATCATCTGCGGCGACTGTTGCTCACGGGCCAGACGCTCAAGGCGGCGCGCCGCCTCCTCGGCTTCTTCGGCCAGGGCGCGCTGCGATGCCCCCCCACCGGCCTGCGCGGTCTGTCCGCCACGCGACCGGCGACGCTGCCGCTCCGCCTCTTGTTCCTGGCGACGGGCCAGCTCCTTCAAACGCTCCATCAATTCGTCGATCTGGTTGTCCGACGACTGCTGCTCACCTCGCTGCACCGTCTCGTACTGGTTTTGCAGTTTGTCCAGCTCCAGCTCGAACAGGTCAGCCAGGTCTTCGGCGGAATTCTGTCCGCCACCACCACCGCCGCCGCCACCCTGCTGCTGCTGGACCCGCACCTCGTCGTAGGCCTCTTCCGCCCGCTGCAGATGCTGGAGGGCGCGTTGTTCGGCCGGAAGCGCGGTGTCGACGTCTTGCTCCTGCAGCGCGGTCTCCGCCGTGGCCATCTCCTCTGCCGCCCGCGGCAGGATTTCCAGAATGGAGCGGAACGCCGGGTCGGCCGGCATGACGCGGCTGTTCATCCGACGCAGCAACGTATCGACCTGTTCGCGCAACCGCCCCTGCGAGAGTGTCAGAAAGACGAGGTTCTCGCGATACTCATCCTCGGTGAACGTGTCCCGATCACGGACCACGTTGAAGGTGGCCGAAATGACCTGCCGCTGGGCTTCCGAAAGCGCCCGGGCGTCACCGCCACCGCCACCGCCACCACCGCCGCCACCGCCTTGTGACTGCTCCGCCCGGAAGTCGCGACGAAACGCGCGAATCTGGACGAAATACAGGTCGCTCATGACCTCCCGGGCCGTACCCGACTGGTTGTCGCCGGCCGTGCCGTAGTAGGACACGAAGTCGCCCGGTTCCAGCTCGAACTCCTCGAGGAACAAGGTGTGACCGGCCGAGACCTCTTTGAGACCGCCTTCTTCGGAACTGAACAGGCTGACCGTCTCTTCCGGCCCGCCGTTGACGGAGTAGGTCAGACTCAGCGACCGGACCCCAAAGTCGTCGTCCGCCCGGGCCTCGAGATAAACCTCTTCGATGGCGTTGGCCGTCGTATCGCGCCCCGGCTTCACAAACATGACAGAGGGCGGCTGGTCGGTCAGCACGTCGATGGTGTAGCGCGGAGAGGCATCCACCGCTTCTCCACTGGGTCCTTCCAGCTCGACCTGGTAGAAGCCATCTTCATCGACGACAAAACTGGCCGTGAGCACGCCGTCAGCGCGCGGGGTCAACGTGGCCGCGTGCGTCTCGTCGAACACCAACCGGCCGGCCGGTGTGCTCATGGTCGGAAACACGGCCACGCGCACTTCGGTCCCCTGCAGCACCGCGATGTCGCCGCCGTCCTGGATAATCCGCGGCTCAAGACCGGTGTAGGCCGGGAAGTGATACTCCAGCTCGAGGTGCTCGGCATACGGCAGGTCGATGACCTCGAGCGTAAAGTTCCCGGACTGCACGCTGTCCGCTTCGATGAAGTAGTTGGTCTCGTCTCGCACATCGAACAAGAGGGTCTCGAACTGGCCGACCACCGGCTCCTCACCCCCCAACGCTTCGACCGGGATCAGTGGGACACGCTCGTACGCATCGCTGGAACTGGTCCGCATGAACAGGTTCACGTCGTTGGTCTCGAACCCCACCAACCGGGCCGTGACGGCAAGGTCGGAGCCGCGCGCGATGGTTGCGTCGCCCGGCAAGACCTCGATGCTGTACGGGCTTGCCGCCTGCAAGCTCCCGGTCGGCGTCATCAGCGCCGTGGCCCCGTGCCGCAGATACGACGGCCCAAACAGGAACATCAACAGCGCCACGACGGCGACGCCGACCAGATAGCTCGATGACTGCTTAATCTTGTCCCGCTCGACGGCCGACCCCATATCCAGCCCACGACACCGCTCGACCGCAGACTGGATGAGCTTCTCGACGAGCGCCGGAGAATAGTTTTCGCTGTCGGACTGTTCCCCGCGTTTTGCCTCTTCGAGCGCGCTCAGCACCGCCGCCTGTAGCGTCGGGTCGTGCTCTTCGAGATAGAGCGCCACCTGTTCGTCGGGTATCGGGCGCACGAGCGGCCGAATCAGATACCAATAGGTCAGCCCCGCCAGCGCGAGATAAGTGAGCACCCGGAACACGATGACCGAACCGCCCGAGAACTTGAAGACCTCGAGTCCGTAGGAGGAGACGAGGAACGCCCCCAGGGCGGCCGCGGCCAGAATCGCTACGCCCCGCATCGCGATCCGTAACCGCCAGCGGTTTCGCACGCGGCGGATGACCTCGACAAGATCGTGCCGACCGCCGGAGGAGGATGACGACCAGGAATCACTCAACATGCTTGGCCTCACTTTGGGGGTTTGCCCCATTTTATCTCACCGACGCGCCCGTTCCCCGAGCATTCCGCCACCTCGCCGCATCGGCGCGGCAAGCTCGATGCAACACCCGAGTGTCGTGTCCCAGAAGTTGGAGCCCCACACTAGTCGAGATCCAGCTCCGCTCGCGACAACCGGTTGGACATCACCGTTTCGGTGGCGAGAAACCCGAGCGCCCCGATCAGGAGATACCACCACAGGGTTTGACGACGCTCCAGATCTTCCGGCCGTATCTCGCGCTCTTCCCCGATGGCCCGATCGCCCGCCGCACGACCGGTGACAATCGCCACCAACTCCTGTGGATCGACCTGTTCCAGATTCGATTCGGCGAGGTCGACGTTGACCGCCACCAGCACCGGCTCGGTGTCTCCCGCGTCGGTGTCGCGAATTTCGTAGAAGCCCTGCTCCTGCAGACCGATAAACCCGGGCCGACCGTCGCTCCCCGCCTCGACGCGGTCTTCGGACGGATCGCGCACCACGAGGTTGGGACTCGACAAGTCGAGTTCCGACGCACCGGGATACGCTGACAGGTCGAGCACCTGCCCGGCGGTCAGCGCCGAGGTTGGCGCGGTGTAGTCGGCCAAATACTCCACCGCCCTGTGTACGAACGGCAGATAGATCCCGTTGCGGGCGAAATCGTTCCAGAAGGTGTCGAGGGTCGAGGTCCAGACCAACACCCGCCCCTCGCCGAACCGATGCTCCGCCATCGCGGCATCACCGTTGTCGAACCGAGCGAGGACCGATGTTTCGGGACCGACACTCAGAGGCCGATAGCGGAAGAAACGCGGCGCCGTGAGGTCGCCACTGCGTGGGGTGCTGAACGCAGCGAACACCGGATGGCTGTAATCGACGAAGCCCAGCGAACCGCCGCGACCGTCACGATCGGCCGGTCCGTCAATCGGTCCGGGCAACAGATCGAGGTTGTCGCCGGGCCAGCGCACGCCTTCACCCAACGCAATCCACAAGCCACCGCCGGCCTCGACGAACCGGGTGATGGCCGCACCGATCGGCCCGTCGGGGAGCCCGACGTCATTCAACACCACGACCCCGGCCGCCGTCACATCAGCGGCCGTGACCTGGTTGACCGCTCGCTCGGTGACGGCGAACGAGGGGCTCGTTCCAATCGCCAGAGCCTGTCGCACATACAGATTGCCCTCTGCGCCCGCGGTGCCCGGTTTACCGACAATCAACACCGGCACGATGTCGCCAGGCGCGACGGTGAAGTGGTACACGTCGTCCTGCGGCAACCGGTCCGTGGCGGCCCGCACAGAGATCGGCATCGCCGAGTCCTCGAGCGTGAACGGGTCGAAGGTCACCGTGGCCGGGCCATTCGCCTCTATCGAGACTCGCAACGACTGCAGTTCGCGGCCGTTCAACTCGAGCGACACGAGCAGGCCTTCGACCGGCTCGTTCCCACGGTTAGCCAACCGCGCCGTCACCGTGGCTCGCTCGCGCTCCGCAAACAGATCGCGCTGCACCGAAGCGCCGGCCACGCTGATATTCGGGGTCGGGTCGTCGTCGGCCACCGAGACCGGTGTCAGCACGGTGCCGGGCGGCAAGAGAATGCTGCCGGCACTGTCGACCCCCACACGTTGAAAATCGCTGATGAGCACGACCTCGAGCAGGGGTTGGTCCGAGTCTTCGAGAATCCCCTGGGCCAGTTGCAGGGCGGGACCGTATCGCGTGGTCCCGGTGCTCAGCTCGACGTCATCGATCGCCGCCAGCAAACTCGCGCGATCCGTGGTCGACCGTGTGCTCGATTCGGCTCCACTGTCGAAAAAGACGACCGTGGCCTCGTCGTCCGCAGCCAGATCACGCACCACCCCGCGGGCGATGTCTCGCGCCTCCTCCCAGCGACCACCGTAGCCCATGCTGTAGGAACGGTCGACCAGCACCACGACCTCGCGCGAGCCGCCGGTCACCGCCGCCAGCGCGGTCGAACGGAGGAAGGGACGCGCGAACGCCGCGATGAGCAACACCAGGGCGGCGCATCGCATGAGCAATAGCAGCCAATGACGGACGCGCTGGCGTCGGAGGGAATGAAACGGGATCCGGCGAACGAACATCAGCGACGGGAACTCGACCACCTCGGTCCGCTGGCGCTGAATCATGTGAATCAGCACCGGCACCCCGAGGGCCGCAATCGCCGCGAAGAACAGTGGGGCCAGAAAAGACATCAACGCACTTTCGTCATCTTGTGCCGCATGGCGAGATACTTGAACAACGCATGGTCCAGCGGCACCTTGGTGTTCAGGAAGGCGTAGTCAATACGGTTCCGGCTGAACAGCTGACTCAACGACCGGATGTGGTCCTGCACCAGCGCGCGATACTCGTCCCGCAGCTTGTCCGGCACCACCGCCATCTTCCGGCCGGTTTCCATATCCTCGAAGCTGCTCGAGTCGTCGTAGGGAAAATCCACCTCGGCCGGGTCGAGGACGTGAAAGACGATCACGTCGTTGCCGGCGAAACGGAGCGGCTTGATCGCGTCAAGGATCTTCTCCGGCTCCTCGTAGAAGTCGGAGATGACAACCAGGATGCTGCGACGCTTGAAGAACTCCGTCGCCTTGAAGAGCGGCGGCCCCAGGGCGCCTGGGCGCCCCGCGACGATCTTGTCGAGCGTGTGCAACGTCACGTCGAAATGTTTGGCCGAGGGGGGGACGCGTTCGACGATATCGTCGTCAAACGTCACGATGCCGATCCGGTCGCGCTGCCGGCTGCTGAGATAGCTCAAGCAGGCCGCGAGGTAGCGGCCATAGTCCAGTTTGGTGACGCCCCGGCTGCCAAAGCTCATGGACTTCGACACATCGAACAGCACCGAGAAGTTGGTATTGGTGTCCGCTTCAAACTGCTTGACGTAAAAGCGGTCCGTCCGCGCATACAGCCGCCAATCGATACGCCGGATGTCGTCCCCCGGCATGTAACC
The DNA here is from genome assembly GCA_029940535.1 of Vicinamibacterales bacterium. GTDB lineage: Bacteria > Acidobacteriota > Vicinamibacteria > Vicinamibacterales > UBA8438 > UBA8438. The sequence goes on from JAPYUM010000027.1 coordinate 15,797, forward strand.
ACGGTGCTCGGCGAAGTCTACCGATATACCGAGATACGGAGCCTTGTGCAGCCCGTTGATGAACCCCTCGACCACGAAGCGCGCCGCCAGTTCGAGGCTGCCGATACGCACCAAGACCTTGGGGTCGATGAAGCGTGCGCCGGGCGAGGCGGTGGCGGCCGTGGACATGGTGACGGGGGTCCTTACACCCCTACATCTGGGAGGTCGGAACCGGCACGGCCTCGAGCAACTGGTCGACGATCTGATCGGCGGTGATGCCCTCGGACTCGGCGTGGAAATTGAGCAGCACGCGGTGACGTAGCACCGGGTGCGCCAGCGCGCGAATGTCTTCGAAGCTGACGTGGTAGCGCCCCTCTGTCAGCGCGCGGGCCTTCCCACCCAGAATCAGATACTGGGCCGCACGGACACTGGCCCCGTAGGCGACCCACTTCTTAAAGTCGGGCGCGTCGTCCCCCTTCATGCGGCTCGTGCGCACGATGCTCAGGGCGTAGCGCATGACCGCGTCGGACACCGGCACACGCCGCACCAGCCGCTGGAACCCGACCAGATCGGCTCCCGTCACGGCATGCTTGAACTCCGGCTCCGCGTTGCCGGTCGTGGACCGCACGACCTCGAGTTCCTCGTCTTCCGGCGGGTGCTCGATCACGATGTGAAACATGAACCGGTCGAGCTGGGCCTCCGGCAACGGGTAGGTGCCTTCGAGCTCGATCGGGTTCTGGGTGGCGAACACGAAGAACGGCTCCTCGAGCGTGTAGGTGCGCCCCTGGACGGTGACCCGATGTTCCTGCATCGCCTCAAGCAACGCCGACTGGGTCTTCGGCGGCGTCCGGTTGATCTCGTCCGCCAGCAGGACGTTGGTAAACACGGGACCGGGCGCAAACACCATCTTGCGTCCGCCAGTCTCGGCATCCTCCTGAATGATGTCCGTGCCGGTGATGTCGGACGGCATGAGGTCCGGCGTGAACTGGATACGGGAGAACTTGAGGTCGAGCACCTGCGCCATCGTCTGGATGAGTAGGGTCTTGGCCAGCCCTGGCACACCGATGATGAGGCTGTTGCCGCCGACGAACAGCGTCAGCAACGTCTCGTTGATGACCTCCTGCTGGCCAATGATTTTCTTCCGGAGCTCGACGAGAATCTGCTCGCGTCCGGCCTTCATGTTGTCGGCCAGAGCTATGTCGTCTGGGTTATCCAGGTCGGTCGGTTCTTGTGCGAATGCGTCCACGATTCCGCTCTCCTTGCAGCTTTGCTTCCGTGGGGCGCTGCCCCACAACCCCGGCTCGGTCGCTCGCGGGGACCCCGGATACCCCGCTCCGCTTCCTCGCGGGCGCGCATGTGCGCGCCGTGCCATCCTTAATGTGTCATCGCGTACATGATGTAATTCACGCCAAACTTGAACGACTCGTTCGAGATGTCGATCGGGATCCACCCGGTCATGGAAAACTCCCACGACTCGCCGATGTCATTGTTGTGGTTGGCCACGACGATCAACCGGCCATTCGGATTATTGTTCTCAAACAGCCCGAAGAAGATCGGTATCTCCGGGTATTGCGGCGGATAGTCCAGAGAATCGATATCGAAGAACGAGTGATAGACCGGCATGCTGGCATCGAGTTCGATCCAGTTCAGGTCGGGCAACACCTTCTTCATCTGGGTTTCCAGGTTGTACCAGTGGTCGTCGGCGTGGAAGTCGTCGAAGATCAGGAACCCGCCCTTCAGCAGATAGTTCCGCAAGCCCTCCTCTTCCGCCTCCGACAGCGTCCAGTAGCCCGGCTCCGACATGTACGCGAACGGATACTTGAACAGATTTGGATCGTCAAGCATCAAAATGGTGCCGCCATCCTCACCCAGATACGGATCGATGAGTGTGACCTCGTCGAGAATCCGCATCAAGTTCTGCTCGGCGCGCGGATAGTCATGGGCCCAGGGCAGGTCCTGTCGATAGAAGAACCCGCCGCCCGCGTATCCGTCGGCATACCGGATGCGGGCGAACACGAAGCGGCCGTCAAAGGCGGCCGGACCGGACACCGGGGCAGTGTCCGCACGCGCGGTGACCGCCGCCGAGGCGCCGCCCGCCAGCAGCACGGCTAGCAGCAGCCCCGTCGTCAACCGTCGCGTGATGGTCCTCATCGCCCTGGTGTCTAGCGCGGCTCGGCCGCGTCCTCTTCCGTGGTTCGGATTTCGCGGGTTTTCAGCGCCATGGCGACGAGCAGTTTTTCCATTTCCGCGTCATAACTCGCCGCATCCGTCCCACCGCGAGTCGCGCGGAGCCCTTCGATCTGCTCCTGTAGCAGCAACCGCTCTTCATACAGGGCACGTATCGCGGGGTCATCCGGCAACCCGGCCAGCCCGGAACCGTCGCCGGTCGTAATGAACAAGCTGCGGGCCATGGCGCCGTCCGTGGTCAACGGGTCGGGCTCGCGTGTCCCCTCGCCATCGCCGTTGTCATCGAGCAGGGCATGCTCTGTCTGGAGGCGTCCGTCCGACTCGTAGACACGGGCCACCTGCACCACCGCGTACTCAAACGCTTCGAGCATCGAGACGCGTCCGTCCTTGTTCTGGTCGGAGTCCTCTTCGCCGTCCGCGAACGCAGCCACGAAATGGCCGCCGAACACGGTCTCGTTCCACTGACCGCTGCTGCGGGTAGCCGTCATCACGGTGCGTCCCTCACCCGACAGCGCTTCGATGAATCCACCGCTCGAGGTGGCCGCGTTGACGAACGTGACTCGCTGGGGGCTCAGCGTGCTGAGGAGGACCGCGTAGTCCCCGGCGGTCAAGTCGCGGCCGGGCAGATTAAAGCGCGACTCGCCGCTGTTGTGGCTCCCGTGTCCGATCAGCAGCACCAGCACATGGTCGTTCGGCTCGGCCCGCTCGGAGATGTCGGCAAACGCCTGTTCGACGTTCTCCTTGGTCGACCGCCCGTCGATTCGCTCGGGATCAAGCTCCACCTTTTCAGCCAGGTAGGCAACCTGTTCTGGCGGCACCTCGTAGCGCTCGATCGCGGCGTCAATGAGCGTGGTGGCCCACTCGTGGAACTGCTCGGCGTACGCCGGCTCGCCGCTCAACCCGGTGAGCACGAGAATGTGGGTCTGTTGCGCCGCCACGGGCGCAGCGAGCCACGCTGTCGTCGTGACCGCGACCGCCACCACCCTCGCCCTCATGCGCGTCCGAGCCTGGAGTCGGATCATGCGAGTCCTCGCGACCGGCGGTAACCCCACTCGCCGAGAACCAGTAACAGAAACAGAAACAGGAAGACCGGCATGTCCCACAGGTCGCGCTCTTCGACCACGGTGACGCCACCCCCGACCGTCTGGATGTCGTCGACGAGGGAGTCGACCGTGTCGGTGGTGTAGAACCGGCCGCCAGTCTCTTCGGCCACTCGTTCGAGCAACGGCGCCTGCATGGTGGAGTCGTAGAACTCTGAATCGCTCGGGGCCACGCGAATATACGCGGTGTCACTCCCCAGTAACTCGCCGTCGCTCGTAGCCTCCATCCGAACCTCGTACAGCCCTTCCTTCCTCGGCACGAAGCTGGAGACATACTCGCCGTCCCGGTCGGCGGTCCAGTCCATCGGGACTTCGATCAGCTCGTCATCCGGATCCGTGATCCAGGCCGAGACTTGACTGTTGTTGATTTCTTCGTAGTTGGCGTCGTCGACCTCGGCCCGCAGCGACAACGGTTCGTCGAGCTCGATTTGATCGGTGGGCAAGTCGGCGACCACCTGATCCGGCACCCCGTCAACCATCCACCGCAACAAGCGACGCCACAGCGTCTCGTGCGTCTGGTCATCAACCGCGATGTCGGCGTGCATCTGCCACATCCACGAATCTTGGACGGGGAAGGAGAGGGCCTTGCCGGCTCCGTAGCGCTGAAAAGCGAGCACGACAAAGGATCCGTCGCCACTTTCCAGCAGCTTGGTCGCACCTGGCTTCACCTCCGTGATCCGATTGACCAGGGTAATCGGGGGCAATTCGAGCCACCGCGCGGCTGAAGCCTCCTCCGTCTCGGCGATCTGGGTGGCCGGATGCGTGGCGCCGGCGCGGGTCGGCCGCACATCGGTCTCGACGAAGAAACCGTCCTCACCGTCGCCGGCGGTCGGGTTCAGCAGCACCGGCAGCACATCGGCCACCGGCGTACCGGCATACCCGCCCTCGGCGTACGACCGCTGGCCGCCGAGCATCAACAAGCTGCCACCCCGTTCGCTGACAAAGTCGGCAATCATCCGAAGCTGGTCGGGCGTGAAGAAATTCGCCTCGATGCTCCCCAGGATGATCGCGCGGTACTTGAACAGCTCTTCGCGTGTCCGGGGGAATCCGCCGATCAGATCCTCGGCGTCCTCGACGCCGATCCGCATGAACTTGTTTTCGGCCGTGCGCTGAAGCATGGCGACCTGGAGGTTCTCGTCGTCCTCCACCGCCCGCCCGATGAACTTGAGCTCCCAACGCGGCTCGCCCTCGAAGTAGAGGATCTTCTCGCGTGTATCCTCGACGACGACCAGGGCGTTCCGCTCGTTGTTCTGGGTGACCATTTCATCCGGGCGCGGCGACACCCGGAAACTGAACAGACGCGCACCCGCGTCCGCCGCGGTGAACCGTACCCGCACCGTGGCTGGCTCGCCGTCGGCCGGCAACGTCACCGCCTGGTCGGCCACGATCCGGCCTTCGTCCTCCACCTGCACGCTGACGGTCTCGCCGGCATATCCGTTCTGCGTCAACAGGATGTCGACCACCAACGCGGCGCCCTTGAGCACCGATCGTGGCGTGTCCACTCGGCTCAACTGAATGTCGCGACTGTACTCTTCGCGGCCGAGTCCAACCGTGAACACTGGCACCCCCGCCGCTTCGAGCGGCACGAGCGCATCGGACAGCTCGACCCCGGCGTTGTCAGCGCCGTCGCTCACCACCACCATTCCAGACAGCGGCACCCCGGCCAATTCCTCGTGGGCGCGGGTCAACGCCTGCCCCAGATGGGTCCGCGTGCCGTCAAAGGCCAGATCGTCGACCGAGGTGATGCGATTGGTGGCGGACGAAAAGCTGAACAGCCGCAGCGCGAAGCGGTCCGCCAATGCGGTGAGCAGCGGGCTCTCTTCCCCACCGAACTGCTGCGTCACGAAGTCCGCGCGGGACTCACCGTCGCGGTCGGCGATGGCCATGCTGCGTGAGTCGTCGATCAAGACACCCAGGAAGTTCTGCTGGGCGACCACCTGCGACAGCACGAGCACCGGTCGGAAGAGACAGAGCAGCAGGACGGCCAGAATGGTGAGACGCACCCCCGTCAGCACGACGCGATCGAACGGCCGCGTGTTCGCCCGCACCCGTTGATAGGTCTGGAACGTCACCACGCCGATGGCGACCACGACCACGGCCGCCACAAACGTGGCCGCCGTCGGCCGGAAGGCCAGGGCGCCCTCGTCGAAGACGATCGGACGGTACTTGAAGAAAAACTCGAACACCGATTCAAACATTGCTACAGACGCGACCGGGCCGGCGGCGTAGAGAGTGAATGAGTCAATCGACCCGCTCGCCGCGCCTCGGCCCGTCTCCTCTTCTTAATGACTCATCGCGTAGACGATGATGTTTACGGTTATTTCTATCGCGTACGTCGAGTACCTCAATGGATAGTATGGGCTTTCGGCCCACTCCCATGCATCGCCGATGTCCGTATTCCAGTTGATGACCACCATCAACCGGCCGGTTTCGTCGAAAATTCCCTTCACCTGCGCTTCGTAGCCGTCACGCTCCCAGGTCGGTCCCCCCTGCGCGTTGCCGATGGACGGAACCTGAACGATCTCCTCAATGTTATAGACGGTGTTGAATATCGGATGGTTGAGGGATAAATCCACGATTGGGTATTCAGGCAACACTCGCTTGATCTCGGCCTCGAAATTCTGCCACTCGTAGGTGCCCCAGAAATCGTCGATCATCAAGAACCCGCCGGCCAGCAGATACTCGCGGAGCCCTTTGACTTCCGCCTCGGTCATGTACATGTTCCCGACCTCCAGCGCGTAGAGGAACGGAAATCGGCGCACGGCCGGATCGTCGAGTTGGATGGCGTTCTCCATCTCGTAGGCATCCATGTCGATCAGACGGTCGAGGATGGTCAAGAACTGGCGATCGGCTTTGGGGAAATCTGTGGCCCAGGCGCCCCAGCGCCGACCACCACCGTTGTAGATAGCGCGGGTGAAGAAGAACTCCCGCGCATTGGCGCTTGGATTCTTGAGCGTCGGACGAATGTCTTCGCGCCGAAAAGTGGGTCGGCGTTGGGCGGCCACCGGGCCGGCGGCTCGGGAGCCCAGAACCGGGAGCTCCGTGGGTTCCGTCGGCCACGCCGCGCCCCCTCCGGCACCCATGAGTGCCGTCGCGATCACGCCCGCGCGGACGAAGAACCGTGGCCGCAAGCAACCGCTCCCAGGACAAGGCCCGTCTGAAAAACCGGAAGGACACTCCGGTGCATTCGAAGGCCGCTGTATTCCGACTGCCGATGTTGCGCCGTGCTAGCAAAACTTCCCGGTTTTACGGGCCGGCCCGCCCGACGCAGTCAAGACGGTCCCGGCAGCATAGCACAGGGCCGAGCCCTCGACGGCCGACCGATAGAGCCGGCCGACTACCGTGGATCCGGGGCCGCCCCATCCCCCTCCTCGCACCGGGAATCGGCTCGAATGACCGTGACCAGGCGCCAAATGTCGTCGTCGGGCAGAATGCCCCCGAAACCTTGCATTCGAGTGTCCGGAACCCCCTCGCGGATCACGCCGAACAGATCCGTGTCGGTGTCGCCGTGCCACCACTCGCAATCGAGCAGATCCGGGGCATCGGTCGCCTCACCCTCGGTGGTGGCGTGACAGTAGCCGCCACACACCGCCCCCATCAAAGCGCGGCCTTCCTCGACCGCAGCGACGTCGCCAGTGAACGGATTCTCAGACGCCTGGCCCGCCCCTGTCAGCGCCACGGCCGCCAGAAGGAGCGGGACCAATAGGCCGAAACGGTTCACGATCCCTCCAACGCAAACACCAGCAGCGAGCTTCCGAGCGGCATCGACGCCGGACTTCCGCTGACCTGCTGGACCACACCACCGCCGCCCGATCCCACCGCGAGATAGACGACGCCGTCGAGCTCGTAGGCCACGGGATGACTGCGGATGCCGGACCCCGTTTGGACCCGCCACACCTCGTCACCCGTGCGCGCGTCGAACCCCAAGATGTCGCCCCCGGCGTTGCCGGTGACCACCAGCCCCCCGGCGGTGCTCAACACGCCGGCCATCATGGGATAGGGATCCCGATACTTCCACCGGGTCTCGCCAGTGGCCAGATCGATCGCGCTGAGGTGCCCGTAGGCGGACCCATCACCCTGATCCACCGGAGCCGGTGAGCCGCCGAAATAGGGGATACCGGGCAGGAGGACCGCCCGGGCCTTGCGGAACATCATGCAACTCTCAATCACCGGCACGAACGCCAGGCCCAGGTCAGGATTGACGGCCCCGGAGTAGGCGGCGTTGTTCCCTCCGGCCAACCCGGGACACACGCGCACTTCTGGATTCTCAGCCGGCATCATCGCCGGGTCGACAGTCGCGTGTCCGTCAGCACCGACGGTCCCCCAGTTGACCTGGTCGGCGTATTGAGTCGCCCGCAAGAACCGCCCGTCCCGGCGGTCCAGCAGATACAGGTACCCGTTGCGGTTGGCCTGGGCGAGGGCCGGGACTGTCTGGCCGTCGATGGAGACGTCTACGAGCCAGATCTCGGAATTGCCGTCGTAGTCCCACACATCGTGCGGCGTGAACTGGAAGTGCCACTTGCGCTCGCCGGTCGACGGATCGACCGCAAGCACCGAGTCGCTATACAAGTTGTCGCCCAACCGGTCGTCACCATTCCAGTCCGGGCTGGGATTGCCGGTGGTCCAGAACAAGGTGTCGGTCTCGGCATCGTAGCTGCCGGTCGACCAGGTGGCGCCGCCTCCGTGCAGATAAGACTCGCCGGCCCAGCTCTCGATACCCGGCTCACCGGCCGCCGGAATCGTGTAATGCCGCCAGCGGCGTTCGCCCGTCGCGACGTCGTACCCGTCGAAGTAGCCTCGGACACCATACTCGCCGCCACCGACACCGATGACCGCGACGTCACCGATCACCAGTGGTGCGGACGTGGCGCTGAACCCCGCCGCATGGTCGTCGATTGTCGTTTCCCAGGCGATGGTGCCGGTGCGACGGTCAAATGCCACCAGCTTGGCGTCGAGGGTGGCCATGATGACCACGTCGCCGGCAATCGCCACGCCCCGGTTGGCCGGTCCACAACACAACCGCAGGTCGTCGGGTAGCGGGTGGTCGTAGCGCCAGTGAAGCGCCCCGGTCTTGGCGTCCAGAGCCAGCAGTCGATTGCGGGCCGATGTCAAATAGAGGATGCCGTCGTAGATGACCGGCGACGCCTCGAGCTGGCCCGGCACCCCCGTCTGCGCCATCCACGCCAGCTTCAGATTCCCGACCGACTGCGGGGTCAACTGCTCGATCGGACTATGGCGCCAACCTTGGTAGTTGCCGCCGTAGTGCAGCCATTCGGCCGAGTTGGCGGGCGCCGCTTTCAGCGCCTCGTCATCGACCGGGCCGTCGCCGCGCCCGACGTCCGTATCGGTCGTCCAGTGGTTGCGGTTGGGTCGTTGGGCGTTGGCGGGCGCGACCGACGCCACCGTCAGCGCCACCGCAAGTGCCAACACGACCGGAGCAAACCTCGCTCGTCTCGTCATGCCTCCGATCTTACTGCAGGGTCCGAAGGCGCTCGGTTACGTCGGGCGAGGAACAGCGGAGCCTGGGGGATGTTGCGGCCGGAGTCGGGTTACTCGACAAACCGGACTTCGAACATCTTTGGCCACCACTTGCCGGTGATGTAGAACGTCTCGGCGTCGGGGTCGTACGCAATGCCGTTGAGCACCTCGGATCCCATGAGATCGTCACCTTTCAGCAGCCCCGCGGCGTCGATGTAGTCGGTGACAAACCCCGTGTCTGGATCGATACGGACGAGGAAGTCATCTTCCCAGACGTTGGCGTACACCGCGCCGTCGACACACTCCAGCTCATTCAACTTGTAGAGCGGCTCGCCGCGCAGTTGTACCCGTTGTTCGCCGATCGGCTCGAATGTGACTGGATCGCGGAACGTCAACCGGTCGGTCCCGTCGCTCATCACCAGACGGTTCCCGTCCAGGCAGAGGCCCCACCCTTCACCCTGATACCGAAACGTCTCCAAGGCCTCGAACGAATCACGGTCGTAGGTAAACGCGCGTTCCGCGCGCCAGGTCAGCATGATCAGGCGCTCGTCGACCAGGGCCAGCCCTTCGCCAAAATACTGCGGGGCAATGTCGATGCGTTGGCGCACCTCGCCCGTCTGGGGATCGAGTCGTCTCAGCGTGGAGTCGCCTACACGCCCGGTGCTCTCGAAGAGCTGGTCCTTCCACCACAGGAGACCTTGCGTATAGGCGTCACGCTCGTGCGAGAACTCGCGGAGAACATCGACTCGAAGCGTTCGCACCTCCGGCGCCGCAGACGCCGGGGCGGGGGATGTCGATGAGGCAACCGCTGCGGTGATCGCAGAAGGCAGTGCGGCCGGCGCGGCTTCCGAGAAACGACCGGAACGGGACGTCCACAGCCCGACCAGAGCCAGGGTGGTCACCGCCACCGCCACGATCCACCCGCGAGACGCACCCAGACCGCCCGGCCTCGGCGACGTCGATCGCGTTTTCGAGCGCGTCGCGCGTCGGGTCGGGGCCGGGGGCCGAGTCTGTTTCGTTCGTTGTCTTCGACCCACGGTGTGTCCTGGCTGTCGGGCGCGCTAGGTGTCTGGTCCTGCGAATTATACGCTTCGCGCGGCCTCGAACATCAGACCCGCATCAACACGGACCGGGCTGGCTCACCGGTGGCTCGAGCCACCATGTGCGCATACAGCTGAACCTGGCGGCGATACACGGCGAGCGTCTGCCCCAACTCTCGGTCGGTCTTGAAGTCGACGACGACCCAGGTGCCGTCCTGCTTGAACGCCAGGTCGACGATGCCCTCGACGAGCAGCCCATCGTCGTGTTGCATGGTGACCGGCGTCTCCCGGCGGCATTCCCCCACAGCGAGAGCCTGACGGGCCGCTACCAACAGAGGATGCGCCAGGGCCGCGGCCACCGACCTCGCGGCGGCGGTCATCTCGGCATCGTCGGCACCAAGGAGCCGACCTTCGAGCCCCGTGACCCCGCTCACTTGTTCGGCCGTCGCGTCGAGTGGAGTCACGGCCAGAACCGCGTGCACCAGGGCGCCGAAACGACGCCCGGACGGGCGGTCAGGATCGACAGGCGGCCGGCCGACATCCTCCAGCGTGACCGATTCGACGAGCTCCACCACTTCCACGTCGTCTACATCCGGTGGTGCCGGCTCGCCGTCGGCGACGAGACGCTGGGCCAGCTCGGTCACGGTGCGGACGCGCAAACTGGGCACTTCCGCCGTGATGACGGTCTGGTCACGTTGGTCGCGCCAGACACGGTACCGGGTCAGGTCTGCCTCGACCACCGCCGGTGGCGTCTCTTTCGACAACAGTTCCGCCTGGCGGATGCCGAACTTGGCCTCGACACCCAACCGCAGCGTCGGCGAATTGGGGTCCCACCAGACGACCTCGTAGCCGATCGACGGACCGGTCTGCTCAGCCGCCGCCGCGGCACCATCGTCGGCGTCCGGGGACGGTTTGTCCTGAAAGGGCAGCACCTTCGCCCTGCCGGAGATGTCCGGCTTGAATGAATAAAGACCAGGGGCCACGGTGTCGGGCCGGGCCGGGTCGCCGTCGGGCCGGTCGACCACGCTGTCACGACCGAACGCCGGGCAGCCCGGAGCGGCCGCCGGGTCGCGCCGTACCGCCACCGGCGGATAGATCGCCTCATCGAGCGGTCCCAGCCACCCCCCCTGGAATGGCCCGTCGCCAACCGCCGGCACGACCAACAGGTCACGCGCGCGCGTCGCCGCCACATAGGCCAGTCGGATCCCTTCCTGGCGGTCGCGTTCGACTTCGATGTCTTCGTGGTCGAGCAGGTCAAGGGGTGCCCAGCCCGCCAGTCGGAGGGCACACAGCCGACGGTCCGGATCGAGAAAGCGCCCGGCGGTTTTTCTGTGCAGCTTGCACGTCGGGTCGGCCAGGATCACCACCGGAAACTCGAGGCCCTTGGCCCGATGCACCGTCATGAGACGGACCCCGTCGCTGCCCTCCTCGAGAATCGGGGCCTCGCCAGCCTGGCGCACCTGCGCTTCGTCTTCGAGCTGTTCCACAAACCCCCGAAATGACAACCCGCCGCTGGCCTCATAGCGACGTGCCATTTCGGCAATCTGCATGACGTTGGCCAGCGCTTGCTCACCGCCGGGGCGCATCACGAAGCCAGCATGGGCTCGAGTGACTTCGAGCAAGCCGCCGATGGTCTCCGCCACCGGCACCTCATTCCGATGGCGGTGCGCCTTGCGCAGGACCTCCAGCGCCTCGACGATCGGGCCCAGGCGGGTGTGAGCCGGATCCTGCTCGCGGTTGACGGTCGCAGACGCATGGTCATTACGCAACTCGGCCGGAATCCGAAACGGGTGAAGCCGGTGGAACCGCTGGTGATATTCCAGCAGGGCCGCATCGTCGATGGAAAACAACGAGCCACGCAACGTGGCGAACACCGACAACTCGTCGTCCGGATACTCGACGGCCGACAGCGCGGCCCGCATCGTCGTGACCTCCTCCCGGTCGTGGAAGGTACGTCCGCCGATCAGGAGATGCGGCAGCTCGCGCGCCTCGAGCGCCTCGACATAGCCACGGGTCATGTCGGTGCCAAAGCTCTCGAACCGGCGGAACAGGAGACAGACGTGACGCGCGGCGACCGGAACCAGGGTCGTCGTCGACCCCGATCCGGCGTTGGCGTCAACGTCATCCTCCGGCACGCGCTCGGTCACCTGCCATCCACTCTCGTTCACCAGCCAACTCACGAAGGCCCCGACCGCGTCGGGGAGCGACCGTTCGATCGCGGACGCCGCCATGCGACGCACACCATAGGGACGCGGTACCGGAAGGACCACCAAGCTCGGCTGACCGGTCATCTCGCTGCGATGCGGCGACAGCGGCACATACTCCGCCTGCGGCGAAGCGGGCTGAGCGGATCTCCGGGACATCAGCGGTGAGAAGGCGTGGTTGACCAGCCGTTGAATCGACGGCACCGCGCGGAAACTCGTGGTCAACGCGAGCGACGCGATGCCGCGGTCGACCAGTTGTGTCTTGACCTGTTCATACACGCCGACATCGGCACGCCGGAAGCGGTAGACCGACTGTTTGGGGTCACCGACGATAAACAGCTTCCCCGGTGTCGGCCGGACACGCCGCCAGTCCTGCTGGGTCGCGTCATCGGCCGCCAGCAGCAACAGGATCTCTGCCTGCAATGGGTCGGTGTCCTGGAACTCATCGACAAAGATGTGCGTGAAGCGCCGCTGGAAGTCGGCCCGAACCGACGCGTGGTCGCGCACCAGATCTCGCGCCTGCAGGAGCAGATCGACGAAGTCGAGCCGTCCGGCATCCCGTTTGAGACCGTCGTATGCCTTGATAGGAGCCCAGAGCTCCGCCTGTAACAGGGCCGCCAGGTCGGCGTCGGCAACGCGTCGGAAATTTTGCAGCACCTCGGCGATCTTGCGATGCTGCTCCAGGACGGTGGCGCGAGTGATGCCGTCGCCATAGTTGGCCCCTGACCCGCTCCGTGGATTCGCGAAGTCACGATTCGCCGCCAACTCGACGAGCGAAGCTTCGATGCCGTCGTAGTCGCGCCGGCGGGGACGCACGTCGTCGTGGGTCTGGATGGCCCGCGCGGTCAACAGTGCCGGCCGAACATCGAGATACAGCCGATCGCTTCGACGATTCGACACGCGGTCGGCTAGTTCGGCGAAATCGATCAGGTGGGCGACGATCTGGTCGATGACCACCTTTCGTTCGAACGTCTCCCGACGCCACGCGGTCGGAAAGTCTCGCCACTCGCTCAGATCCGCTGCCGCTTTCTTCAGCCGTTCGGTCGGCCGTTGCTTGTCTTCCCGGTCGCCGAACCCACCCGCGGTGCGTCGGCGCAAGGCCCGTCGGACCCCGTCGGGCGGGTCGGCCAGCGCGCGCTGGAGCCAACCGTCGAACGCCTGGCTGAAGGTGCGCCCCGCGCCGTCCGCCAAGACGTCGAACTGGGGGTCGACGCCGGCCTCCACCGGACGTTCATGGAGCAGGTCGGCGCAGAATCCGTGGATGGTGCTGACCTGCGCTTCCTCGAGGTGCGCGATGGCGTGCTCGATGTTGGGCCGTTGCCGGTCGATGTCGGCGCCAGCGGCTCCGTCCGTCAGGTCGTGCCGCGCCTGTTCAAGGCCCTCCCGGAGTCGGAGCTTCAGCTCGCCCGCCGCCTTCTCAGTAAAGGTGACCGCGAGCATCTGGTCGACGCGCGCCCGCCCGGTCGCGAGGACGTTGACGATACGAGTTACCAACTCCGTCGTCTTCCCGGTGCCCGCGGCCGCTTCGATCAGCAACGACTCGTCGAGCGAATGACGAATGCGCTCCCGCTCCGGTGCATCGACGAGTGCAGTCATTACGGCAGCCGGCGCAAGACCTCTAGGTCGGCCAGTTTGGTCGAGTCTTTGCGCTTCACTCGGGTTTCCTCCCAGGGACCACACACCGGGCGGAAATCACACCACGTGCAGGCTCCTTGGCGGGGGGCTGGCAGCACGACGCCGGTCTCGATCGCGCGGTCGACGATCTCCAGCACCTCCAGGCCGTGCCGACGCTCCGTCTCGCCCAACGACACGGACCGGCTGACGTAGCCGCCGGCGACCGTCGAAAAGAACAGCCGTGACTCTTTCACCGGACGACCCAGCGCCTGCTCGACCACGAGCCCATAGAGCACCGGTTGCAGCACCTCGCCGCGCCCGACGATCATCCGATCGCGGGTGCGATTCTTCCCGGTCTTGTAGTCTGTGACCCGGAGCTCGCCCTCCGCGGTCGGTCGCCCCCGCGCCTCGACGAGATCGACGATGCCGTGCAGCTTCCACTTCCCATCGATGACGGCCGGCTCGGCCAGGCTGCGTGGGTCGCGCCCAGGCCCAGAAGGGAAACCGAACCCCAGCTCGGCCCGCACGGGCACCCACTCTCCCTCTTCGTTCGCGACGTGGTGGACCCAGCCCTTGAGGTCGGTGCGCATCGCTTCCACCTCGTCGGTCCAGACCCGGTCGATGGCAGGGGCCAGATCTTCGCGATACCGCGCGGCCAGCCGATCGAGCGTGTCGTCGAGGAGCGTCTCCGTATCGGCGAGCCGGTCGCGGGTCAACGGCAGCGCGTCGCGCGCTTCCAGTGCCCGCACGAGCTCGGCCTGGACTTCGTGAAACATCCGACCGCGAGTCAGCGGGTCGAGCCGCTCCAGCGACTCAATCTCATCACGCGGGTGCAAGCGGAAGATGGTGGACAGCAGAAACTGATACGGACACATGGCAAACCGTTGGAGGGCCGACACCGAGTAGGGACGAGCCGACAATCGGTGCTGGTCGAGCGCGTCGCGCGCCGGCGGGTCGGGCCGGTAGATACCGTCGTACTTCGTCCAGGCGGGCATCCACCGGGCCCAACGTGTCAAGAGCGAGCGCCGGAGACCGCGATTCAATTGCAGCAGATACCGGGCTCGCCCGGTCAGATCGGGTGACACCCGGCGACGCAGGAGCGGACCGAGAACCGACAGGTCGTGCTCGGTGTCGTCGATGGCCAGGTCGGGGTCGGGAGGCGCCGGCCACGCCAGCCGCGCACCGACACGGGCGAACGCCTGCCGTTCGGTCATGGCAAAGTCAGGGACATGTCCGGTCCGGGCGCGCTCCAGGTCCAGCGCGTAGAAGGACGGCACACCGGGGCGTGAATCGCCAAGCTGGAGCCGTGGATATGACAGATACAGCTGTCGTGTCGCGGCCCCGACGGCCAATCGCAGGAGCAGACGCTCGTGGGCCGCCCGATCGTCAAGCAACCGCAGGCCGACGCGCTCGCCAGGGATGTCGTCGCTCGATACCTGCGACGGCGATGCCGCGTGGTTCAGAACGCGGCGGTGATCGTCAAGCAGCAGTGGATCTTGGCGCTGCTTCTGCGGGAAGACCCGCTCGGCCAGTCCGGGCACGAACACCACGTCGAAGACACGTCCCCGGACGTGTTCTGGGGCCCCGACGAAGACACGTCCATACCGCTGAGACGGCGGCTCTTCCTGGAGCTGGGTGAGACGTTCGGCCAGCACGTTCTGTACTTCTGCGAGCGGAACCGGGCCGACCCCGGCCATCGGTCTGAGCTCGCCGAGCACCGCCAGAACCCTGTCCGGCCTCTCGAGCACCATCGGGACCAACGCCTCGAGTCGGTCGAGCCACTCGCCCCAGGTGGCCTCACCCGGGAACCCACCAAGTCGGTCGATGACCGGCAAGGCGAATCGGCGCAGGTGGCCCAGATTGATCAGATCGCTCTCGAGCCGGCTTACCCGCGAGGAGTGGGGATCCTCTCGTTGCTGCGACTGGAGGCGAAGCTCCAGTTCCCGCTCGAGCCCGGTCAACCGTCGAGCCCAACGGTCGTGCCCGCCGATGACGGCAGATTCGACGAGCAGACGGTCCCAGCGCCATGGGGCACGGAGGGTCCCATCGACCACCGGCTGTTGGTCGCCATCCTCGATCGGGTCGGATGCGGAGGCGGTCAACGGCTCCGCCTTCGCGAGATCGAACAACGACGGCTGTTCCGGCCGCACCCGAGCCGGGAGGAGCTGGTCACCGTCGTCGGGCGGCACCCATCGCCCGCGGTCAAGCGGCGGGGCCCCGGCGGAGTCGGGCCGCGGCACCTGCCCGAGCGACAGGTACTCCGAAAACCGCCGCGCGGACAGTCGCTCGGCCGCGCAAGCCAGTAGCGCGAGAAACGCGCGACCAGTGGGGTCTGGGGCACGGGTGCCGCGAACGAACCACGCCTCGACGCCGGCCCGGCGCAGGGCTGTTTCCAGGAGCGCGGCGTAGATCTGGGGGGCCCGCAGCACCACCGCCATCTTGTCCAACGGAATCCCGCGACGCGCCTGCTCGTGCACCGCGCGCGCGATCTCCACACATTCACGCGTCTCTCCTGGCGCGGAAAACAACGACACGTCGGGCTCGTCAGTGTGATCGGGCCGGTCCTCATCGCCGGATCGGTCGCCTGCGTCCGGCACGCTCGCCACCGCCGCGATCGGCTCAAAGAGCCGCTGTCGCACGCGGGCGAGCGGACCGGCTTTGGACGGCGAGGTCTCATCTGGCTCGATGAGAGTGGACCACCCGGCGAAGGCACCGAGCGTCCGGTCGTCACCAACCGGCACCGTGGCCAGGAACCGGTTGGCGCGCCCGGCCAGCGCCCGAACCAGGGTGCGGGTGGCCTCGTCGTGAACCGGCACGTCGACCAGCACCACCGGCACGTCGAGCCGCAGTCCGCCCGCGGAGTCGGTCTCCAGCATGCCCGCACGGTGCGCGTTGGTGGTCGAAGCAATGGTGCTGGCCGCCAGGCGATACAGGCCCGGCATGTCGATCAGCCGGGCTTGCTCGAGGTGTTGCCCGTAGCGAGCGGCGAGCAACTCCAGGTCGCCGCCCACGACGCCACATTGGTCCAGGCGGTCCGTGTCGACATCACTGAGCCGCAACTCGTCAAGTGTCGAGGCCAGCGTGCGCCCGAAGCTCCGCAGACGGGCAATTGGCGACACGTAGGACAGCGTGCCCTGCTCCAGCTCGTCGAAGGCGGCGCGCGCGGCAACCGCTTCGGCCCCCAGCCGCGTGGATGGCGCCAGACCCCGCTCGGCGAGGTGGGTCGCGGTCACTCGAACCGCGAGCTGCCGCAGGCTGAAGCGATGCAGACCGAAGGTGGCGCCGCGGCGCACGGACTGCTCACGGACCAGGTCGTCGACCGCTTCCCGCGTCGCGCCGACCACCAGGGCCTCAGTCGCCGGCGAGAGCGCATCCAGAAAGCGGTGTGCGGCGGCCAGTCGAGTTGCCGCGGCGGCGGACCGATGAAGCGTGACGTGGCCCATGTGAGAGAGAAGCGGAGGCAGCCGGGACCTGCGCCGGTCGATGCTACCACGCGGCACGAGACACGGTTGGGGAACTGTTGCTCCGGTCCACCCGTAGTGGAATAGCGAAGGAGTTTCTGTCATGGACTGTAGACGCTGTATGCGGGAGATCGATGCCGACGCAGCCTTCTGCGCCTTCTGCGGTGCCAGCCAACGGGCAACTGGCGACACGCCCTTCGCGAGCAAACGGCTGGAGCGCTCGATCTCCGATCGGCGGCTGGCGGGGGTGTGCGGCGGCCTGGCCGTGTACTTCGAGGTCGACTCCACACCGGTCCGGCTGCTCTGGGTCGTGCTGTCGATCTGCCCTGGTGCGATCATCGGCGGGGTCGTCGCCTACGGCGTGGCCTGGCTGGTGATGCCGGTGGCGAACCGTCCGGTCGTGCCGGAGACTCCGCCCACGCCACCGCAGGCCCCAGCGGCCGAATCGGCCTGAAGGACGGGCTGGGACGCCGCCCAAGGCTTCGGACTTCGGAGTGTCGGTGCGTGGGAGTCGGCCCACGTCGACCGACACCGATCTCATTGTGGCGCAAGGCTTTAGCCGTGCGATCGCAGGCCTGAAGGCCTGCGCCACAGGGCCTAGGGGACGCCCAGGGCGGTTTCCTGTCGGCAGGAGACCTAGCTGCTGACGCTGTCTATCAGTTGGCGCAGCTCGTCGTACTCGTCTGTGTGTCGATACTGAGGAAAGACTTCAATCACGTTGGCTGGTGATCGAAACAGGAAACCGTGGTCCGCCTGCGCCAGCATCGCGGTGTCGTTGTACGAATCGCCGGCTGCGATCACGTTGAAATTGAGTGACTGCAGCGCCGCCACAGCACTGTTCTTGGGCTCTGGTTGGCGCATCGTGTACCCGCTCACCTGGCCGTCGGCCTCGACCACCAGGTGATGACAGAAGAGCGTGGGCCAGTTGAGTTGCGCCATCAGCGGACGTGAGAACTCATAAAAGGTGTCGGACAGAATCACTACCTGATACCGCTCCCGCAGGCCATCAAGAAACTCGGCCGCTCCGTCAAGTGGAGACATGGTCTGTATGACGGACTCGATCTCGCGAAGCCCCAGCTTGTGCCGCCGTAACTCATCCAGCCGAAACCGCATCAGCTCGTCATAGTCCGCCACGTCACGTGTCGTCTTCTTCAGGGCGTCGATGCCGGTAGCCTGCGCAAACTGAATCCAAATCTCCGGTACCAGAACACCTTCCAGGTCCAGGCACACAACATCCATACAGAACCATCCTCATTGAGCAGCGCGCTGTTCTGTCACGCTGAAGCGGACCATGAGCCGACCGACGATCTTTGAGTGAGAACGAGTGTGGTCCGAACACAAGACGCGGGGCTGACCGACGAATTATTGATCGAACATCGGACGCCCGGGCCTGAACGGCAGTCTCAGAGCGGAACGAGGCGATTGCCGGACGGGTGGGTCCACGTCACGGTCCCTACCCGCCCGGCGATTTGATTACAGTGCCTGCGCCTCTTGTTCCACTGCGGTTTCCAAGTCTTCGAGAGTGGCGATCTCGCCATGCAGCGGCACGATGGTCTCGACCCGCAGCTCGCGGTCCTCGATGTTGCGCAACAGGGTCTCGGCGAACGGCGACGCTGCCGCTGACGGCGAGAACGCGTCGACTTCGAACAGGATCCGCTCGCGCGGCAGATACGCCATGAGCATCCCCTCGGCATGGGGGTCATCGACGACAGTGGCGATTTGGAGCGTGCGTGACCCGTCCGTGATTTCGAAGGGCTCCTCGCTCGACACCGCCTCGAGCGTAAGCGGCTGGGCATTGCGGGTCAGCGCGTCCTGCACGATGGAGTGCCGGCGGGCGACCATGTCTTCGTAGAACGACTGATTCGTCCGATGCGTCACGACGGTCAATCCCTCGGACACCGCGGCTCGAATGCCGGCCGAGTGGTCGAAGTGGTGATGCGTGTTGATCACGTAACGCAGAGGCTTGTCGGGCCGCAGCTCGCGCGCGCTCTCGATCACCGCCAGGGTCCGTGCCTCGCTTTGCGGTGCCTCGATCAACACGAGGAAATCTTCGAACTCCAACAGCGCGCTGTGGTGCGACTGTCCGGCCAGACGCCAGACGCCGTCCGTGACTTCGTCGACGTCCACCGTCACCGTCGCCATCGGCGCGGAGGCCGCACGCACATCCGCCGGGGCCGACAGATCACCGACGTCGGCGTTGGTGTCGGCCGTGGTGCTGTACCTGGAGATCGTGAACCGGTCGAGGTTGGTCGTGTAGTTACGCGGCAAGGTCAGCCGCGCCTGGAACCCTCCCAGGCCGCCCATCTCCTGGTAGCCGTCGAACAGGGTCTCTATCGCGACGTCGCCCAGGTTGGGATGGTACGACGAAGACACCACCTTGCTCGGCAGCCCGGTCTCCGCGCTGACGTGCAGCGTGAACTGAGTGCCGTTGGCGGCCACGACATCCACCACGCGCTCGGCTCCCTCCTCCCGAAGGTTGCTCACGGTTGATGTCTCGTCGAGGCCCAGCAGGACGATGCCGAGCGGGTTGCGATACATCTCGGCCCAACGATCAGCCGCCACCTTGTCGGACGCCCGCGCGGCGTCGTCGTAGGCCACGTCACCATCCAGACCATATGTCTGTCGCGCACCATAGAGAGGCCCTCCGGTCAGGAAGGTCGTCGTGCGGTCTTGACTTAGCCGCCACCGCTGATTCGCGTAGTCGACCTGGAGCAGGTAGTTCTCCACCTGGTAGTAGGGCAGATCGGCACGCGGGCGGGTGTTCTGACCCAGACGAAAGGTGCGCCCCTCGCCTTCCACGGTCAGCGCCGTGGTCTGGCTCACGCTGCGGAGACCACCCATCGCCTCCGCGGCGTCCTCAATCAGTTGTAATTCGGGGGTTGCTGCCCCTCCGCAGGCGACGGCGAACAGAACGGAAAACACGATCAGACAGCGCGGCCTTCTCCTCATGAGCCCTCACTCCTTCCTGCCGGTCGGGCAAACTTTCACCGTGGACGAAGACGAGCAGGCGCGGCCTCCTTCCACGAACTCCGGGTCGAAGAGCGACGCGACGACGGGAAGCATTTCCGTATCGCCAACGGTGGCGCGACGGCTGATTGTCTGAACGTCAATGACGAGCGGCGCCGGGCGAACCCGACGCTGTTCTCAGGCATTCTGCCGCAGACCCGCGCCTGACGCAACCGACAACAGAGGATAAGCGCAGGAGGAAGCGGCTGATATCGAGCGGAGCGCCGCCGGCAGCACGTTGTCTGGGACGTATGCGAGAATGCGGGTGCGAGATGACTCTCCCCTGGGGGGTACTGGATCGCCCTGTTGGCGCCGCTGTGCGGTCTGGTCTATCTGTGGATGGAATATCGCGCGCTGAGCGCCACCGCAACCGAGCTATCGACCCATCTGGAGCGACGAAACACCGAGCTTCTGGAGGCGCGTCAATCACTCAGCCGGTCGGCCGGGATCGACCCCCTCACTTCGCTCGCGAGCCACAGCGCGTTTCAGGAGTTCCTCCAGGCGGAGTGGCGACGCGCGCTCCGCGAAGCGTCATGCATCAGCGTGATGATGGTCGATGTCGACCGCTTCAGCGAGTACAACGACCGACTGGGGTATCAGGCCGGCGACGAGTGCCTCGCGCAGATCGGCAGTACGCTCAAGGAGATGCTGGGGCGACAGGGTGACCTCGTGGCGCGGTACGGAGGAGGGGAGTTCGCGGTCGTGATGTCACGGACCGACCGGCAGCACGCATCACGCGTAGGGCATCGAATCTGCGCGGCGGTCGAAAACCTGGCCATGGCGCACCCGGACTCAGACGTCTCGTCGTGCGTGACCGTCAGCGTAGGGGTCTGCACCTCCACCCCGGCCACCGATTCGAACTGGGAAGAACTGGAACTGGTCGCCGGGGCGAACAAGGCCCTCACGCTGGCGAAGAAACAGGGTCGGAACCGAATCGATGCCGTCGAGGGCCAACCAGAAAACCCCAACCTTGAATAGCAGACCGAGAGGCCCGCTCCCACCGCCCGCCCAGGACAACCCTCACAGAAGGCCGAGTTGTAATTTGGCGGCGTCGGTCATCTTGCTCATTTCCCAGGTCGGCTCCCAGACGACATCGACCCAAGCGTCGGTCACGCCGGGCACTGACTTCGCTTTCGCCTTGACCTCTCCTGGCAGGCTCTGCGCGGCCGGGCAACCGGGCGACGTCAGGGTCATGCGGACCCCGACCAAGCCCTTGGCATCCACATCGATGTCGTAGATGAGACCCATCTCGTAGATATTGACCGGGATTTCAGGGTCGTAAACCGTCGAGAGCGCCTCGATCAGCTTCGGTTTCAACTCGAGGGTCTTCAGAGGATCCGAGTCGATCGGGTCGTGTTCCGTCGCTGGGGGTGGCGCCGGCGGCTGGTGCGCCAGCCCCGCTGCCGGTGCTTCCACCCGCGGTGGCGTCATCTCGGTGACGACGTCCGGGGTCGACGGCTCGCCGGTCAGCGCCGACGTGTCCAGTCGGTCGTCGTCGTCATCGTCGTCAGTATCGGGCAAGGTGTTCAGATTGAAGATTCCCACGGCTTTACTCCGTTGAGACAGGGTCCTGGGTGTCGTCGACCGCGGCGAGCAGGGTGTGCCACGCCAGAATCGCGCACTTGACGCGGGCCGGATAGTCGCGCACGCCGGCAAATACCCTCAGCTTCCCGAGACTGTCGTCAGGCGGTGCGGTCCGGTCGGTCACCAGTCGGTGAAAATGGTCGAAGAGCGTTCGCACGTCGTCGAGCGTCTTCCCTTTGATGCCCTCGGTCATCAGGGACGCCGACGCCTTGGAAATGGCGCAACCGGACCCTTCGAACCGGATGTCGGACACGATTCCCGCGTCCACCTTGACGGCAACCCTCAGCTTGTCTCCGCACAGCGGGTTGTGACCATCCGCGTGTAGGTCGGCATCCTCAAGGGGTCCGAAATTGCGCGGACTCCGATTGTGGTCGAGGATGACCTCCTGATAGAGCTCTCTCAGATCCGACATTAGCCGAATACCTCGCGCACTTTGGTCAATGCCGCCACGAGCTGATCGATCTCCGTCGTCGTGTTGTACATCGCCAGCGACGCCCGGGCCGTGGCCGGCACGCCGAACCGCTCCATGACCGGCTGGGTGCAGTGGTGGCCTGTGCGAATGGCCACGCCTTCGGTGTCGACGATCGTGCCGATGTCGTGCGCATGCACCCCGTCGAGCACGAACGACAGAATGCTCGCTTTGGCGGACGCCGTACCGATGAGTCGGAGCCCCGGCACGGTTTCGAGGGCCGCGGTTGCGTACTGCAGCAATGGACGCTCGTGCGCGGTGATCGCCTCGAACCCCACGCCCAGGATGAAGTCCACCGCCGCACCAAGCCCGATGGCGCCAGCGATATGCGGCGTGCCGGCCTCGAACTTGTGAGGCACGTCGTTGTAGGTGGTCCGCTCGAAGGTCACCGAGCGGATCATGTCGCCACCGCCCTGGTACGGTGGCATGGCGTCGAGCAACGCTCGACGCCCGTAGAGCGCACCGATGCCGGTCGGACCATACAGCTTGTGGCCCGTGACCACGTAGAAATCGCAGCCAAGCGCCTGCACATCGACCGGCATGTGATACGCCGCCTGCGACCCGTCGACCAAGACCGGCACGCCCTGCGCCTGGGCCAACTCCACCACCCGGCGCACCGGATTGATGGTGCCGAGCGAGTTCGACATGTGCACGATGGACAGCAGCTTGGTGCGGGGACCGAGCAACGACGCCAGCTCGTCCAGCATCAGCTCGCCGGTATCGGTGATCGGCACCACGCGAAGCCGGGCACCCTTCTCCTCGCAGAGCATCTGCCACGGGACGATGTTGGAATGGTGCTCCATCGTCGAGATGACCACCTCGTCACCGTCGCCCACCTGCCGGCGCCCAAACGTCTGCGCCACCAAATTGATACCCTCCGTGGCGTTGCGCGTAAAAATGATCTCGGCCGGTTCGGCGGCATTGAGAAAACGCGCCACCTTCCCGCGCGCGCCCTCGTACGCCTCGGTCGCCTGCTGGCTCAGCGCATACACGCCACGATGGATGTTCGCGTTCTCGGAGGCGTAGTACCTCGACAGCGCCTCGAGCACCGGGCGCGGCTTCTGGGTGGTGGCCGCATTGTCGAGATAGACAAGCGGCTTGTCGCCGACCCGCTGGGCGAGAATCGGAAATAGCTCGCGCAGCCGTCCGACGTCGAACGTTCGGTCGGTGGCTGTGGGGTCCGTGGTTGGCACGCTCGGTGTTGTCACGTCAGCGTCACTTCGACAGCACGTTAATGGTGATCGGTCTCACCTGCGCCAACCGGCAACCGCTCCGTGAGCAGCGTGTCGAGCTGATGTCGGACGGCGTCGACTTTGATGTGGCTCAGCAAGTCAGCCGCGAACGCATGAATCAACAGCTGTCGGGCCTGGGCCTCGGACAGCGCGCGCGACCGCAGATAGAACAGCGATTCTTCGTCGAGCTGGCCGACCGTGGCCCCGTGGGTGCACTTCACGTCATCGGCGAAAATCTCGAGTTGCGGCTTCGTGGTGACCTGTGCCTGTTCGGACAGCAGCAACGCTTTGTTTGACTGCTTCGCATCGGTTTTCTGCGCGTCGAGACGCACGATGATCTTACCGTTGAACACCGCGCGGCTCCGACCGTCGAGGATGCCCTTGTAGAGCTCGTGGCTGTCGCAGTGGGGTTGAGCGTGGTCGATGGTGGTCTGGTTGTCGACCAACTGCCGACCATGGCCCAGATACAGGCCGTTCAAGGTGCACACACCACCTTCCCCGTTCATCACGACCCCGGCTTCGTGTCGCACGATGGCGCCGCTGAGGGTGATGGCATGCGACGAAAAGTTACTGGCGCGGCCCAGTGACGCGAACAGCCCGCCGATCCGAAACGCCGTGTCCGCTTCGCGCACGACGGCATAGTGATCGACAACGGCTCCGTCACCCACCACGACCTCGGTCAGGGCGTTGTTGAGATACGGCGTCTCGCTCTCGCCGGCATGACTTTCGACCACTCGGACCTGGCTGTTGTCTGCGGCCAGCACCAGGGCTCGTGGCTGACTCAGGACCGGCCCGTCGCTCCCGGTGGTGACGAACTGCAAATGTATCGGCGCGTCGACCACCACCCCCTCGGCGACCTCGATCACGCCGCCGTCTCGCAGAAACGCGGTGTTGAGCGCCGTGAAGGCATGGTTCTCGATACGAGCCAGACGTCCGAGATGCGGCTGGACCGTCTCCGGGTCATTGACCAGCACCTCGGACAGGCTCCGAGTTCGCACACCGGGCGGTAGTCCCTCGGTCGAAGACAGCGTCGGGATGAACAGCCCGTTCACGAACACCAAGCGCGGACCGTCCAGCTCGGGCAAATGCAGCGCGTCGAGTGCGGCTTGGCCGTAGGACGGCGCCGTCACCGAGGCGACAAACGGCGTGTCGGCGATCGGAGTCACATTCGAAAAACGCCACTCCTCGAGCCGCGTCGTCGGAAACCCGAGGCGGTCGAAACAGTTGAAGGCGTCGTCACGCAACGACGCGAGCGCACTTGGGAGAGGCGTCGACTGCGCGAACGCGGCGAACTGAGCGGCGTAACTCTTGGCGCCGGTGGCGATTTGCGTCATATGGTCCGCCTATGCCGAAGCCGCGGCGGGCTCGGTCTCGGTCCAGCCGTAACCCTTCTCTTCGAGCTCGAGGGCCAGTTCCTTCCCGCCGGACTTGACGATGCGGCCGCCCGACAGCACATGCACGAAATCGGGGACGATGTAGTTCAACAGCCGCTGGTAGTGGGTCACCACCACCAGCGATCGGGCGGGATCGCGGAGCGCGTTGACCCCGCCGGCGACGGTCTTCAACGCGTCGATATCGAGCCCCGAGTCGGTCTCGTCCAGTATCGCCAGGGTGGGTTCGAGCACCGCCATCTGGAAGATCTCGTTGCGCTTTTTCTCTCCCCCGGAGAACCCTTCGTTGACGGGCCGACTGAGGAGCGTGTCGTCCATCTCCAGCAGCTTCATCCGTGCTCGGATCAACGTCATGAAATCCATGGCGTCGAGCTCCGGCTCACCGCGGTGTTTCCGCACCTCATTCAACCCGGCCTTGAGCAGGTAGGCGTTGTTGACGCCGGGGATCTCCACTGGATACTGGAACGCCAGAAAAACCCCTTCCCGCGCGCGCTCCTCGGGTTCGAGATCCAGCAGGTCCAGTCCCTTGTAGGTGACGGTCCCCGCCGTGACCTCGAGTCCGTCGCGGCCTGCGAGCACACCGGCCAGCGTGCTCTTCCCGGAGCCGTTCGGCCCCATGATGGCGTGGACCTCGCCCGCGTTCACGGTCAAGTTGATGCCGTTGAGAATCTGGCGATCGCCCGCCGCGGCATGTAAGTCACGAATTTCGAGCATGTGCTTCTGCTTTCCCTTCGACGCTGCTTTATCCGACGCTGCCTTCGAGACTGATGCCGAGCAGCTTCTGCGCCTCGACCGCGAATTCCATCGGCAGCTCACGGAACACTTCTTTGCAGAACCCGTTGACGATGAGGTTGACCGCGTCCTCGGTCGAGAGCCCTCGCTGGCGGCAGTAGAAGATCTGGTCTTCGCCTATTTTCGACGTCGACGCTTCATGCTCGACCTGCGAGGAGGTGTTCTTGACCTCGAGATACGGGAACGTGTGCGCGCCACAGCGGTCGCCGATGAGCAACGAGTCGCACTGGGAGAAGTTGCGCGCACCCCGCGCGCCTTTCCCGATCCGCACCAGCCCGCGATACGTGTTCTGACCTTTCCCGGCGGAAATCCCCTTGGAGATGATGGTGCTGCGGGTGTTCTTCCCAAGATGGATCATCTTGGTCCCGGTGTCAGCCTGCTGGCAGTTGTTGGTCACCGCCACCGAGTAGAACTCGCCCACGGAGTTGTCGCCCTGGAGGATGCAACTGGGGTACTTCCAGGTAATCGCGGACCCGGTTTCAACCTGGGTCCAGGTCACCTTCGCATTGGCGAAGGCCTTGCCACGCTTGGTCACGAAGTTGTAAATGCCGCCCTTGCCGTTCTCGTCGCCGGGATACCAGTTCTGGACCGTCGAGTACTTGATGGTGGCGTTGTCCAGCGCCACGAGCTCCACGACCGCCGCATGCAGCTGGTTCTCGTCGCGCTGCGGTGCCGTGCAGCCCTCGAGATAGCTGACCTCGGCGCCCTCGTCAGCGACGAGCAGGGTCCGTTCGAACTGACCGGTGTTGGCCGCGTTGATACGGAAATAGGTCGACAGCTCCATCGGGCACTTCACCCCCTTGGGGATGTAGGCGAAGGACCCGTCGCTGAAGACCGCCGCATTGAGGGCGGCGAAGAAATTGTCCGAGTGGGGCACCACGGAGCCCAGATACTGCCGGACGAGCTCCGGATGCTCTCGCACCGCCTCAGAGAACGAACAGAAGATGATGCCCAGGTTCGCCAGGGTGTCCTTGAACGTCGTCGCCACCGACACACTGTCGAACACTGCGTCGACGGCCACCCCGGACAGCCGTTTCTGCTCATCGAGCGAAATCCCGAGTTTGTCGAACGTCGCCCGCACCTCCGGGTCGACGTCGTCCAGGCTGTCGAGTTTGACCTGCTTCTTGGGTGCGGCGTAGTAGCTGATGGCCTGGTAGTCGATCGGCTTGTAGTGGACGTTGTGCCACTCCGGCTCGGTCATCTTCGACCAGATGCGAAAAGCGGTGAGACGCGACTCCAGCAGCCACTCCGGCTCCTCTTTTTTTGAGGAAATCAGCCGAACCACGTCTTCGCTCAGCCCGACCGGGATGGTTTCGGTCTCGACATCGGTGACAAAACCGTACTTGTATTCCTGCTTGGCAAGATCTTCAACGGTTTGGGTCGCAGTACTCATGACGCTCCTGAGCGGTGACGTGGAACCGGCGGCCGCGCGGCGGCGGTCAGGTCCGTTGAGTGGTCTGGGTCTATTCCCGACCGAATAGGTCGTATATCAACATACCACGCGACAAAGGCATCAGGGAACCCCCTCGATCGGCGACGGCATCGCGGAAGGGGAGCGTTACCGGTTATGGATGAAGGAGTTGTCAGGCCTCGACGGGAGATGGCGTCAGGAAACTCAGGATGCATCCTACCGCCACCACGGCCAGGGCGCCGACCACGTTGTACCAAATAAAGGAGATCTCGCTTGTCGCCTCGACCAGCCCGACCACGGCCATTCCGGCCAGCAACCCCCAGAAGGCCCCATTCGCCGTCGCCCTCGGCACCGCGATCGCGAGCACGAAGACCCCGAGCAGCGACCCATAGAAATAGGACCCGACACGATTGACGACCTCGATGAGCGACCCCAAATTGGCGGCGTACAAGGCAAAGCCGGTGGCAAACACGCCCCAGAACGCGGTGGAGACCTTCGACACGAAGAGGTAGTGCCGGTCCGTGGCGTCCGGTTTGAAGTGGCGCCGATAGAAGTCCATCACGGTGGTGGCGGAGAGCGCGTTGAGTTCTGCCGCGATACTCGACATGGCTGCCGCCAGCACCGCGGCGATCAACAATCCGACCAGTCCGACCGGGAGCCGTGTCGTGATGAACGTCGGAAACACGTAGTTGACGTCGGTGTACGCGGTATCGCCGCTAACCTCTCGCACCAGATCGATCGCGCCGGCCCGGACCTCCGTCAGCTGCGCTTGGCTATCGACAAAGTGTCCCCGCGTGTCGACGATTGCCGCGGCGTCCCCCGACCGACGGGCCGCAATCATTTGATCGGCGGCATCCCGGCGGTCCTCGAACGCGGTGTGGAACCGCGTCTCCAGCTCGGTGAACTCCGTCGCGCGAGCGCCGGCACGGATTTCGCCCTCGTGCGCAGCGTTGAAGAGCATCGGAGGTTCATGGAACAGGTAGAACACAAACACGAGGACGCCGGTGAGCAGGATCAGCGCCTGCAGCGGGATTTTCCAGAACGCACTCATCAGCAGCGACCGACGGCCCGCGTCGACCGACTGGGCGGTCAGGTAGCGCTGCACCTGACTCTGATCGCAGCCGAAGTACCCCAACATGAGGAAGAGGCCGCCAACCACACCTGACCAGAAGGTGTAGGTCTCGGTGAAATCGAGGCTGAAATCGATGGTGGTCAGTCGTCCCGTGGCTCCGGCCACGTGGAGGGCCTCACCCACCCCGACGCCGTCGGGCAAACTGAGGATCAGAACCAGGACGGCGGCGCCGACCCCGCCGACAATCACCACCATCTGCTTCACGTCGGCCCAGGTGACTGCCTGCACGCCGCCGAACATGGTGTACAGCGTCGTCGGCACCCCAATGGCGAGGGCGGTGAAAACCAGGCTCCACCCCAGCACGATCGACAGCACGACGGCCGGGGCGGAGACGATGACGCCAACCGCCAGGCCGCGGGAGATCAGAAACAACAGCCCGGCCAGCGCCCGGGTTTTCGCGTCGAACCGACGCTCGAGGTATTCGTACGCGGTGAACACCTTCGCCCGGTAGAAGAACGGTACCAGGGTGACTGACAGGATGATCATCGCCACCGGCAGCCCAAAGTAGAACTGCACAAACCGCATCCCGTCGTCGTATCCCTGGCCAGTGGTCCCCACCAGCGTGATGGCACTCATCTGGGTCGCCATGACCGACAACCCCACGGCCCACCACGGCAGCGACCGACCGGCCAGGAAATACCCCTCCACCCCGTCGGTGGCCTTCGAACGTTTGAGCCCGTCGTAGATCACCCACGTCAGGTAGACCCCGATGATGAGCCAATCGATCGGATGCATGGGACTGTCAGGAGAGACGAACGGCGAGGAACGGAACTACGTGCATCACCCCGAGAAATACTGAGAGAACCACCAGAGCCCCGTGAGAACCACCACTTCGGTGGCCACGACAGCCAGGTAGAGAAACCCGAACGGTTCCTCGCCCCGGGTATCGATCACCGGGTGCCGCTCGCGAACGTCGCCAGAAGTCGGAGTCATGGTCGCCAGCTGGCAGTATACCCGTCCGAACGCGCAGCACGGCTCGGAGCCAGCGGCCGTACGGGTGACGCGGATACGTAGCGGCCGGTCTGCAGATTCGCTGAACCTGTGCTGCCGAACGGACGCCTCGCCGGGAAACCGGGGTTGCACCGGAGGGGCCGCGTCGGTAGAATTGCGCGGGCGTTAGAGCGCTTGTGAAATAATGCACGTTTGCGGGAGTCGTGTCCGCACGGTTCCGGTGTGCGCCGTCGTGTCGGTGAGTACAGCTCAGTGACATCGACGTGCCTCTAGGGTCGCCGTCGCCCGGCACCCCGAGAAGTCGCGGGCTACCGCACGAGAGATTGCTGTTCTGGCCGGACCGTCGCGTCACGCGGCCGGTCAGTATCCGGGAAGGTCAAGAAAGGAGTCACGACGTTGGACAACGTGACCACCGCAGAAGAAATCGCGCACGCCGAACACGGGCACGAAGAGCACGAGCTGAGCTTCCTGCAGACCTACGTCTTCTCGCAGGACCACAAGGTGATCGGCATCCAGTACGCCATCACCGCGATGCTCTTCCTGCTGTTCGGTTTCACCTTGATGATGATCATGCGGTGGCAGCTGGCCTTCCCGTTCAGGCCGGTCCCAGTCATTGGCGGTCTCCTGGGTGCAAACAATGCACAACTGATGGCACCGGAGTTCTATAACTCCCTGGGCGCCATGCACGGGACCATCATGGTCTTCCTGGGTGTCGTGCCGCTGGCGGTGGGCGGTTTCGGCAACTATGTGCTGCCGCTGCAGATCGGCGCTCCCGACATGGCGTTTCCGCGGCTGAACATGGCCAGTTACTGGTCGTTCTTCCTCGGCGGCATCGTGATGATCGCCAGCTTTTTCGTCCCGGGCGGCGCGGCCAACTCGGGCTGGACCTCATACGCCCCGTTGTCGGTCATCGCGACCGAGGGCCAGACCT
>JAPYUM010000027.1:45858-49415 GCA_029940535.1 Vicinamibacterales bacterium
CTGGTCACGGGAGACGGACCGCTGGAGATCAGCGGCGGCGGCAGCCCGCTGCTCTGGCAGCACCTGTTCTGGTTCCTGGCCCACCCCGAGGTGTATGTCCTGATTCTGCCGGCGTTGGGGATCGTGGGCGAAATTGTGGCCAACAACACGCGGAAGCCGCTGTGGGGCTACCGGGTGCTGGTCGCCTCGGTCATCTTCCTCG
Organism: Vicinamibacterales bacterium; assembly: GCA_029940535.1. Taxonomy (GTDB): domain Bacteria; phylum Acidobacteriota; class Vicinamibacteria; order Vicinamibacterales; family UBA8438; genus UBA8438. Next base: position 46,061 of record JAPYUM010000027.1, read on the forward strand.
GCTTCATGTCGTTCATCGTGTGGGCGCACCACATGTTCCTGACCGGTATGGGCACCACCATCAGCACGTTCTTTCAAACCACGACGATGATCATCTCGATTCCGTCCGTGGTCATCTTGTCGGCGATGTTCCTGTCTCTGTATGGCGGCTCTATTCGGTACAACGTGCCCATGCTGTTCGCCCTGGCGTTTCTCCCGATGTTCGGCATCGGCGGGCTCACCGGTTTGCCGTTGGGGCTCACCGCGCCGGACATCCATCTGCACGACACGTACTACGTCATCGGACATTTCCACTACGTCGTGGCGCCTGGGACCATCTTTGCGCTGTTCGGGGGCCTCTATTATTGGTATCCCAAGGCCACCGGGCGTCTGATGAACGACATGCTGGGCCGAATTCACTTCTGGGGTTCGATCATCTCGATCAATTGCGTGTTCATGCCGATGTTCATCACCGGGCTGGCCGGGATGAATCGACGGCTGTATGACGGCGGTCTGGAGTATGCGCACGTGCAGGAAGTGTTGGAGTGGAACCAGTTCATGTCCTACGGGGCCTGGGCGCTCGGGTTCTTCCAAATCTTCTTCATCTTCAACTTCTTCTGGAGCATCCGGCACGGCAAGAAGGTGGGTGACAACCCCTGGGACTCGACCACGCTCGAGTGGCAGGCCCCTTCACCGCCGCCGCACGGGAACTTCAGCACGCCGCCGGAGGCACACCGCGGACCGTACGAGTACAGCGTGCCCGGCGCTTCGAGCGACTTCTCCATGCAGGGCCAGGCCCCCGGGGCTGACCCGGAACCCGCGAAGGTTTAACCAGCGATGGAAATCCCCTACACCGTAGCTGAACGGCCGGACACCGGCTTGAACAACGTCAAGCTGGGTATCTGGCTGTTTCTCGCCTCCGAGGTGATGCTGTTCGGCGGACTCTTTTCAACCTACATCCTGCTGCGAGTCGGCGCCGTCGAGTGGCCGCAAGGCGCCGAGTTCCTGAATATCCCCATCGGCACCGTCAACACCGTGATTCTGATCGCCTCCAGTGTCACGATGGTCATGGCCTACGCGTCGCTCAAGCTCGGCGACTTCGCCAAGTACAAGGGCTACATGCTGGCCACCGTGCTGCTGCCGGTGCTCTTCCTGTGCATCAAAGGCTACGAGTACTACGAGAAGGTGTCCCACGACCACCTACCGTCGCACAGTACGTTCCTGGCGATCTACTGGACGATGACCGCGCTGCACGGGTTGCACATCATCGGTGGCATTGTTGTGAATAGCTATTTCTGGGGTCCCGGCAGCAAGATGTGGCATACCAAGCCGGCCATGTTTGAAAACCGCGTCGAAGCGGCTGGGCTGTACTGGCACTTCGTGGACTTGGTCTGGATTTTCCTGTTTCCCGTGCTGTATCTCCTGTAACGCGGCAGAGCTCAAGGAGTCGTCATGAGCGGTAGCGCAGAAGAAGTCAGAAAACACATCGCGACCTACAAGAAGATCGCTGGGGCTCTCGCCGTGGGCACGGTCGTCACGGTCCTCGCGTCGTATCTGGATGTTTCGGTTGCCATCGGCATCACGATTGCGCTGGTCATCGCGACCACCAAGGCCTCGCTCGTGGCGAACTACTTCATGCACCTTGGCGAGGAACGCAGCCAGTGGCTGATGGTGTCGTTGGGGTTGACGGCGGTCTTCTGGTTGGTCCTGATGCTCGTGCCGTTGTTCACGATGTCGGACAACGTCGGGGTACACAAGACGCTACCGAACGCGAATGCAGCGGTGCATGAGGCCGAAGAAGCGCACTGATGTCGTTGCGAGCCTTCCACGTCGTGTTTATCGTGGCGTCCATCGCGCTGTCGCTGATGATGGCCGTCTGGGGCGGGGTCAACTATGGCACCGACCGCGGATCGGTTTGGCATCTGGTGACGTCCGTGGGCTCGCTGATCACCGCCGGTCTGCTGGCCGTCTACGCGGTGAAGTTCGTCCGAAAGACCCGAGAACTCGGGTTGAGTTGACACTGCGGCAACTGGAGCTCGGAACCATGATCGGAACGATGACACGACTCTCGGGACGGACCGCCTTCGTCGTCGCCTTGCTCGCATTCGCTGCACCGAGGCCCGTGCTGGCCTGCGCGGTGTGCTTCGGAGATCCGAACTCACCGATGGCGATCGGCGCCAGCTGGGGCGTCTTGCTGCTGATCGGGGTCACGGCCGCGGTTCTCTCCGCTTTCGCGGGCTTTTTTCTTTACCTGGTGAAACGATCACGGATGGCGCTCGGTGAACGCGTCGACCTGTCCCGATCGTCCCAGGCCTCCAGGAGTGTGTAGATGCAGGAGTTTCTAGGACTGCCGCTGCAGGCCTCGTCCCACGCCGCAGAAATAGATCGCATCATCGTCATCGTGCATTGGCTGATGCTCTTTCTGTTTATCGGCTGGGGCTCTTTCTTCACGTATACCCTGATTCGGTTCCGACAAAGCGCAAACCCCAAGGCCGACTATCACGGCGTAAAGAACCATGTGTCCAGCTACCTTGAGGTAGCGGTGGGTATCGTCGAAGCGGTCATCTTGGTCGCGTTTGCCATTCCGGCGTGGGCGACACGTGTGAACGACATTCCACCAGAGAGCGGCGCTACTGTCGTCCACGTCATCGCGAAGCAGTTCGCCTGGCACTCGGTGTACCCAGGTCCCGACGGTCGGTTCGGCCGCCGCGATGGCAGTCTGGTCACCGCGACCAACGAAATCGGTCTCGACCGAGAGGACCCGAATGGCGCCGATGACATCTACACCATCAACCAGTTGAATCTCCCGGTCGACACCCCCGTGATCGTCTATCTCACCAGCATGGACGTCATCCACAGCTTTGCCATCGCCGAGATGCGGGTGAAGCAGGACGCGATTCCGGGAATGGAAATCCCCATCTGGTGGGAGCCGACGGTGGTCGGTGCCTTCGAAATCAACTGCTCGCAACTGTGCGGGCTGGGGCACTACCGGATGCGCGGCGCCGTCACGGTTCAGACCCAGGCAGACTTCCAGTCATTCCTGGCGGCAGAGAGCGCTCGTTTGACGGCTGACTAGCGAGCGCGCGCTAACTCTTCCTCGATGATCTGCTCGAAGACCCCGTAGGGGGCGGCGCCCATCACCGACCGGCCGTTGATAAACACGGTCGGCGTCGAGGACACGCCGTCTTCCTGTCCCTCGCGAAGGTTGTCGTTGACCTGCGCGGAAAAACGGCCGCTGTCCAGGCAGGCATCGAACGTGGCCTGATCCATCCCCAACTCGCCCGCGTGGCGCTTCAGGTCATCGACCCCCAGTTCGTCCTGCTTCGCGAACATGGTGTCGTGCAGCTCCCAGAACTTGCCTTGCTCGAGCGCGCAGT
>JAPYUM010000130.1 GCA_029940535.1 Vicinamibacterales bacterium
GTGTTCATGTCGGCGACGGTCCCGCCGGGCGTCGATGTCCAGCGGACCTCACCGGTCATCTTGTCGAACCCGAAGTATCGATGGCGTGGCGGGCCACCGAGGTTGCCCCAACCGGCGCCAATGATGCTCAGCAACAACTGGTCCTCGTCGACCAGCGGCGTCGAGGTCCGTCCGCCATAGCCGGACGCCCGGCCCAGTTCTTCCGCCAGTCTCCAGCTCCAGACAACCGTGCCGTCTCGGTCATACGCGTTGAAATGGCCGTCGATGTTCATCGCGTAGAGATAGCCGGTGTCCGGGTCGCCGGTCACGCTTCCCCACCCGAGCCGGTTGAACGGGACGGTGGTGTTGTTCACGTTGTAGTTGTGTTGCCACAACTTGGAGCCGGTCTCGGCATTCCAGCAGGCCACGACCTCCTGTTCGTCGACCCCGCCGCCGGTGCGTCCGTTGGCACATACTCGGCCGTCAAAGACGGCGGGCGTCGAGCGGCCGACCCAGGCGTCCGACCAGATGAGATTCTCGCCGTCGGGCGACCAGCTCGAGACGAGCCCGGTGGTTTCTGACACCCCGGTTTGCCCGCGTCCGCGCCAGCTCGGCCAGTCCTGCGCGGCGGCCGGGGCTGACAGGCACAGCACCATGGCGACGAGAAGCGCCGCGGCCACCTTCGAGCCGTATGCCGCCGTGTTCATCCGGTCATCCCTCATTGAAATGGAAAACTGCGATCAGCATGCGAGCCGACCAGTAAGATCGGAACAAACAAATATACTACACGGCCGCTTGCTGAAAAATGCCAGAGTGGTTTCTTGGCAAGCCGTTCGTCTGGCAAGGCGCGAGGAGGGAGCATGCAGGCGGCATGTGACCGACGAAGCAACACCGCCAGACGGACGGGTCGCCAAGAAACCTAGCCCCCGCTCAGCCGTCGGACGGCCCAGAACAGACCGACGCCAGCTACGACGAGGGACGCCGGGACGACGACGCGTCTTCGGTACCAGTCTTCTGAGCGGCACCATCCCACCGCCAACAGCGCCGTGGCGATCACCAGAAGCTGACCAAGCTCGATGCCGACGTTGAAGCTGATCAGGCCCAGTACGCGCTGCGGGTCCGGCAGTCCCAGCTCTCGCAGCACGCCGGCGAACCCGAGGCCGTGGAGCAGCCCGAACCCGAACACGACCACCGGTCGCCAGGGCATCAGCCGGCTGGTCAGAAGGTTCTCTACGGCCACGTAGACGATCGACAACGCGATCAAGGGCTCAACCACGGCCGACGGCAGCGAGACCACGTCGAACACGGCGAGCGACAGCGTAAGGGCGTGGGCGAGGGTGAACGCCGTGACCTGCCAGACCAGCGGGCGCAGCTGTGAGCCGAGCAGGAATAGCCCCAGCACGAAGAGGATGTGGTCGAGCCCACGCGGCACGATGTGCAGAAAACCCAGTCGGAGATATGTCAGACCGATCGACCGCGCGTCGGGCGGCTCGACCGGTGCTGCGAGCGTGAACGGGTCGCTTCGGGCACCACGCTCCAGCAGTGCCTGCCTGGTCAGATTCCGGATCTCGTCCCGGATGGTCAGGTTCACTTCCGAGAAGGCGCGGGAGGCGAAGAATTCGAGTTCCAGGGCCTCTGGAGGGACGACTCCGGTCAGTCGGGCCGTCAGCCCGAGGATGGTGGGGATGGTCGACTCAGTGGCGGCCGTGGCGCCGTGGTCTGGAAACGTGACCGTAAATGAGGCCGGGGTGCCGTCGAATCGGAACCGCACCCGTCGCTGAAACAGTTGACGCAGCTGGTCGAGTTGCGCATCGAACTCGAGTGGCGTCATCGCCGTAAGCGCCGCCACCAGTTCGGCGTCATCGGCATTCTGCGGCGCGCCCAGCGCCAGCGCGTCGAGGTCGACGATGAGATCGGCCTGGAACGTGCCATCGGCCTGGAGCACCACGGTGGTGTCGGTGAAGGTCAGCGGATGGGCGGTCGCGACTGGCGGGACCGGCGTGACAACGAGCAACGCCATCGCCAGCGCCATCTGTGACACGGATGCTGGCCACCAGGCCGACCTCAAGCCCATCCGCCTATCCTATGACACGTGTCCGGGGTACCCTGCGGTGATGGCCGGGGACACCTACGCGCTGACGCTGCTCTCGGGTGCGAAGTGGCTCACCGATGTCGCCATCGTCTGGTTGATCGGGGTAGGCGCGTACAAATTGATGGCGGCCGTCGCCCCCCCGACGGACGTCCGGACGCTCGACACTAGATTGGCGCGTCAGGCTGGCCTCGCCCTGTCGCTACTTGCCGTCGCCACGGCTGCCCGACTCTATGCGCAGACCTACTCGTCGTTCGGGCTCGACGAGCCGGTCACCGGTGAGTTGATCCGCCTGGTGGCCGAGCAGACGCGGTGGGGCGGCCGCTGGCAGATGCAAGCGGCCGCGGTGGCGCTGGCGGCCCCGGCGACCGCGCTGGTTGCGGTCAAGTCCGGGGCGCGCTGGACCTGGTGGGTGTTCGGCGCCACCATCCTCGCCATTGTCGGCGTGGCGCCCACCACGAGCCACGCGTTTGCTTACGACGGTGGGGTCGTCCTCCCGATGGCGCTCCAGATAGCTCACTTGTCGGCGGCTGGCGTCTGGCTCGGCACGCTGCTCGTGTTGCTGTCTGCGGGGCTGTCATCAGGGCCGTCGGCGCGAGGAGAGGACGGGACGGCGGTGTCCAGACTCGTCGATCGGTTTTCGCCGGTGGCGCTGACCGCCGCCACGGTCCTTGGCGGCACCGGCGTGCTGACGGCATTCTTGTATGTAGACGAGATCCCCCAGTTGTGGCAGACGAGCTACGGGCGCGTGTTGCTGCTCAAGAGCGGCCTGTTCGGGTTGACCGCGGCGCTGGGCGCCTACAACTGGCGCCGGGTTCGACCCGCGATCGCGGGGCCCGGCGGGGTGACGCGGTTGCAGCGGTCCGGAACGGCCGAGCTACTGGTGGCCGCCGTCCTGCTGCTGGTCACCGCATGGCTCGTCCACCTGCCGATGCCGCACGAGTAGTGCTACTCCTGGCGGAGCTTGACGCGGTAGGGTCGGCCACGGCGAAGGAAGTTCACGACCGTGTCGGTATCTGATTTGATGAGGCTGAGACGCGCCGTGGCCATGACGTTGTCCGCGACATCAACGCCACCAACGCGATAGATGACGTCTCCGGCCGCCAACCCGGCCGTTTGTCCGAGCCCTCCGGGCGTCACCTCGGTGATCAGGGCTCCTGATCGCAACTGGAGGTTGTCGGCCTCCATCCGTTGAGTGAGCCCGTCGGTCGGCGCCGCGTCGCACACCGTGACACCTATGTCCAACGCGCGCGTCTCGTCCTCGGCCGTGCACGTGTACAGCGTGTCAGCGTCTTGGGCGCCCGCGGCCAAAGCCGCGCCCATAGCAACGAAAAAGGCGACAAGCAGGGTGCAGGCCAAGCGGGTCCGCATCGGTCGAGTATATGTCAGATGTGTGGCTCGCGCGCCGCGGTCGTGGAGCGCGCGACCGTCGGCCGGTGCTCTTGATCCGGTACCCTAGTGGCCATGCCGTGGACCGTTGCTGGCCGTCCCCGTCCGGAGTCTCGCCACTGGCCGAGCATTGCGGTGTCCGGCTTGGCGCTCGCCATCTGTGTCGGTCCGGCCACCGCGGCCCAGCGCGACGCGGCGGTGGTGAGCCACTTCGCGCAATTGGCGCTCGACTGCGTCCATCAGGAATACCCGAACAAGATCGCGCATGTGCTCAATGACGACGGCGACGTTCTGCCGCCCCGCGTGCTGACCCCCGCGTTCTACGGGTGTTTTGATTGGCATTCCTCGGTACATGGGCACTGGTTGCTCGCGCGCGTGGCGCGGTTGTACCCGACGTCAGACGTGGCCGCCGCGGCCCGCGCCGCGCTCGAACGCAGCGTGACTGTCGGTCACATTGCCGACGAGGTGCGGTATGTGTCGTCGCCGGGGCGGGCCGGGTTCGAGCGCCCGTATGGCCTGGCCTGGCTCCTGCAACTGGCCACCGAGCTTCGGGAGTGGGACGACCCAGATGCGCGGGGCTGGCAGGCGGCCTTGGCGCCGCTCGAGTCGGCGGCGGTGCTGCAGATCAAGGCATGGCTGCCCAAACTGACGCACCCGATCAGGATCGGGGAACACTCGCAAACGGCCTTCGCGTTTGGGCTGGTGTTTGATTGGGCCCAGGTCGCCGGCGACACTGAGATGCTCGAGTTGCTCACCCGGCGGACCACCGACTACTACGCAGACGACTACGACTGCCCGCTACGTTACGAGCCATCCGGCCACGACTTCCTGTCGCCGTGTCTGGCCGAGGCCGATCTCCTGCGTCGCGTGATGCCCCCGGATGCGTTCGCCGAGTGGCTCGCGGTGTTCCTCCCCGGTGTTCCGGAGCACGGTGCCTCGGATTGGCTGGATCCGGCGGTCGTGAGCGACGCGACCGACGGCAAGCTCGTGCACCTCGACGGGTTGAATCTGAGCCGGGCCTGGATGCTCGAGGGAATTGCGGCCGGGCTACCCGAGGACGACGCCCGCCGGGCCGCGCTACGTGCCGCCGCCGCCGCTCATCGAGAGGCAGGCCTCGCCGCCGTCAGCGGTGCGCACTACGAAGGCGGCCACTGGCTCGGGACGTTCGCGATGTATCTAGTTACCGAGCGCGGCGTGGCGAGGTAGGGAATCGTCCGCCCTCAGGGCCGGATGACCGCACCGGCGCTCCTCCGCGGGTCGACGCGTTGGCAACCTGCTGGGGTATGCTTTGGGGCTCGATGAGCCACCGATGGGAGAGAACCTTGGCGAACAAGCCTGAGACCTTCGACGAAGCACCTGTCTACAACCCACCAGCCGCGTTTTCGGAAGGCGCCCACGTCAAGTCGCTCGACGAGTATCGTGCGTTGTACGACCGGTCCGTCGCGGACCCGGAGGGCTTCTGGGCCGAGCAGGCCGAACAGCGCATCACCTGGATCGAGAAGTGGCACACGGTGCGCCAGGTCGATTATCACAAGGCCGAGATCGCCTGGTATCTGGGTGGCAAGCTCAATGCTTGCTACAACTGCGTCGACCGGCATGTCGAGGCGGGACGCGGCGGCGACACCGCCTTGATCTGGGAAGGCAACGACCCGACCGAGAGCAAGACCTACACCTACGCCGAGCTGCATGCCGAGGTCCAGCGGGCCGCCAACGCCCTCAAGAACCTGGGGGTGGTCAAAGGCGACCGCGTGTGTATCTACATGCAGATGATCCCGGAGCTCGTGGTGGCGATGTTGGCCTGCACTCGCATCGGCGCGATCCATTCGATTGTGTTTGGCGCCTTCACGGCCGACAGCCTTGTGACCCGGATCAACGACTCGGAGTGCAAGGCGATCATCACGCAGAACACCGGGGTCCGCGGCGTGAAGCAGGACATCGCGATGAAGGCCAACGCCGACAAGGCGGTTGAACAGACACCGAGCATCGAGAAGATCCTGGTCGTCAAGCGGACCGACGCGTCGGTCGACATGGTCGATGGCCGCGACGTCTGGTGGCACGACGCCCTGTCGGCGGCAGATCCGACCTGCGCGCCCGAGCCGATGGATGCCGAAGACCCGCTGTTCATCCTCTACACGTCCGGTTCCACGGGCAAGCCCAAGGGGGTGCTCCACACCACCGGTGGGTACATGACCTACGTCGCCACCACCTTCGACTACGTGTTCGATCATCACCCGGGCGACATCTACTGGTGCACGGCCGACATCGGCTGGGTGACCGGCCACAGTTACATCACCTACGGCCCCCTCGCGAACGGCGCCGTCACGATGATGTACGAGGGGGTGCCGAACTATCCGGACTGGGGCCGGTTCTGGCAGATCTGCGAGAAGCACAAGGTCAACGTCATCTACACGGCGCCGACCGCCCTCCGCGCGCTGATGAAGGAGGGTGACGACTATCCGGCGAAGTACGACCTGAGCAGCCTGCGCCTGCTCGGCACCGTCGGTGAGCCGATCAAGTCGCCCGAGTGGACCTGGTATCACTCGGTCATCGGGGGGGGACGCTGCCCGATTGTCGACACGTGGTGGCAGACGGAAACCGGCGGCATCCTCATCTCGCCGCTGCCAGGCGCGACCCCGACAAAGCCGGGCTCTGCAACCTTCCCGCTGTTCGGCATCAGACCCGGGCTCGTCGATGACGAGGGCAACCTGTTGGAGGGGAACGGAGTGCGCGGGAACCTCGCCCTGCTCGAGTCCTGGCCCGGGCAGATGCGGGGCATTTATGGTGACCCGCAACGTTTCTTCGACACCTATTTCGCGCGCTTCCCCGGCAAGTACTTTCCCGGCGACGGTTGCCTGCGCGACAAGGACGGCTACTACTGGATCACCGGTCGCGTCGACGACGTCATCATCGTTTCCGGGCACAACCTCGGCACCGCCGAGATCGAGGGGGCGATCGGACGATACTCGGCCGTCGCGGAGGCGGCCGTGGTCGGGTACCCGCACGAGATCAAAGGCAACGCGATCTACGCGTTCGTGACCCTCAAGACCGGCGAGACCGCGTCAGAGGAGATGAAGGGCGAGATCGTCCAGGCCGTGCGAAACGATATCGGACCGCATGCCACGCCAGACAAGATTCAGTTCACCGAGGGGGTGCCGAAGACGCGGTCCGGCAAGATCATGCGACGCATCCTGCGCAAGATCGCCGAGGGCGACGTCCACGATCTGGGCGACACTTCTACGCTGGCGGACCCAGGTGTCGTCGACTCGTTGGTAAGTGGTCGGGTGTGAGCCGGGCTTCGGCGACGTCCGAGTTCAGGCGGCCGCGAGCGAACCCGCGCCGGTAGTTCGGGTGTGAGGTCGGTTGCGGTCCTTGAGGCGGGCGGCGTCGAGGCCACCGAGTTCTCGCAGGATACGGCAGTAGAAGCGGCCGAAGGCCTCGCGGTCACATGGCACCTCCACCATCAGCGCCTTGCCCATCCTCGTGCTCCATCCGGCCAGACAGATGACTCGGACGAGGCGTCGACCTACACCCACCACATGAAGGGCGCCCTCTTCATGATGCCCACCGCCCGGGTGCTGGCCAATGTCGTCGACCAATTCGACGCCATCGACATGGCCGGTCGCGACACCAAGGGCGACCTCTACGAATACATGCTCGGCAAGATCGCCACCGCCGGGCAGAACGGACAGTTCCGCACTCCGCGTCACATCATCAAGCTGATGGTGTAGATGACCGCACCCACTCCCAAGGACGTGATCTGTGACCCCGCCTGCGGCACCGCGGGGTTTCTGATCGCCGCCTCGGAGCACCTCGTGCAGCACCACAGTCGCGCGATCTACAAGGAGGACGGCCAGGCGTTGTTGACACGTCTCCTGGCCCGCAGTGAAGCACCCTCACTGGCTCACTTCGTGCGGAACCTGGTGGGGATGGACCGCGCCGCCGCCCAGGAAGCCTTCTCGGGGTTCCTCTCCAATCGCAGCCTGACCACGCCGCAGATCCGTTTTATCGAGATGGTGATCGACCAACTCACGGCGCACGGCGTCATGGAGACGTCGGCGCTCTACGAGGCGCCGTTCAGCAGCGTCCACCACTTAGCAGTCCAGTAACATCCACGAACATCCGAAGGCTCCAGTCAAATGGAGCCTTTTGCTGTTGCGCCGGTGGCATCCCGCGACCGGCTAGGCGGCCGGTGGGAACTTCAAGATGTTCGAATGCCGTGCCCGCCGCGCCCGACGTGTCCATCGTGGTGATCACCGGCGTCGCCGCGTCAGTCCACGACCCAGCGCGCGACGAGATCCAGCATGACGACGACACCCTGACGCATGTTCTCGACAGAGATCCTTTCGTCGTTGCCATGGACGCCGGACGCGTCCTCTTTCGGAATGATGAATGGTTCGTACCCGTACGCGACGATATCGAGATCTCGCAGAAAATGGCTGTCGGTAAACCCGGTAAGCACCGCCGGCACGACGTTGGCGCCGGGAAAATGCGTTTCGGTGACCTCCTCGATGGAACGGAACAGACCCGTCTCCGAGGACGACACCGCGGGACTGAATCCCATCATCGTCTCGACGCCGACCTCCTGACCCAGGACCTCCCCCAACTCGGCCAGGAACTCGTCGGGGTCCTGGTCGGGCAACAGCCGGCAATCGAGCTCGGCCCAGGCCTCGGTGGGAATCACGTTGATCTTGTCGCTCCCGCCCAGCCGCGTCATGGAACAGGTGTTGTGGATGAGTCCGTAGTGCCCCGGGTTGTCGCGAAGCAGCGCCTCGGCCACACCCGGCTGGCCGATAGCCGTCGCCATGTCCGCGTAGTGAGGCTGCCATGCCGGTTCCAGCCCCGCCGCCAAGCGCCTGAAGTAGGTATCGACCGCCGGCACGACGCGCGGTTCGAACGAATACTCGTGCAGACGGTTCAGCGCCGCGATGAGACGGGTCACCGACGTCGATTCTTGTGGCCGTGACCCGTGACCCGGGGTGCCCTGTACCGTAAGACGCAGCCAGTACGGAACTTTCTGGGTGACTTCCACCGAGAACTGAATCTGGCCGTCGACCTCCGTTCCGCCGCCGCCCTCGTTGATCACCCAACCGACGTTCTCGAAGAGCTCGGGCCGATGTTCCACCAGCCACCCGACGCCGAAATACCCCCCGGCCTCTTCGTCCGCGGTCGCCATGTAGATCACATCCCGTCCCAGCTCGACACCGGACCGGTGGAGCGCAATGAAGGCAGCTAGTTCGATGATACCGAGTGACTTGGTATCGAGCGCGCCCCGCCCGTACATGTAACCGTCGCGGATCTCGCCAGAGAGCGGATCGGTGGACCAGTACCTCGGATCGGCCGGTACGACGTCGATATGGTGCAGGAGGATCAGGCTCGGTTCCGAGCCTCCCTCCAGGCGGGCCCAGATGTTGCCCCGGCCGGGCGCCGACTCCACCAGGTCGTACGGAATCCCCTCGTTGTCGAGGATGGCGGCAAGAAACTCCGCCCCGACGGTCTCGTTGCCGGGCGGATTGATCGTGTCGACCCGCAAGTAGTCCTGCAGCCACTCGACCGACCGCTCAGGGAGATCTCCGGCGGCGATCTGGGCGGTGGCCGGCGTCACCGCAGTCACCAGAATCAATATCGCTATTGCTGCTCGCGTCATGTCGTCATACCAGGTCAAGGACGGCCAGATTCGGGCCGACTATACCAGCCATGACCGTCTGATCCGAGCGCAGACCACGTCACTACGGCACAACGAGGTTGTCGCGCGTCGCGGTGGGAATCGCCGAGCGAGGAATCGCCGTATCGAAAGTGGCAAGGCGTCCGGTGTGGGCGGTCGCGAGCGCCAGCAAGTAGAGGTCCGTGGTCACCGTTTTTCGCTTTCGCGACGAGATCGACCCCAACTTCTCGCCCTTGTCGACCGGGCCATTCGTCCCACAACCACACGTCCGTCAGGAATTCGCCATACTGCGGATCGTTCTTGAGGAACCACTTGCAGACGTGTTCCCACTGCGTGCCGCAGGTGTTCGGATCAGGGTCGAACGTGTCGAGGAAAGTGGTAAGGCGAGAGTCCGTCATGACCCGACGAGTTTAATCGGACGCGGAGGGCGGTTCAATGCGGGGGTGAGGTGGTGGGCGAACAACCCTCTATCTAGCGCTTCAGCATCGGTGAACAAGGCGGTACGGCATGAATAGGTCCTTGCTGCTGCCCGTATGCACCTCGTCCGTTACACCGCTTTCCACACCCAACCATCCACGGCGCGCCAGTCAACGCACCGCCGCAAGATGCGGCTGGTCATCCGCGTCGAC
>JAPYUM010000131.1:0-4481 GCA_029940535.1 Vicinamibacterales bacterium
TCGTCGAGTCGATAGAAGTACTCCACCCACTCGGCCGGATAGAGCGTGAGCTCCGCGCGGTCCGTGCGGTACTCGCCGTCTTCGGCCGCAAACGGTTGCGACTGGCCCAACGCGAGCAGCCCGAGCACGCGACCGGTGCCGAGCGCATCGATGCCGTATTCGGCAGGAAGAATCGCCCCAAACAGCAGCGCGGCCGCGGTGACCAGGGCCCCCGCTGTAGCCATGAGAATCTTCCGCCGGGACGGCAGTGTGTCGGATTCGGCCATGTCTCTCGAATTCTACGGGGACTCGGATCCGACGCTACGAAAACAGCACGTAGTCGACGACCTGAATACCGGCCAGCAGGAACCCTCCGACCATGAGTGCGGTGTTGGCAGCGAAACTGTAGGAGCGAAAGCTGGGCCGCGTTCGCCAGTAGCTCAGCAGCGCCACAACCCCAAGCAACGCCAGGATCTGACCAATCTCGACCCCGACGTTGAAGCTGAGGATGTTGGCGACCAGTCCGTTCTCCGACACCATGAATTCTTGCAGCTTGGTGGCCAACCCGAGACCGTGGAAGAGCCCGAACACGAGCACCGCGATTCGGGTATTCGGTTTGACGCGGAACAGACGTTCGAATCCGTTGATGTTTTCGAACCCCTTGTAGACGACCGACAGCCCGATAATGGCGTCGATGACGTAGGCGTTGACGCTGACATCGGCGAGTACGCCGATCAGCAGGGTGAGACTGTGACCCAGCGTGAACAGGCTGACATAGAGCACCACGTCCTTCAGCCTGTACAAGAAGAAGATCACGCCTACCAGAAACAGTAGGTGGTCGTACCCGGTCACCATGTGCTTGGCGCCCAGATACAGGAACGGGCCTGGCGCCGGCCCGTCGACCGACTGCACGAACCCGGCGTTGGTGCCCTCCATGGGATGGGCGAGTAGCGCGTGGCTCGAGAAGGCGAGCGCCAATGCTAGGACGGCGAGGGCGCACGCGATACGTCTGGGCAGGGTCACCTGCCGCCAGTGTACGACATCAGCCGAGGGTCGTTGGGGAGAAAAGGTCCCCGGTTCAGGAACCGAACGGTTCGCCAGGGAACTCGGTGGCCGGATACGGTTCATCGTACGACTCGGCAGCCTTCCGCTCCTGCAGCGCCTTGGTAAGCAGATAGGCGCCGACCAGAATCGGGGCGACCGGCCACCACTCTTCGATCCAGTCCAGCGTGATCCCGAAGCGGGTGTTCGCGAGCAGGATGAACCCCACCGCGATCAGCGCCACCCCGCCGCCCTGGCGGCAACGTTCCACGAGCAGTGGCAACTCAGGCGGCATTACTTAGTCGGGGCTGCGCCCCGAACCCCACGCGGCCGCTCGCGGGGCCCCATCGCCCCACTCCGCAGCCGCGGGGCGCGCATTGTCGCGCGCCCGGGTGTGGTTTCTTCGTCACTTTTGTGGATCAAAATAGTCATGCCATCAGAACCGCCAGGGCATTCCGCCGTGCTGCATTGATCAACGCACGCCATCCTGAAAGGTTCAGGCACCCGCTACAATAGCGTTCATGTCCCGGGTCTGGTTAGCGGTCGCGGTCGTCACGCTGCTCGGCACGTCTGTGCGCGCCGACGACTGGCCCGCGTTCCGCGGACCGACTGGTCAGGGGCACTCATCCGAACACGGGCTCCCGGTCGAATGGAGCGAGTCCTCCAACGTGGTGTGGAAGACCCCGGTGGTCGGTCGCGGATGGTCGTCTCCGGTCGTGGCCGACGGTCGGGTCTGGTTGACGACCGCGACCGACGAGGGCGCGGGGTCTCTGCGCCTCCTCGGCTACGAGGTCGACACCGGGCACGAGGTGGTGAACGTTGAAGTGTTCCGGGTGGCCGACACTGCGTCCTCCAACCCGAAGAACAGTCAGGCTTCGCCGACGCCGGTCATCGACGTCGACGGCGGCCGGGTCTACGTGCACTTCGGCGCCGACGGTACCGCGGCCGTGACCACCAGCGGCGACGTCGTGTGGACCACCGCTTTTCCGTATGTCACGCAGCACGGCAATGGCGGCTCGCCCGTGCTGCATAACGGGCAGCTGTTCTTGAGCGTGGACGGATACGACACCGCCTATGTCGTGGCGCTCGACGCCGCGACGGGCCAAGAGCGCTGGCGTACGCCCCGGCGCCAACCGATCTCCCAGGCGTATTCGACGCCACTGGTGATCCGCGTGGGCGACCGCGATCAGCTCTTCAGCATCGGAGCGTTCCGGGCCACCGCCTATGACCCGGCGTCGGGAGAGGAACTGTGGGAGGTGTCCTACGGAGACGGATTCTCCAACGTGCCGGCGCCCGTCTATGGGCACGGCATGGTCTACATCGCGACCGGCTTCCAGGTGCCGTCGCTGATCGCGGTGCGGGCCGACGGTCAGGGCGACGTCACCCGCACGCATACCGCCTGGACCCTCCGCCGGGGAGCGCCGTTGACGCCGTCGCCGCTGCTCGTCGGCGACGAGCTGTATGTGGTGTCCGACCTCGGCGTCGCCACCTGTGTGGACGCGAACACGGGCGAGATTCACTGGCAGCAACGGCTGGGGGGTAATTTCTCAGCCTCACCCATATGGGCCGATGGTCGCATTTACTTCCAGAGCGAGGAAGGCGAGACCACCGTGATCACGCCGGGCACTGAGTTTCAATTGCTCGCGACCAACGTGCTCGACGGCGTGACACTGGCCTCGTCGGCCGTGGCCGAGGGGTCGCTGTTCATCCGTAGCCACGATCACCTCTACCGCATCGGGGGTCAGTCCTAGTCGGGGTTTCGAGACGACACCGTGGTGCGAAGGAATTACAGACATGCAACGACGTACACCGATGATCGTGGCCGCCGCGCTCGGGGGCGTGGCCATCGCCGTCCTGACGGCGTCTCGGGCTTCCGCCGAACCCGTGACCGTGCTCTACGACGACCAGGTCATCGAGGTGGAGCGGACGCTGGCCGATCCGAACGACCTGTGGGTGGTCCCGGCGGACCTGCCACGTGTCAACGGCTTCGAACTGAAACCGGAGGGCGCGTGCCTCGAAGAACTCTGCGTGCCGGTCCTGCAAGATCGGGATAGCGACATGTTCGTCACCCGTGCGGGACAGGCATGGTTCAACGTGACGGCGCTCGCTCGGCGGCTCGAACAGGCGTACACCGCCGACCACGACCACCGGGTCTGGAGCTTCGGAGAGATCCCGGTGACGAGAACCAGGTTTCTCCGCTCGGCGATGGCGCCTGACTTTGAACTGCCCAACCGCAAGGGCGAGCTCGTTCGGCTGTCGGACTTCCGCGGAAAAAAGGTCTTGCTCGTTACCTGGGCGTCCTGGTGAGGGTGCCGTTATGACCTGCCCGGGTGGCAGGACGTCTACGACGAATTGAAGGACCAGAACTTCGAGATCATCACGGTGGCCGAGGACACCCTGGGGGAGGCTGCCGCTGGTGAGTGGTATGACGCCGCCAACCCCACCTACACGGCGCTCATCGATACGACCCATCGCGTGAGCTCGTTGTACAACTTCGTCAATGTGCCCTCCGCCGCGTGGATCGATGAGGAGGGGCGAGTGGTCCGCCTCAACGAGGGTACCTACTCGCAGGTCATCTCACTTGGCCAGGCGTCGTTCGGCACCGACGAGTACCGACCGGCAGTGGTCGACTGGGTCACCAACGGACCCGACAGTCCGTATGTCTGGTCGCAGGAGCAGGTGGTGAGGAAGATCCGTCGGCGGACGTCTGACGAGGCGTTGGCTGAGCCGACCTTCAAGCTTGGTGTGTATTTCTACGAGCGTGACGAAGCGCTCGCCAGGACCTATTGGGAGCGCGCCCAGGCGCTGTCGCCTGACAGCTGGAACTTCCACCGGCAGGATTGGAATCTGACGGAGGGACTTGGCGGGCCACAGTACCGGGCAAAGCGTGGCGCCCTGGGTGACAAGGACTACTACGCGCCGCTGGAACTCGGCGTCGAGGAACCGCGGTAACGCTGCGGAACGGTGCGCGCGAGAGCACGAAGACCGCGTTGGTCCGGCAAGCGGGCCCAGTAGCCTGAAGTCCGCGACCGACGAGGCGCCGTCACCGGGACCGGACCCATGATCGCGGCCACGGGCGCATCGGGTGACACCTGCGCGGTTGCCACCCGGTCCCGAAGCATGTCGGTCGTCAGCAGCCCCAGAGCCAGTCCTTGCGGGTCGGTCACCACGACCGAGTCGCACGTCGCCCGGGCCATCTGCTCGGCCGCCGACTGGATGGTGCCATCGGGCGAGCACGTCAGCAGCCGTCGGCGTGTGACCGCCTCAGCCGGACCGGTCTCGTCGACCCAGGCTCGGCGGAGACGCTCACGTGTTTCGTCCTTCTGGTCATCGGATGGGCCGCGCCCGCGCACCGACGCGCTGGCTTCGAGATAGCGAGCGACCTCCTTGTGCGTGTCGATGAGCCGCTCGACATCGTCGGCGAGTAGACAGTAGAGCACTACGTCCGTCGCGGCTCGCGC
>JAPYUM010000131.1:4581-7373 GCA_029940535.1 Vicinamibacterales bacterium
GGCTCGCGCCCTTCCCAGACCAGGCGTTCTCCGCGCTCGTGCATCTTCACGCGACCGTGGCTGGCCAGGTCGAGCAGGACCGCTTCGTCTAGGACATCGAACGGCGGGTGCTGCTTTAGAAAATCGGCAACTCGGTAGCTGATGGTGGATGCGCGCATGGGATCACGAAGGGCGCATTAGGCCCTACGGTTGGTATGTTAATGATCGTCTGATGACGGGCGAGGCGGCTTGGTAGCGCGGGGTGATTCCCCCGCATTACTGCAGACCGCCGCGCACCGACGTAATGCGGTGGGTGTTGTAGCCCAGCCAGTGCATGCGTCCTTCGTATCGGGCGTGCTCGATCTTGACGCAGCGGTCCATCACCACCGACAGCCCGCCATCTTCCGCGATCCGCCCACCCTCTTCGTTGACAACGCCGAACTGACACCAGAGGGTCTTGGCGCCAACCGCCACCGCCTCCCTGGCAATCTCGGGCACCGCGTCCGGCGCGCGAAAGACGGCGACGAGGTCGATCGGATCAGGCACGTCGGCGAGGGACCCATAGCTCGACTGCCCGAGGATGGTTGACTCGCGTGGATTGACCGGGATGACGCGGTAGCCATGGCGACTGCAGTAGAAGCCGACAAAGTAGCTGGCACGCAGTGGGTTCTTCGACAGCCCAACGATGGCAATGGTCTTGGCCGTGTGCAGGACGCGTTGAATCGTCGCCGGGTCCTGATACCGGGTGACGTCAAACGGTGGATTCATGTGGCTGACCCCTCGGAGGCGGTTGATGCTGCGGCCCGGGCGAAGCCCTGCTCGAGATCCCAGATCAGGTCGTCGATCTCTTCGATACCGACCGACAACCTGATGGTGCCCGGTCCTACGCCGGCGGCGTCGAGCTCGTCGTCACTGAGCTGACGATGGGTGGTGCTGGCCGGATGGATGATCAGACTCTTGGCGTCGCCGACGTTGGCCAGATGCGACCATAGTGTGACCCCTCGAATGAAATCCTGTCCCGCTCGGCGGCCGCCATGGCAGTCGAATGAGAACACCGCGCTCGCGCCGGCCGGCAAATACTTCTCGACGAGTGGTCGGTATCGGCTCGTCGGCAGCCCCGGATACGTCACGTTTGACGCGAGTTCGTGTGACTCGAGGTACCGGGCGACGGCGGCGGCGTTGTCGACATGACGCGTCATTCGGAGCGACAGCGTCTCGAGCCCTTGCAGGAACAGGAACGCGTTGAATGGACTCATCGCGGCGCCGAGGTCGCGCAGTGTTTCGGCCCGCACCTTCATCAGGAAGCCGTGCGAGCCGAACGTGCCGTGAAATTCGAGCCCATGGTAGGCGGGGGACGGGTCAGCGACCACCGGAAAGCGGCCATTGGACCAGTTGAATTCACCGGACTCGACCACGACGCCGCCGATGCTCGTGCCGTGACCGCCGATGAACTTCGTGGCGGAGTGCAGGACGATGTCCGCACCCCACTCCAGCGGTCGGCAGAGAAACGGCGTGGCAAAGGTGTTGTCGACGAGCAGCGGCAGGTCGTGCGCGTGCGCGATGGCGGCCACGGTTTCGATGTCCAGCACGTTCCCGCCGGGATTGCCGATGGTCTCGCCAAAGAACGCCTTGGTATTCTCGCGCACGGCCGCCTTCCAGGCATCCGGGTCATCGGGGTCGACCCACGTCAGCTCGACCGACATCTTGCCCAGCAGGTGCTTGAGCTGATTGACCGTGCCGCCATAGAGAGCCGACGACGACACGACGTGGTCGCCGGGTGAGAGCATCGTGAACAACGCGGCCGCCTGCGCCGCGATGCCGCTGGCGAATGCTACGGCGCCGATGCCACCCTCGAGACTTGCCACGCGCTCTTCGAACACAGCCACCGTCGGATTCATGATCCGTGAGTAGGTGTTTCCGTACTCCTGCAGGTTGAAGTAGGCGGCCGCTGACTCCGGATCCTCGAACACGTAGCTGGTCGTCTGAAAGATGGGGACCGCGCGTGCCCCAGTGTTGGGATCGGGACGTTGACCCGCATGCACTTGCCGGGTCTCGAACCCGAACCGACGAGACTCCTCCATGTCTGGTGACCTCCTACAGTGCTGTGCGCCTAGGGCACTAGTGCTCCAGGAACGCCCGAATCAGGGGTGTCTGGCGTGCCTCCTCCAGTAGGAAACAGTCGTGCCCATAGGGGGCATCGATGATGTGGAACTCGACGTCTTTCCCGGCCGCCCGAAGCGCGTCCGCCAGCTCGGCGGAGCCCTCGGGAGGATAGAGCCAGTCGGAGCTGAACGCGATGAGCAGCGTGCGCGCGGACACGGCGTTGACGGCGCGCGAGAGCTGGCCCGCCCCATACTGCCGGGCCAGATCGAAGTACGACAGTGCCCGCGAAGTATACAGATAGGTGTTGGCGTCGAAGCGCTTCACGAACGTGTCCGCCTGGTGTCTGAGATAGCTCTCGACCTCAAATTCGGGGGACGTGAGGGTGTAGCGGATATTCTCAGCGGCCTGGAGCCGCCGGCCGAACTTGTTCCTGACCGATGTCGCCGACAGGTAGGTGACGTGTCCCACCATCCGGGCCACCCCCATCCCCGCGGTCGGTGCTCGCCCCGTCCCGTAGTAGTTCCCGCCCTGCCAGTCCGGGTCCGCCGTGATCGCGTTGCGGGCAATGGCGTTCCACGCGACCCCTTGGGGATGCAGCGCATGGGTGCTCGCAATCGGGATGATCGCGTCGACCTGGTCGGGATGCTGCACGGCCCACTCGAGTGCCTGCATCCCGCCCAGCGATCCGCCAGCGACGGCGAACAGTCGCG
>JAPYUM010000131.1:7473-9741 GCA_029940535.1 Vicinamibacterales bacterium
CGCGTGTTCCCGGCGTCCTGAGCTGCGGTGTATCCCGCCGCGTGCGCGTCACCGCTCAAGGCGTGGCACACCAGGATGACGTTGTCGCGCGCGGGTGACAGCCTCCCGTACGTCTCGTAGGCGACACGGACCCGGGGCAACTCGCGACCGCAGTCGAGCCGCAGCGGCCGAGGCAACTCGAGGAATCGTGTCTCGATCGTGCCGAGGGAGCCGGCGGCGGCCTCTGGCGGCGGCGCTGTCATCGGGCGATCATATCGCTGCAACGGCGCTTCATCCCGTTGTATGCTTTCTGGTCTTGAAGGGCCCGTCCCGATTCAGACAATCATCCGTCACATCACAAGGAGAGCACCATGGGCGAATCCGCCGTGAACAATGGAGTCAACGTCGACGCACTGCTGGCCGCGCGGGCGGCGCTGACCGATGCGCCCGCGGCCGCCAAATTCAAGTGGCGGGCCTCCTGCAAGTGGCGGAACGGCACGCACAGCACGTCGTCTGTTCAGGGCTTTCACGGTCTGGGTGAAGAGCAGAACCACAAGACAGAATTCTCGTTCGACGTCGACCACCCCGAGATCTTCGCCTCAGAGGATCTTGGCGCAACGCCCATCGAACTTGTGCTCGTTGGTCTGGCCAGCTGCTTGACGGCCGGGGTCGCATCGGTCGCGCAGCATCGAGGCATCCAGCTCAATTCGGTCGAGGCGAAGCTCGAGGGCGACATGGATATCCAGGGCATCCTCGGTATCGACAGTGACGTGCGCAATGGGTACGACGATATCAAGGTCAGCTTCGACATCGATGCGGACGCGTCACAAGAGGACATCGAGGCGCTCGTGGCGCAGTCGCAGAAGCGCTCGGCCGTGTATGACGTGGTGACGAACCCCACCAACGTGACCGTCGCGGTCAACAAGACCACCGCGGCATAGCGGTCGGGAGACGAGTCATCGAACAGGTCACCACCGTCGTCATCGGGGCCGGTCACGCCGGGCTCGCGACGAGCCGGTGTCTCGCCGAACGGGCGATCGACCACATCGTCTTGGAACGGGGAGAGGTCGCCAACTCGTGGCGTCGGGAGCGGTGGAACTCTCTGCGGCTCCTGACGCCCAACTGGCAGACCCGACTACCCGGGCATCGGTATGAAGGCGCCGACCCGGACGGCTTCATGACGGCGGCGGAGGTGGTCGAGTTCATCTCCGACTTTGCCGTCGCCGCCGAGGCGCCGGTGCGGACCCACACGACGGTCACCTCGGTGCGGCAGACCGACGGCGGCTACCACGTGGCGACCGATCAGGGCGACCTGGGCTGTCGGTCTGTGGTCTTGGCGAGCGGCGCTTGCAACGTGCCAAATGTGCCGCCGCTACGTCAGTCCGTGCCCGCGTCCATCACGTGCCTCACGACGATGGACTACCGCGAGCCCGATCAGCTATCGAACGGCGGGGTGCTCGTCGTCGGCGCCTCGGCGACTGGCGTGCAGCTGGCCGACGAGATTCACCGCTCCGGTCGACGCGTGACGCTCTCGGTGGGTGAGCACGTGCGGCTCCCGAGGACCTATCGCGGCCGCGATATCTTGTGGTGGATGGACGCCTCCGGCGTCTGGAACGAGCGCTACGACGAAATCGACGATCTCACACGCGCCCGTGGTCTACCATCGCCGCAACTGGTCGGCACCCCCGAACACACGACGCTGGATCTCAACGCCCTGACCGACGCCGGGGTGGAGTTGGTGGGCCGATGGGGTGCGATCCGAGATGGCAAAGCGCTCTTCTCGGGAGGGCTGCGCAATCAGTTCGCCCTGGCTGACCTCAAGATGAACCGACTGCTCGACACATTCGACGAGTGGGCGCGCGATCACGGCGGCGATGCGGACACCCGGCCTCCCGAGCGATTCGAGACGACGCGCGTGCCAGCGTCGTCACGGCTCGAACTGGATCTGACCAGCGGCAAGATCAGCACCATCGTGTGGGCGACTGGGTTTCGCCCGGACTACAGCTGGCTCGATGTGCCGGTGCTCGATCACAAGGGACGCTTGCGCCACGATGGCGGCGTGGTCGACGCCCCGGGTCTCTACGCTATCGGTCTCCCGGTGCTCCGGCGTCGCAAATCCAGCTTTATTTGCGGCGCCGAGGACGATGCGCGCGACGTGATCGAGCACCTCGCCGGTTACCTCGCCGGTTAGGACAGGCCTCCCTGTGTGTCGCGTGAGTGATCGAGCGGCCCGCCGGCCGCGGTGGCAGGGCAAGATGCTTAGGAGCCATTCGTCGTTTCCCTCCGCAT